>NZ_CP050831.1:4315934-4624215 GCF_012113595.1 Bacteroides faecium
TATTAGCCTATATGATTGTACCGTTTGGTGGCGAGCGATTATATGAATTAAATAAAGATAGACGCTTTACCCTATTGATGTGATGGCAGATAGAACACAAAAAAGTATAAAGAATGCACAAATTTCCATGTTTTATTATTTTGTGCAGCTAATACTAGGCTTTTGGTCGAGAAAAGTCTTTTTTGAATATTTAGGGAGTGAGATTTTAGGACTTGATACAACGGCAACTAATTTACTTAGTTTCTTGAATCTTGCCGAAATGGGCATTAGCACTGCTGTTGGATTTTTCTTATATAAACCACTGTATGACAATGATACAAAAACTGTCACTGAGATCGTAGCATTAGAGGGATGGGTATATCGTCGCATTGCTTATGTTATAATATGTGCGGCAGCTGTTTTAATGGGATTTTTTCCATTGATATTTGCTAAATCTACTATCCCTTTGTGGTGTGTATATGCTACATTTTTAGTGATGTTATTTGGTTCTATGCTCGGATATTTTATCAACTATAAAATGATAGTATTAGGTGCAGATCAAAAAACATATAAAGTTACAATTGTGACGCAGGGAGCTGGTGCCTTTTTAAAAATATTACTTATATTATTATTGCCAATAGTATCATCCCCTTTTGTCTTTTATCTTTTAACCAATACGGTGGGGTATCTATTTGGATGTGTTTGGCTGAACAAGGTACTGAAGAAAGAATATCCGTGGCTTTCGGTAAAGGGGTATGATGGAAAAAGTCTTCTTCATAAATATCCGGATGTAATGAAGAAAACAAAACAAGTATTTATTCATCGAATTTCAGAAACGATATTAAATCAGGCTGCTCCATTGATAATGTACGCATATACTTCTTTTACAATAATTGCATACTATGGTAATTATATATTGGTAATAACTAAAATGTCACAATTGTTGAGCACTGTATTTGGAAGTACTGGGGCAGCAATTGGAAATCTTATCGCAAGTGGTGATAAGGAACGCATTAAAAAGGTTTTTTGGGAATTGTTTGATTCTAGACTATTTATTTCATTTACGGCTCTTTTTTGCATTTATTACTTGATAGAGCCTTTCATTAGGGTATGGTTGGGAGATGATTATCTTTTAAGTAAGGAATTGTTGATTATCATGTTGGTTTCCTTCTCCATTGTAGCAAATAGGACTACGATAGATTCTTTTATTTGTGGGAGTGGCTTATTTCATGATATTTGGGCTCCGATTACAGAATCTATTATTAATTTAATTGCATCGGTGACTTTAGGGTATTATTGGGGAATAGAAGGCGTTCTATTAGGAGGTATAATCAGTCAATCGATTTTTATCGGGGTTTGGAAGCCTTATTTTCTTTTTACAGAGGGGATAAAAGAATCTTCTTTAAACTATTTCATTCCCTTTTTAGGGCGTTGCGCAATCATTGGAATATGTTTTCTAGTATTATATTTCGCTACTTCTTTTATAGACTTTGAATCCATAGATTCGTATGAAAAGTTGATACAATGTGGCTTGACTGTCTTTTTAGAGGTTGTAATAACAGTATTCACTATGTTTTATATCTTCACATCAGGAATGAAATTTTTTGTAAGTAGAATGTATGCTTTGTTTATGGCCAAACTGAACGAATTCAGAAAGAGATAATTATGGCAGGTCAACTATCTATTATTGTTCCAGTTTACGCGGCGGAAGTTTTTTTGCTCGATCGCATTGAAAGTCTAATAAAACAAACTGTAACAGATTTTGAAATTATCCTTGTAGATGATGGCTCTCCTGATAAAAGTGGTTTTATTTGTGATGAATATGCTGTGCGTTATTCAATGCTAACGGTAAATATCCTAGTATCCAAGTAATTCACAAAAAAAATGAAGAGGTTAATATTGCTCGTAATGTAGGTATTGAAAAAGCACAAACTGAGTATATCGCTTTTGTTGATTCGGATGATTGGGGTGCACCTGATTGTGTAGAGACCATTCTTCATGAAGTTACAGATTTTGACTTACTTTTCTTTTCCAATAATTGCTGGTTTAATGATTGTTCCTCTGTCGTGAGTGTCACTCATGTCAATATCGTGTTTTCGAATGGTCTTGAGGTTAGTCACCATAACTTGAACTATCAGTCCTTATGTGGTATAATAGAGAAGCTGGAAGTTCTATGTTAGCCATCACCGGTAGTATGAATATCTGGTTCATCTCCAATATAAACGATATGCATATGAGGCGTCGTCACCTGATAGATATTGTAAAGGATCGTTTCCCAAATCCTTATAATGGAGATATGTTCGCTTTCATGTCCAAGAATAGGCAATTGATGAAATTGGTCAGATATGAAAACCGTATATATGCTTTATGAACTGGAGTATGAATGTGGTTACAAGTTTATGCATCCTGTATATGAAGATGGTTGTGTCACTCATTTCCCACTCGACTTCAAGTATTTAGTGGCATTACTTAAATATTCTGAAACGGATCTTGATGGGATGATAATGGGTATCCATTATCTCCATGCCTTGGACAAGGAGTCTTATTCTCCGCTGAAAACTTCGATGAAGTCTTCTGAGGAGTGCAATGTAGCTTTTGAGAAACATAATGAATCCTTGTAGTCTCAGGTGATCCGTCTTCAAGAAATAATTTATAACCTGACAGATAAGATCCGCAGCTTGCGTGAAGAAGTCTCTAAGCAGTCTTGGTTCCTATATCGTGATGGAAACAGCCAAAGTGATACACTTGAAAATCATTTTGGATGGTTCCCCTTCCGGGGTGAAATTTATCGGTTATAAGATGAAATATTTTACAAACACAGAAGATGTACTAAATAGAGAGCGAAAGAAATCTACTGAGTATATTGCTTCAAATCTACTTTAATCATGATATCAATAATTGTACCAATTTATAAAGCGGAGAAATTTCTTTCTCGTTGTATTGAGAGCATCATTAAGCAGACCTATAAAGATTGGGAATTGTTGTTAATAGATGATGGATCTCCTGATAACTCTGGCACCATCTGTGACGAGTATGCATTAAAGGAACCAAGAATTAAGGTTTTTCACAAGGAAAATGGAGGTGTCAGTTCTGCTCGAAATTTTGGAATAGAAAAAGCTATTGGAGAATGGGTCAGTTTTGTCGATGCTGACGATTATATCAGTGCAAATTATTGTGAAGCAACTATAGGTAGAGACGTTGATATTATTGTAGTTGATAAGTATATACACACAGGAAGTGGAGCTGATGTTATGAATGAGCCTATTCAGTCTGTTTGTGCATCGTGTCCATCCGAATATGAAAAGGTACTGAAAGAGAACCTAGCTAAGGGTCTGTTTAAGACTCCTTGGGGAAAATTCATTCGGAGAAAAGCATTAGGAAATATTCGATTCATTGAAGGACAAAAGATTGGAGAAGATACCGTTTTTGTGCTCGAATTATTTTCTCAGTGCTGTTCTCTTGAGGTTCGCAATGGATACTTCTATTATTGGCAGAAAGGTGAAATTGATGACCAGAAGAAGTATTCTCTTAATGTCAATGATGCATTATTGTTTAGTAAAAGGATTTTTGAGAATTACCAAAAACTTAATGTTAGTAGTTCTGATTTTGAAACTTTAATGTTGTCATACTTTTTAAGTCTTTTAGCTCCATTAACCCCACAAGTTGCGAGGTTATGGTTTGGAGATACAATCATACAGAAGTATAGCGAGAAGAACTTTCAACATCTCTCAAAATGGTATAATGGATGGAAAAATAATCCTTATTCTATGTATCTCAAAGTCAAAATCCAGAAATTTACGAAGTTGTAATTATATTCAATCAGAGACATGATATTTTGTTGTATTAGAAGTGTGATAGAGAGGGGGAAAAGGCTTATTTTGAGACTGCTTTCAGGAAATAAATGTGTTGATGTAACTCGTCCTTTGCTTGTAGAAATTGGGGATAATTGTACAATACTTGAAAATTTCCTTCTACTGACGCACGATAACATCACATATGAGAAGCATGGAAAGCGCCCTACGGTTGAGCAGATGTATGAAGAGTTTTCGCTTTGGATGGAGGGAGATGAAGATGATCATCGTTTGAAGTTCTCTGTGGCTCAACAGACTGCAGGATATCATGATATATGGAAAAAGGAGCACAAAGCCCCATTCAAGAGCTTCGATGAATTTGTAGATAAGGCATTAGAAGATTTATTATAAATGAACAATCTAAAACATTCTATCATAGTACCTGCTTACAATACAGGAGATGCTATACGCCAATGCATTGATAGTGTGCTTAAGCAGACATATACTAATTGGGAGCTTATCATTGTGGATGATGGCTCCAAAGACAACACTTCGGAAATCATCGAAGAGTATGCTAAGAGTGATAACCGCATCAAGGCCTTTCATATACCTAATGAAGGCGTTTCGAATGCGCGCAATGTCGGATTAGCTGAAGCTCAAGGAGAATATGTGATGTTTGTGGATAGTGACGATTGGATTGAGCCGGATTATTTGCAACAAATAAGGAATTATATGGATGACGATGCTGATATGTATATTGTAGGCATCACTCAAGATCATGAGGGCAATAATGGTAATATCTTTTATTCAGAGATTAAGGGGACTCCTGTGTATCGCCATATTTCATCTGCAAACCTTCATTCTGAAATAGGCTATTTGTTGAACACGATGAACATGGAATCAAGTTGCTTGAAGAGCTATAGAGCTTCTTTCTTGCGGCAGCACAATGTGAAATTTTTGAAAGGAATGATTGTTTTCGAGGATTTTTATTTCGTGCTTCAGTGCCTTTGCCATCAGTCGAGTATTAGTTTAATTCCTTTTATTGGCTATCACTATCGTATGGGGTTGGATTACAATCCTGTTGTTAGAAGAGGGGTTAGAGATCTCTATCCTTCCATCAATAGCCTATTTAAAATGCTTGACCTTATGGATATGAGGCTTGGGCTTTCTGATTATTCTCATGAGCAGGTTATGCGCGTGATGGCAGCGAAGATTTCTGTAGTATTTGGTCAGTCCTTGCATGCTACGAAATGGACTGACCGTACAAAACCATTCAAACAAATTTTCAATGATGCTATAACTAAGGCTTATATAAAGGAAATTCTTAACATTGCAGGCGGACGCTTTCGGCTTCAATATATACTAATGAGTAAAGGAATGTTCAACCTTGCTTATATCGTATATAGATATCTATGAATATCCTATTATACTTCATATCTCTGATAGTAAACTAAGACGATGAATATACTCTTTTATTTCGAGAATCAGATAAATCCAATGTATGGTGGTACGGAACGTGTAGCCGATAATCTAGCTCATGCTTTACGTACACGTGGATACGGCATTTACTACTTATCAAGACGAAAAGTCGGTGGAGAGTATGATATCCCTTGTTATTTTTTGCCAGATGAAGTGGGTAATACAGGACGTAATATTGCATATATAAACGACTTGATTAACCAACATCAGATTGATATTATTATCAACGAAGGGGGAAATACAGATGATATCTATTTATTTAGTAAAGAACATTTTACCAAAGTGAAGATTATTACTCATCTGCATTTTAATCCCTATTTGCAATATAAATACTTTTATCGTTCACTACATCTTCCTTTCAAATTATTTAAGCCCGTGGAGGGTATGGTGAATCTGTTGAAATGGGTGAAGGCTCCTTTGAATAGATATAACCTCTTGAAATATACCCGACAGCGGTACTGTTATATGTACGAGCATTCTGATAGGGTTATTTTGTTAGCTCCTTCTTATGTGTCAGACTATTTAGAAATAGCTGGAATTGAGGATAAAAGGCATGTTTGTAAGGCTATGCTAAATCCTAACACCTATAAGCAAACTGAAGATAGTCAAATTAAAGAGAATGTAGTGATATTTGTTGGTAGGCTTAATTTTGAACAGAAACGAGTGGATTATCTTCTAGATGTTTGGAAGTTAGTAACTCAACAAATTAAAAACTGGCGGTTAGAAATTGTAGGCGATGGACCTGACAAAGAAAGACTGCAGGAATATTGTAAAAAACATCAGATTTTAAATGTGAGTTTTGAAGGATTTAAAGATTCTTCGTCATATTATGCTAAAGCTAAAATTCTTACTCTCTCTTCTATACAAGAAGGAAGTCCTATGGTTATAATTGAGGCTATGCAACATGGTGTAGTGCCTATGCTTTACGGAACTTTCTCTGCATCAAAATTCCTAGTCCAAGAGGGTGAGACTGGTTATGTAATTCCTCCTTTCGATAAGCAACTTTATGCTTATAAGATGGTGACTTTGATGAATAATGATACTCAGTGGGAGGGAATGAGTGAAACTTGTAAGGCAAACTCTAAACAGTATAATATAGACTTGATTACTGATGAGTGGGAAGAACTGCTAAAGACTATCTGAATATGGCACAAGTTCGAAAAGATTATATTGACATAGCGAAAGGGTTTACTATATTGTGGGTGGTATGGATGCATATGGAACTACCCAGCTATCTTTTTGCTTCGGTGCAGATGCCGGTGTTCTTCTTTTTGTCTGGAGCATTGTGGAGTGAAAAGAAGGAGTTAATGCCTCTATTGCGTTCAAGATTGCGCACACTTTTAGTGCCTGCCGTATACTTTACTATATTGTCTTTCGTTTTGATAGGATGGAGAGATGATAAGGATTTTGCTTCGGCTTCTTTCTTGATGAAGTTGGACTTAGCACAAAAAGGGAGTATTACTTGGTTTTTAGTGGCACTATTCCTATTCAATATGATTCAATATGTGATAGATAAGTATCGACTAAAGTGGTACTATTTGGGATGGGCAATATTGGTTTACCCTATAGGCTCTTATTTTTATGCAAAGGGATATTATACGGTTGTTCCTTTGTTCCCTTTGGCCCACATCTTAGTTTTCCAAATCTATTTTGTTTTGGGTGTATACATAGGACGAAATACCTTAAATATGATAGAATATCCATTAATAAATGGGAGGAATTTAGTAATATTTAGTATTATAACCATTGTACTGGTCCATCTGATTCCTTGGCAAACTGGATTTCTTAAACACATCTCTTTCTTTGTATGAAAAATATTCTTATTTACTCGCCAAGAGAGATTAACACCTCTATGGGCGGTGTTGAACGTGTAACTGATGCTTTGGCTCGATTACTTATTAAACATGGTTATTCCGTTACTTATTTAGTGAAAGATAGAACTTCAGACAATCCTTACACAACGGTTACTGAAGAGATACATCTAACTGATAATAAGAAAGAACGTAAGAATCAAATTTTGACTGTTTTGCGAGAGAAGCATATTGATGTTATCATAAATCAGTTTGGCTTCTTTTCATTTCTCCCTCGAAAAAAAGTGCCTAAAAACATTAAGGTGATTTCGGTGATTCATGATTCTTATTATGCTATGTACAAGACTTTACCTTTTGGTAAATTGAGACTGATGAAATGGAAGTGGGTAATCAGTAGAATGCTTAAAACTGTATATCAGGATAGTGATAAGATAATTCTTTTCTCTAAGAAATTTATACCAGAGTACCAGTTTTTCACTCGAAACAATGATTCTTCTAAATTTGTAATAATCCCCAATTTTAATGCTTATGAAAAGACGGAGATACTACCAAAAGAGAAGACTGTACTTTTTGTAGGGCGGATGCAAATCATCCACAAAAAAGCTGACTATTTGCTAAATATCTGGAAACGGGTGTTTAATGAGCACCCGGATTGGAATTTGAAGATTGTGGGTGATGGTGATGATCGTATCTATCTGGAAGAGATGGCCTGTGAGTTAGGTTTACAGAACTATTCATTTGAAGGGATACAAAATCCTATTTCTTATTATCAACGCGGCTCTATTTTGTGTATGACTTCCTCTTTTGAAAGTTTTGGTATGGTGCTTACAGAGGCCATGCAGCATAAAGTAGTTCCGATGGCTTTCAATAGCTATTCAATAGCATCTGAAATCATAGAGACCGGGGTGGATGGCTTTTTGATTGAGCCTTTCGACTTAGATGCTTATGCAGCCAAATTGTCTTTGCTGATGAAAGACGTAGAGCTTCGTAATGCAATGGCCGAAAAAGCCTATTGTTCTGTTCAGAAATTCTCGCCAAAGGTTATTGGAGAAAGATGGGTGAATTTATTAGATAACATAGATCAACAATAGTAATGGATTATATTGTTATAACTCCTTTTTTTCCTACCCAAAAAAGTTTTAGAGGCTCTTTTATTTATGACCAAATAAAAGCCATAGTGTATACACATAGATATAAAAATATCTATGTGTTTAAACCTGGATCTGAAGATGATGAATACACTTTCGATGGTATAAATGTATATACTTTTAAGGCTAAATATCTGCCAGCTAACTTTATTGTTAATTTTTATGCGAAGAGAAATATTCGTTCTTTTCTGCATCGCATAGAGCAAGTTGGAGTTGACTTAAGCAAGGTTGGCATAGCGCATGCACATGTTTCTTATAATGCTATGTATGCTTTAGTTTTGAAAGAAGCCAATCCTACAATCAAGACTTTGTTGCAACATCATGATTTGGATCCTTATAATATCATTTTAAGTGATAAATCGAACTATCGTTGGAATTTAAGGATGAATTGCAGCTGGCTGGTGGGATTGTTCTCTAAGATTGATTGTCATGTTGGAGTAAGTGAGCATGTGCTTGAAACAGTTCGTCTATTTCCCAATGTATCTAAAGATATTGTGTATCAAAAATATATTGATAGAGCCGAAAAGGTAAAAGGGTTGCCACATCCAAGGATTAAAAGCGAATGCTTGCTCTATAATGGAGTGAATACATCAATCTTTTACCAAGATTCTCATATTACTCATGATGGATTTGTTGTAGGGTGTATTGCTAACTTTACAGAACTAAAGGATCAGATTACTTTGATTAAAGCGGCAGAGTTGCTTCGAAATGAATATATCAAGTTTGTCCTGATAGGTAGCGGTCCTTATTTACATACTTGTCAGACATATGTCGAGGCGCATGGATTAAGTAATATCTTAGAATTCCGTCATGAGGTGAAACACGAAGAGTTGCGCGATTTTTACAACAGCCTTGATTTATTTGTTTTGCCGTCTTTCTTTGAAGGACTAGGCTGTGTATTTACTGAGGCTTATGCCTGTGGAGTGCCATTTATGGCTTGTAAAGGTCAGGCCATTTGTGAGTATCTACTGGAAAAAGATGCTACACAATGGACATTCCCTGTAGGGGATTATGAACAATTGGCAGCTTTAATAAAGCAATATATGCATCATCAATATGAGCAGCATCTGGTTCATGAATATGATATAAACAAATTGATACCAGCGTTTCTGAATGAGGTTTCTAAACTATCAGATTAAAGTGTCATGAATAAGTTTTTAGCAGTATTGCTTTTGGCGATAATGACTTTATCACAAATTTCTTTGTTGCCATTTAGTGTATTACACTATGTCGTGTTAGGTATTTGTGTACTCTATACGTTGTCGTGTTTTGGCAATTTCAATAGGATGACAATGATGTTTATTCTTGTTGGTCTATTGAGTATTATGATGAATGATATCCCTGTATTTTTTAAAGCCGGGCAACGGTTTCTTCTTTGGACAGCTTTGATGATTGGTTGTTCAGCCTTGGTGGGTACATGGAAAGCTATACGTTTCCGTAGAGTTCTTTTGTTAAATGTATGTACTGTAGCTGTAATAATGACAATGTTATCTTTTCTGAGTTACGTTGGTGGTTTTGGTGTTTGGACTGGAGGAGTAGGCTTTTGGGGTGTTGCTTTTCACGGTAATATCTTAGGATTATTGGGAATGCTTAGTACCATTTTTTTGACTCACTTGCTGTTGCAGAAAGGATTGAAACGTACGGAACGAAGAAAGTATAATAAAAAACTTTCGTTGATTTTAATAGTTGGTCTGGGAGCTAGTTTTATTATCTTATTATTGGCTTCATCAAGAAGTGCGCTTCTGTGTACAGCTGTGGGAGTCCTTGCCTACCTTAAATTCTATTTTGGTAAAAAACAAGGTAAATATATCTCAGTGTTGATGGTATGTGTTGTAGCTCTTGTACTGGCTTATCCATTCTTAGGTGAGTATACAGAAGGCATTGAGAATAAGATGGCGTATGGTGTGGAAAAAGGTAGCTTTACAGCAAGTAGGACCGCGCTATGGGCTACTCGCATTGAAGAATTTAAACGTAATCCGATATTGGGTGTCGGATCATTTGCTGTAGATACCACAATCTATAATAGTGATAAATATTTCAATCCTTATGATGCAGTAACAGGTGTTGTTGAATTAGGATCTTCTTATTTGGGAGTACTTTCTCAAAATGGTCTATTAGGTTTTCTTGTATTTATCCTATTATTATGGAAAGGTGCTAAAATGGGATTGCGAAAGGTAAAGTCTACGGGTGATCCAATTGATTTTTTATTCTTTTCGTTATTTATTATGATATTATTTCATATGAATTTTGAAGGTTATGTTAATACTTCAGGTCAAATATTGACGCTTATTTTATGGCTAGTTATAGCCTGTAATATCGATCGTACCTTACCTAACGATAGAACTCGAACTATTAAAGGCCTTATTTATTATTGATATGCAGCATTTATTTTGGTTAGATGCCATGAAAGGAGTGGCTATGTTCTTAGTAGTGTTATCACATGCTGAACATGTTCCTTTATGGTTGGAGTGTTTTTTTACACCTTTTTTTCTTACTTCATTTTTCTTTGCTTCGGGCTATCTTTTTCAAAATCCAGATAAACCATTCCTGTTGAAGCTAAAGATTGTAAGGCTTATTGAAAGTTTGCTCATTCCATACTTAATCTATTGGATAGCTTCGTTTGTTGTAGCTGAACTCTTTAAAGGCGAAACTGTGATAGCAATACTTACTCATTGGATGGAATCATTTGTTGAGGGTAAAAAGTTATGGTTTATATCTTGCTTGCTTTGTGCTGAATTGTTGATGATAGCTTGTTTAAGTGTTTCGCGCAATGCAAAGGTTATTTTATGCAGCGGAGTATTTTCATTGCTGGTATGGAAGTTAACCCCGCTATCGCTTCCTGGTGAACGGGCATGGTGTATCAACATTGCTTTTGTAGCTTATTTTTTTATGACTTTAGGATATTCATTCCGAAAGTATGAATCGATGTTCTCATTTGTCTTGAGGAATAAATATGTAATTAGTATGATAGGCACCATATATTTTACATTAGTGGCATTAGATTATGCTTGGGTGCACAATAATGTGGTATTTGCTTTAAATATCTTTTCTGATATCTACTTCTTTGTGTTAAGTTCTATAATGGCTTTGGCTTGTTTGTATATCGTATATAATAAGATTCCTTCATATCGTTTTATAACTTATTTAGGGTCTAATAGCTTACTTATTTATTTCTTTCACAAGCAAGTGTTGGATTTCTTAAAGCGGATAAATGTCCATTATCTTGGATTTCTTCCCGATTCAATAATATTCTTATGGGAAGCTGTAGGGGTAATTGTAATTTTGATTGTACCAATTGTTATTGTAAATCGTTATATACCAATCTTGAGTGGTAAATCCAAATGGCTTAGTAAGTTAGTTTGTCATCAATGAAAAAGACAGTTTTGATTTGTTGTACTATAGTTGTCGTATTGGCAATTGTTGGTGAATTTGTATTGCGTATGGTGTGGGGCTTTTGTGATGCACCATTGTTCGTTGTAAGTGATAATTATGAATATATAGCAGCTCCAAATCAGAATAGGTTTAGATTTCGAGCTCATTCTAGGTACAATTCATTTTCTCAGCGCAGTGATGAGCCTGATCCTTCTAAAAAGAAAATTCTTGGTTTGGGGGACTCTGTGCTTTATGGTGGCACCTTGATTGACCAAGATAGTATAGCTTCAACTCTGTTTTCGATGGATGCTGATTGGCAAATGCTAAATATTGCAGCTGGAAGTTGGGGTCCTGATAATTGTGCGGCTTATCTTAAGGAAAATGGCTTCTTTAAAGCAAAGGCTATGTATTTAGTTGTGAGTAGCCATGATGCTCATGATATTATGGATTTTACTCCTGTTGTGGGCGTACATCCTACATATCCTGATAAGGAGTATGCTATCGCATGGTGGGAGTTGCTGGATAGATATCTTTTGCCAAGATTAGGTATTCTATTCAAAAATCTGAAGAAAGCTGAACTAGATCCCGATCAGAAAGTGGTAGAGGGGATAAGAAAAAAAGGCGTCGGGTTTAATCCCGGATTTGATGAACTCAAAGCCATGGCTGATAGCATGGATATTCCTCTTTATGTCTATCTGCATGCTGAATTGTGTGAGTTACAAAAGGGTACTTATAATAGTCAGGGCAAAGAAATTATTCAATGGTGTCATCAAAACAGTGTGCCTTTGACTTTGGAGTTAGAACGAGGTATCAAAGAGGATATGTATCGTGATGTTATCCATTTGAATGAAAAAGGACAACGTTTCCTTTATGAACAGATGCGCAAAGATCTTCTATTAAAATAAAACACAGTGTTATGATTCAATCTTTTATGTTGATAAGCATTCTCTTTGTCACAACTATTATTTCTGTCTACTTTTCCAAAATCCCATCGGAAAGGGTGAAAATATTCAATATTTATCTAACGAACGCTTATAGAGGAGTAGCCATCTTAATGGTAGTGATTCAACATTGTGCAGGAGAATTTGGTACGAATCTGTTTACACCTTTTGGAGGTATCGGTGTAGCTATTTTTTTGATACTTTCAGGTTTTGGTCTTAGCGAATCTTTTAAGAAAAAAGGAATCAACGGATTTGTGACCAAGAAGTTGTGGAGGGTATGGTTGCCTTACTTTCTTTTTTATGTAGTGGTGTATCTCCTGCACGAAAAGTGTGATTATAAACTCTTTTTTTTAAATGTGTTCAGCATTAGACAGGATGATTATTGGTATGTACATTACATGTTGCGTTGCTATTTGGTGTTCTGGGGTGCATATCGTTTTGCGTATAAATACCGCTGGTGGATATTGGCAGCCTTTTCTTGTTATACCTTCTTCGGAATGGGGATGATACGAGCAGAACAATGTTTGAGTTTTCCTTTAGGAATACTTCTTTCAGAGAAGTATTCTGTGCTAGAGCATGCTTCTAGGGGAGGAATGATGAAATGGGCTCTGGCTTTGATAGTCTTTGGCATCATTTGCTTGGCTGTAAAACAACTTCCTGAAATTCGTGCTTATATGGGTACCTATCTTTACAGTGCTGTGGAGCTTGGTATTAAGTTACCTTTGGGACTGGGAGTAATGATTCTTCTATGGCTTCTGCCTACACCATGGGTTATGAATCCTTTTCTAGTTCTTTGTGGTATATTATCCTATGAACTTTATTTGGTTCATATGCAACTGTTGGGCTCGGTACAGAGTTTTGTTTCTGCTTCGATGATTATCTTGATTAGTTTGCTTTTGGCCTATTCGATGTCGGTAGTAACCAAACGTTTACAAAATAATATTTTAAAATAATGAATTTAATTTTCTTACAGAATTGCGTCAGTCCGCATCAGATGCCTTATATCAAGGAGCTACCTGCCATAACTGAAGTGGATAGAGTAGTTGTGGTATCGCCTCGTGTGGACTATGACGACCGAAAGCTGATGGGGTGGCAGGCTTCTTCTCTACTCGATGTTGAGGGGGTGGAGTTTGTTATTGCTCCTTCTTTAGAACAGGTAGCTGTACTATATGACTCATGTAAAGGGACGGAAACTCATTGTTTTTTTTTAGGTATTAATGCTTTCAAGGAGATTGTGGCTTGGATGAAGTTCTCTTTGAAGTATCCTTTCAAGCGGGGAATGATTACGGAGCCTCCGTTGCTCTATAATCATCCATTGTGGCAACATAAGCTGAGATTTGCATTGAAAGACTGGCGCTATGTGAAATATTTCAATCAAGTATTGGTGATGGGTGATGGATTTGTGCCTTACTACGAAAAGTGGAGCAAGCATTGGAAGGTGTCGCCTTTTATCTATTGCACGGAGTGGAAAGAACGCTCCTTGCCAATTCCTACTTCTGAGCAGCTCAAGGTACTTTTTGTGGGTAGTTTGAGTGATAGAAAGAATGTAGCTTCGGCTTTTGAGGTGTTGAGTCAAAAGGCTAAACTTGAAATAGGTATCGTGGGTGATGGGGAACAACGTGCCACCATTGAACAAATGATACTGAATGCAAAGGCTAAGGTGGTGATGTATGGTATGCAGCCGATGAAGATGATTCCGGAAATCATGCAGGAGTATGATGTGCTGATTCTTCCTTCGAAACATGATGGCTGGGGTGCAGTGGTGAATGAGGCGCTGACGTTAGGGCTTTATGTCATTTGTAGTAATCATTGTGGTGCTTCGTATTTACTTAAAGAGGAGCAACAAGGTAAAGTGTTCAGTTTAGAGACTGCTGACAGTTTGAATAACGTGATAAGTACTTGTATAGCTAAGCGTGATTGGATTAGGACAACGGCAGATGTACGCATTGCATGGAGCAAAGAACATATATCAGGTAAAGCAGTAGCGAAATACTTTATGCAACAAATAGTAAATAGATAGTTGATTGTGAAGATAATACATTATATTCCTTCCATTGACCGCACCTCAGGTGGGGTGGGGGCATACATCCAATTGCTAGCCAAAGAACTTGGCAATCTTGTCGAGCTGCATGTAGTGACACACCGGTCGCCCAATATGCTCGAAATTCCGAATGCGGAGCTGCACTTTATCGTCGGAGGCATTAAGCAAATAGGACAGATGAAGCGTGAGTGGTGTGCGTTACTGGATATGCTGCATCCCAATCTAGTGCATGAAAACTGTTGCTGGATGCCGGGGAGTGCTCTTACACAAAAGTGGGCACAGGCTAAAGGTTACAAGGTAATCTTAACTCCGCACGGTATGTTGGAGCCATGGATTATGAAGCGGCATTACTGGACGAAGAAAGTACCAGCTTTGTTGATCTACCAAAAGGCGGCGGTTGTAAATGCTAACCACTTGCATGCCACGGCCGGGAGCGAGAAAGTGAACTTACTCCGATTGGGTTATAACGACCGGATCACCGTCATCGCCAATGGCATTGATGTGGAGAGTATCGTGATGAAGAAAGCATGGAAACGTAACAAAGAAATTCTTTTTTTAAGTCGTGTACATGTGAAGAAAGGAATCGATTTCTTGATTGAGGCAGTGGCACAACTGAAAGTGGAGATGCAGGACTATACAGTTCGCATAGCCGGTGAAGGGGATGTTGCTTATATTGAAGAATTGAAGCAACTTGCTGCCAGCTGTGGTGTAGGTGCTATGATTCATTTCGAGGGTGGTGTATATGGTGATCGCAAATGGGAGCTCTTCCGGCAGGCAGATCTCTTCGTCTTACCTACCCACAGTGAGAACTTTGGCATTGTGGTGGCGGAGGCGTTAGCAAGCGGCATACCGGTCATAACCACGAAAGGTACACCTTGGGATGAGTTGGAGAGTGAACATTGCGGTTGGTGGACGGAAGTGGGCACGAAACCTACAGTAAACGCACTGCGTGAGTTCTTGGCTCTGAAAGAAGCAGAACTGGAGGTGATGGGGTGTAATGGTCGTAAACTTGTGGAGAAGAAGTATTCTGCTCAGAAAGTGGCGGAGGAGATGGTAGAAATGTATAAAACAATGGTGTCATGATGAAAAATATACTATTTGTTATTGGTAAATACCCTAATTATGGTGGTACAGAGAAGGTAACGACTGTATTGGCTAACAACTTTACGAGCATGGGATGTAATGTACATATTGCATCGTTTGAACAACCACATCCTGAATCAAGGGAAGAGCTTGCTCCAGCAATAAAATTGCATTACTTGGAATATCCTGTAAGTAACAGAAAGAATATAGAGGTTTTAGCACATATTATCAGAAACTCTCAAATTGACATTATTTTTAATCAATGGTGTTTGCCTTTCTCTACGACTCGTATGATTAACAAAGCTCGCAAGGGGACGGATTGCAAATTGCTTTCTGTATTGCATGGCGTGCCCGACAAAAGTAAGACAGTGATTCTAGCAGAAGATGCGGTGAAAGCGGCATCGAATGGAATAACCAAATCAATAGCAAAACTAAAATTAATTGTTTATCATGTGGTGATAAAGCAAAGTATACGGTATGTGTATAAACATAGTGACCGATATATAGTACTCTCGAAAGGGTTTATACAAGCTTTTCGTGATTATACTGGACTAAAACACACGCCTAAATTGCTTTCTATTGGTAATCCGATTACCATTCCTACAGATTTTGAAAATGATTATATCAGCGGTAAGAAGAAGCAAATTCTGTATGTAGGTCGGATGGATATGGAGAATAAGCGGGTAAACCGTATTATCGAGGCTTGGGAAGTTCTCTATCAAGAATATTCCGATTGGAAATTGGTGTTGGTAGGTGATGGCCCCCATAAAAAACAGTTGGAAAAGTATGTGAAAGAACATGGCATAGGGAGTGTTGCCTTTACCGGCTTCGTCAAGGAAGAGCCTACGGAATACTACAAGCAATCATCGGTACTAATGCTGACATCCGATCTCGAAGGGTTTGGTTTGGTTATCGTGGAGGGTATGAGCTATGGTGTGATTCCTGTAATTTATGGTAGCTATGTGTCGGTATATGACATTATTGATAACAGTAAAAATGGTTTTATCACTTCCATGCCATACTCGAAAGAGAAGACGGTGAAGTGTTTGAAAGCACTAATGGATGATGACGGTAAACGGCAAGAGATAGCTGGCAATGCACTTCAAAAGTCGAAAGATTATCTGATTGAGAACATAATGAAACAATGGTATTCACTTTTTAAGTCGCTATAAATAGAATGGATTTAAAATATACAACAGCTCTGAAAGGTCTGGCGATCTTTCTTATTGTGATGGGACATACCATTTATTTTATGAATCCTTCTATTCAGACTGGCCCAATTCGTGAAATAGGTGTAGCTATTTTCTTGATGTTGAGTGGCTATGGAGTAAATGGCACTAATATATAATAAAATATTTTCAGTTAGTTGGGAAAAAGTGAAACAATAAATAGAATATGAATTTAAATCAATATACCGAGAAAAAAGAATATCGTTGGAAGCAACTTTTTTGGCGTTTTATTAATCATACTTTATTTCGTTGTATACCAGGCGTAAAACTGTATCGGGTACGAAACTCTATACTCAAATTGTTTGGTGCTGATATCGAATGGCATTGTATGATTTATCCTTCGTGCACCATTTGGGCACCTTGGAATCTCAAGGTGGGTAAATACACTTGTATTGGTCCGAATACGACCATTTATAATAAGGATAAAATCGAAATAGGTAGCAATTCTGTGGTTTCGCAAGGAACTTATCTCTGCACAGCTTCGCATGACACGTCCGATCCTATGATGGCTCTTGTCACTAGGCCTATTACATTAGGAGATAGAGTATGGGTCGCTTCTGATTGTTTTATTGGACCGGGTGTTACTTTATGCGATGGGGTGGTATGTGCGGCAAGAGCAGTTGTTGTAAAAGACGTGGAGGCTTGGACGATAGTAGGCGGTAATCCTGCTAAGTTCCTTAAAAAGAGAATATTAAAGGATAAAAACAATTAGAAGATGAATGTTGCAATTATAACTTTGCAGCCGTATGCGAATATGGGCGGTGTTCTGCAAGCATACGCTTTACAGAAAGTAGTGAAAGATATGGGACACAAGTGTTACCAACTGTGTTGGTGGACTATACCTTACCCCAAGGCAAAACTGCTTCAGCAATCTTTAGTACAATGTATGAATTTGCTTCCTAAAGGTGTGCAGAAATGGATGTATTATCGATTGCCGGATGCTATTAATCGTCCGTTAAGTAAGGCTGTTATCTCAAAAAATACCTATCAGTTTATTTATAAGTATGTGAGCTACTATCCTAAACCGATATCTAAACTATTAGCAACGGATTTTGATGCCTTTATCACTGGCTCTGACCAATTATGGCGATACTTTGAACGTACTTTTGACTGGCGTACTTTTCTTGATTTTACCCAAGACTGGGATGTGACTCGACTTTCGTATGCGGCTTCGTTTGGCAAAGACAATATTGATGATTATCCGAAAGCCTATAAAGAGGAGGTTAAAGTACTTTTGAAAAAATATAAAGCGATATCTGTTCGGGAGAAGTCAGGTATAGCTATTTGCAAAGATGACTTGGGCGTGAATGCTATTCAGTTGATTGACCCCACTCTATTGTTGATGGCTGATGATTATCGGAAATTGGTAGCTGCGTATAAAAAAACGCTTACTACCTATAAAGGTTTGATGTGTTATGTACTGGATGAGAGTGAATCGGTAAACAAATTAGTAGAAAAA
The DNA here is from genome assembly GCF_012113595.1 of Bacteroides faecium. Taxonomy (NCBI): domain Bacteria; kingdom Pseudomonadati; phylum Bacteroidota; class Bacteroidia; order Bacteroidales; family Bacteroidaceae; genus Bacteroides; species Bacteroides faecium. Next base: position 4,334,268 of record NZ_CP050831.1, read on the forward strand.
ATATCGAATGCAAAGGGGCTTGAAAGTTTTCATACTAATTCAAATATTGATGATAAATCATTGCCTCCTTTCGAAAGAATACAAATGCCTGTAGAACAATGGTTAAAATCGTTCGATGATGCAGATTGTGTTATTACGGATAGTTTTCATGCTTGTGTGTTTAGTATCATTTTTCATAAGCCTTTCTTGGTGATTGGCAATAAGCAACGAGGTATGGCTCGTTTTGAGAGCTTGTTGGAACTGTTCGACCTTCAGTATTGTTTGGTCGACGAAGATCAGATTGATAATGTTCAAATGCCTGTCATTGATTATGCAGCCGTGGGTACAAAATTAAGAACCTTACAAGTAGCTGCATTCGAATATCTTAAGAATAATCTAATAAAATAATGTATGCCTACACTTTGCAAATATGAGGAATGTACGGGTTGTCAAGCATGTATTCAAGCATGTAAACATCAAGCGCTTCGACCTATTCAAAACCAACATGGATTTATTCACCCGTATGTTGACGAGAAGGCTTGTATTGAATGTGGCTTATGTGAGATTATATGTCCAATACTTAATTCAGTATGGGTTAAGAATAAGCTAGAACCACGCACTTTAGCAGCTTGGCACAAGGATATGGAGGTACGGTGGAAAAGTAGCTCGGGAGGAGCATTCTCTGCATTGGCAGATTATGTGTTGGAACAACGAGGAGTGGTATTTGGTGCTGCTGTTACTACCAAATGTAAAATAAAACATATCGGTATTACGCAGAGAATGGAGTTGGATGCTTTGCGTCGTTCCAAATATGTGCAAAGTGATATAGGCAAAAGTTATATAGAGGCTAAGAAATTTTTGCAAGATGGACGATTAGTATTATTTAGCGGGACTCCTTGCCAGATTGCAGGTTTATATGCTTTTTTGCGCAATCATCAATATGATAACCTCTATACGGTAGACTTTATTTGTCATGGTGTACCCTCGCCTTTTGTGTTTGAGGAGTATATTAAACGAATGGAAACGAAATATGGGTCTGATATAGTGAATATTAATTTTCGAGATAAGCGAAATGGGGTTGAGGCAAATTTATTGATTGTTTTTAATACTCTAAAATCTGGCGTTAGGATAGAACGATTTAAGGATAATTCTTTTTATCATGGATTTATATCTAGTGTATTTCTTCGCGATAGTTGTTATAAATGTCAATATGCAACAATGCCAAGATATGCAGATATTACTCTGGCTGACTATCGAAATATTGGTAATAAGAAAAAATTTGAGCATGAGAAAGAACGTCCACTTGGTTTCACTGGAGTGATGGTGAATAATGAACATGGAGAAGTTTTAATACAGAACTCGGAAATTCAATATGAGGAGCGATACTTTGCTGAATTAGCCTCAAGTCAACCTCATTTGAAAGTACCTATTTCAAAACCTTCTTGCTCGGATGATTTTTTTGAATGTTTGAAAAATGAAGGGTATGACAAAGCAGCCAAGCGTTTTCTACCAATGTCGATAAAGAAAAGAATAGAAATAGGAGCACGTATGTTACTTGGGGTGAAGTTTTTTTATGCTTTAGGTAAACTTGTACGTATTTTGACTGGTAAACGTTCTTTATTTATTGAATAAATATGAACAACACTATTGCCGCTATCATTTTAACGAAAAATGAAGCGAAACATATTGTACGTTGCATACAGTCGTTACAAGAGGTGTGTGATGAGATTATTGTAGTGGATTCATTTAGTATAGATAACACGTGTGAATTAGCTCAAAGTATGGGTGCGCGAGTGTATAAAAATCCATGGAAGAATTATGCTACGCAATTTAATTATGGGGTATATGAGTGTGATATTCAATCGGAATGGATTTGGCGTATTGATGCTGACGAGTTTTTAGAGGGGGATTTAGGAAAGGTTATGAAGAAAACTTTGGCTATTTGTGTAGCAGATGTAAATGGAGTGTATGTGCGTAAACGTATAGACTTCATGGGGCGTCCGTTGTTACATGGTGGTTGGTATCCATCATATCACTTAAAGGTGTTTCGTAAGGGACATGGTGACTGTGAAAATAGATGGATGGATGAGCATATCCGCCTCTTTGATGGTAAAGCGATCACTGTGAATGAAGGTAATCAGGTGGATGCCAATCTGAATGATTTGACTTGGTGGACGGAAAAGCATAACGGATATGCAACTCGTGAAATGGCTGATATGCTGATGATGGAGTATGCCATGGATGCTAAAGCACAGGAAGTAGTACCTAAACTTTTTGGAACGGAGGAACAGCGCAAACGTTGGCTAAAGATAAAATATATTAAGTCACCTCTCTTCATACGGCCTTTTGTCAACTTTACTATCCGTTATATTTTGAAAGGCGGTTTTCTTGATGGAAAAGAAGGTTTCATCTGGCACATCTTACAAGGTTTTTGGTACAGAATGCTGGTGGATGCAAAGGTGTATGAGCTGAAGAAGCAATGTGGGTGGAATGAAGAAATGATAAAGACATATTTGAAAGAGAAATTCTTATGATTTTTTGATATGTGTAGTGTCTTTGATGTATAATAAAAGTTTATGAAAGTATCTATAATAACGTCGTGCTTTAATCGTGCGGCGACGATTCGTGGTGCCATAGAAAGTGTCTTGGCGCAGGATTATAATAATATAGAGTTTATTGTTGTAGATGGGGCGAGTACGGATGGTTCGTTAGAGATTATTAGAGAATATGAAGGCCGTATCTCAACTATTATTTCGGAGCCTGATCATGGAATGTATGAAGCAATCAATAAGGGAATTCGTGTGGCTACAGGTGATGTAATAGGGTTGTTACATTCGGATGATTTTTTCTATGATAATGGGGTCATAAGCCGCATTGTAAAGCATATGAAGACTACTCGAGCAGATTTTCTGTATGGTGACGGACTTTTTGTGAATCCCGATAATACTGACAAGATAGTACGTAACTGGATTGGCGGTAATTATCGTTTGTGGAAGGTACGTCATGGCTGGCTTCCATTACATCCTACTTGTTATATTCGGCGCGAGGTAATGATGAGACTAGGTCTTTATAATGAGAGTTATAAGATTGCTGCGGATAGTGAATTGCTGCTGCGTTATCTTATTACGGGTGGACTCACGATAACCTATTTGGAAGAATATATTGTAAAGATGCGTATGGGCGGGCTTTCTACTGACAGAACTAAGCGTAAAAGGATGTGGGATGAGGATATACGGGTGTATGCTTCGCATGGTATGGCTCCTACGCTGACAAAGCTAGAGAAAATGGCATGGAAAGTCCCACAGTTTGTATTAGCATTGTTGAAACGCTAATGACCATCTTATGAAATGTGAAAGGAAATTATTAGATAATTTATGAAAGGAATTGTTTTAGCCGGTGGTAGCGGTACACGCTTGTACCCCATCACTAAGGGCATCAGCAAGCAGTGATTCCCATTTTTGATAAACCGATGATTTACTACCCTATCTCGGTGTTGATGTTGGCAGGTATCCGTGAGATATTGATTATTTCTACTCCGCACGACCTACCGGGGTTTAAGCGCTTGCTAGGCGATGGTAGTGACTATGGCGTGAGGTTTGAATATGCAGAGCAACCGTCGCCTGATGGGTTAGCGCAGGCTTTTATCATTGGCGAGGATTTTATTAGTGACGACTCAGCCTGCTTGGTGCTGGGTGATAACATTTTTCACGGCAATGGCTTTAGCTCCATGCTAAAGGAGGCGGTGCACACAGCGGAAGAGGAGCAGAAAGCTACGTGTTTGGCTACTGGGTGAGCGACCCTGAACGGTATGGTGTGGCGGAGTTTGATGATGAGGGCAACCGCCTGAGCATTGAGGAGAAGCCGGCACAGCCGAAATCGAATTATGCGGTGGTGGGGCTTTATTTCTACCCCAACGAGGTGGTGAATGTGGCTTGCCTGGAGGGCATTGCCTTTAGACAAGGATGGATTGATACCGACAAAATGCGTGAACCGGCAAAACCGATGTTGAAGAATCAATATGGACAATATCTGTTGCAGGTGGTAGAAGAAGTGGAACGCACAGGAAAGAGTAATTTATGAATAAAAGAAATATTATCATTACCGGTGGCGCCGGATTTATTGGTAGCCACGTGGTACGCTTGTTTGTGAACAAGTATCCTGATTATCACATAATCAATTTGGATAAGCTGACCTATGCGGGAAATCTGGCTAACCTGAAGGATGTAGAGGATAAACCTAACTATACCTTTATGAAAGCGGATATCTGCGACTTTGAAATGATGTTGAAGTTGATGGAGGAGTATAAGGTGGATGGCATTATTCACTTGGCTGCTGAGAGCCATGTGGATCGTAGTATCAAAGATCCTTTTATCTTTGCTCGCACGAATGTGATGGGTACGTTGGCACTGCTACAAGCAGCTAAACTGTATTGGGAGGCTCAACCTGAAAAATATGAGGGAAAACGTTTTTATCACATCTCTACAGACGAAGTATATGGTGCATTGGAGTTGACTCATCCCGAAGGTATGCAGTCTGAAATTTCCGCTCACGAGGTGTATGGTACTGAGTTCTTCAAGGAGACTACGAAGTATAATCCACACTCGCCCTATTCAGCTTCGAAGGCGAGTAGTGACCACTTTGTGCGTGCTTTCCACGATACCTATGGCATGCCGACTGTGGTGACGAACTGCTCGAACAACTATGGGCCTTATCAGTTTCCCGAGAAGTTGATTCCATTGTTTATCAACAATATTCGTCACCGCAAGCCGCTACCAGTGTATGGTAAAGGCGAAAATGTGCGCGACTGGCTTTATGTGGTGGATCATGCAAGGGCTATAGACGTGATTTTCCACAATGGTAAGGTGGCGGATACATACAATATCGGTGGTTTTAACGAGTGGAAGAATATAGATATTATCCATGTTATTATTAAGACAGTGGATAGATTGTTAGGTAATCCGAAGGGATATAGTGAGGAACTGATTACTTATGTAATGGACCGTATGGGACATGACTTACGCTATGCTATTGACTCTACGAAACTGAAGAATGAATTGGGCTGGGAGCCTAGTCTGCAGTTTGAAGAGGGGATTGAGAAGACGGTGCAGTGGTATCTGGATAATCAGGAGTGGATGGATAATATCACCAGTGGTGCCTATGAGAACTATTACGAGGATATGTATAAGAATAGATAAGTATCTGTATGGAGGAGTATAAATAACTAATTATGAAAAGATATGTAGGTCCCTGAACTCATGATAACTTTATGAGTTCCCTACACTATGTGGATTAGGAAGATACAGCGGTATATTCCTAATTTATTTCCCTCATGTCAGCATGAAAGCTGATATGTGTGTAAGGTATATCAACTGTCTGTGAAGATGGTTGATATACTCGTTTTATAGGGTATACTGTTTGGCGTTTAACTATTCTTCGAATTTCATAAAATAAAAAGAGGAAAATAAATTAGAATCAATATAAAAGAGGTAACTTTGCAAAAAAACAAAGAAGCAAATGTCAGAAGATTATTCACATAAAAAAGAAAGAAAGTCTGTACCTAAAACAGCTAAAGAGCAAGAGACTGCTTATTATTCCAGTATGTCTTATACAAAGGAAGCGCCTGATTATGTGAAAGAAGATATCCGTATAGGATTAGAACAATACAAAAGAGGGGAATGCCGTAGTGTTTCTACTTTTATGAATAAGTATAAATAATGGGCCAGTATAATCTCATTATATCTCCTAGAACAGAAGAATGTATTGATTCTGTTATTGATTTTTTATTAATGGAATGGGGATTTCAAGTGCGGCAAAAATTTCTCTCAGAACTAAGACATTGTTTTAAAATTATAGAAATAAATCCTTTCGCTTTTCCTTATATACCGGATAGATGAATCCAAAGAATATAAGATTTTAGGTTTTTCATACCCGTATTGAAAAAATATTTATCTCAAATTCCTGAAATACGCCCGCACCTTCCGCATAATCTTAATCCCCATCATTACTCCATCAAAGACCGCCATCCCCGTATTGAACGACCGCATGATGGCATCCGCCTTATTAGTTGCCGGAGCAATCGGGGCAAATATCTCACGTGTCGTAGCAGTCATGGCTCTTTTCTGAGCATGAATCTCATTCAAGAGTTTCTTTTTGCGTTCGGCAATCTCTTCTAACGTAAATTTCTTTGGTGGTGTCTGCGCACTCATAATTTATTTATTTGAATCGGTTAAAAATAAATTGGCGAGGAAGTTCACCATCGGAGAGATGATGAGCTGCTTGCGGAAAATAATGACCAGGGCGATGAGGACAACATTGATGCCTGCAATGATGGCAAAACTTGCCATGAGCCCACCTACCAATGGTTCCAAAATGTAAGCTAATGCGAAAAGCAAGTAAAACAGGGCCACCATGCCAAGGATAATAAGTACTAATATCATGATTAACGTTGAGAAAAGTATGGTTAACTTTTCCGTTAATTCTAATTTGGTATATTCTTTTTGAAGTTCTAAGTACTTCTTGAACTCGAAAAATAACTGCTGAAAATTCTCAATACTTTTATCGTCTGCAAACATGGTCGCTCTGTTTTAGTCCTTTGTTACTCACTTACTCTGCTATTTCTCCTTTCATTTCGGCTGCAATCTCATCCACGAGATTTTCCATTTCACTGCGGTTGAGCTTGATTCCTTTCTTACGGAGAATCTCGGCGATCTTATGACGGGTATCTTCTCCCTTTTCAGGAGCAAACAAAATACCAAGGGCTGCGCCTACGGCTGCACCACCCAAAAAAGCTGCTAATACATTCAATCCTTTCATAATTTGTAATGTTTAAAATGATTACGATACAACAAATATAACATTTTTATCAAAAGGTTGTTCATGAAAACGAAAAAAAAGTGCTTAGTTTTATAATTCTTTTTTTCTTTTATGGTTTAATCTTATTTAACGGGCTTCGGAGACTAACCAATATGACTTAAGGCGTACTTTTGCTACCGAATATTATAAACCAAAACATAATGGATAATAAAATTGTTTTAATAACCGGCGCAACCAGTGGAATTGGTAAAGCTTGTGCCCGTAAATTTGCGAAAGAAGGATGGGACTTGATTTTGAACGCCCGTAATGCTTCAAAATTGGAGAAGTTGATATATGAGTTAGAGGTAGAATTTCCCAAAGTAGTGACGTGGTCGTTTCTTTGTGACGTGCGTAGTCGTAAAAAGATTGAGGCGTCACTGGAAGAGTTACCGCCGGAATGGGCTGAAATCGATTTGCTGATAAACAATGCCGGACTGGTGATCGGAGTGGACAAGGAGTTCGAAGGTAGTCTGGACGAATGGGATATCATGATTGATACGAATATAAAGGGATTATTGGCAATGACGCGTCTTGTGGTTCCTGGTATGATAGAACGCGGACGGGGACATGTTATCAATATCGGTTCCATTGCCGGTGATGCCGCTTATCCGGGTGGAAGCGTGTATTGCGCCACTAAGGCTGCCGTGAAAGCTCTTTCGGATGGCTTGCGGATTGATTTGGTAGATACTCCGTTGAGGGTTACGAATATCAAGCCGGGTATGGTGGAGACTAATTTCTCGGTAGTGCGTTATCGGGGTGATAAAGAAGCTGCTGATAATTTCTATAAAGGAATCCGTCCGTTGACAGGAGATGATATCGCCGAAACGGTTTATTTTGCAGCATCGGCTCCGGAGCATATTCAGATTGCGGAAGTGCTTTTGATGCCAACAAATCAGGCAACAGGTACTATTTCGTATAAGAAAAAGCAGGAATAGACGTTTTTTTGACGGATTTCTTTGCCGGATGATAAAATTTCTATTATTTTGTTGCCCGAAACTAAATATAGATAGACGGGAACGTTGAATTATTAATTAAAACAGAGTATAGGATTATGAAAAAATTAGTCGTATTAGGAATGGGAGTATGCTTGGTTCTGGCATTTACATCTTGTAAATCCAGCGAAAGTGCCTATAAGAAAGCTTATGAGAAAGCAAAACAGCAGGAATTGGCAGAACCGCAAGTGGAAGCTCCGGTAGAAGTGACTCCGGTAGTTGCAGCTCCTGTGACAACGCCTAAAGTGGCAGATACATCCGGCGTTCGCCAGGAAAAGGTTACAGTGGTTTCCGGCAATGAAGGATTGAAAGATTACAGCATTGTGGCTGGTAGCTTTGGTGTAAAGGCAAATGCCGAAGGTCTGAAAGACTGGTTGGATGCACAAGGTTATCATTCTACTATCGCATTTAATGCAGACAAGGCAATGTATCGCGTGATTGTCAGCTCATTTGCTGATAAGATGGCTGCTGCTGAAGCTCGCGACGCATTCAAGGCTAAGTATCCGAACCGTTCGGATTTCCAGGGAGCTTGGTTGCTGTATCGTGTATATTGATTTCTTTTTGGTAATATATATTGGAAAGGACAAACGTTTTTTCCAAATAAGAAGGCGGTAACTGGGAAGTTACTGCTTTTTTATTGAGAGAGAAATGGGTCATTCCGTTTAGATATTTTTATCATTCTACTAAAAGAAGTTATAAATGATAGTGGGGAAACTTTTATAGCAAATAAAGTTTTTACTTTTGTCAACTCTTAATTTGGATGATTCACAACCTTAATGGAAATAAGGTATTAATGAAGGGATTGAATGGAACAAAAATATGTAATGGCTGCTATCGACGCGGCATTAAAAGCTGGTAAAGAAATACTTTCTATTTATGAGGATCCGGCATCGGATTTCGAGATAGAACGAAAGGCTGATAACTCTCCGCTGACAATAGCAGACAGGAAGGCGCATGAGGCGATTGTCGCTATTTTGGACGGGACTCCTTTTCCTGTTCTTAGTGAAGAAGGGAAGCATCTGGATTATGAAGTCCGCCGTACATGGGATACTTTATGGATTGTAGATCCGCTGGACGGGACAAAAGAGTTTATCAAGCGCAACGGCGAATTTACTGTAAATATAGCTTTGGTGCAGAATTGCGTACCTGTGATGGGGGTTATTTATGTACCGGTAAGAAAAGAACTTTATTTTGCAGTTGAAGGAGTGGGAGCTTATAAATGTTCCGGTATTGTCAGTCTGGAAGATGACGGAGTGTCATTGGAACAGTTGATAAAGGAATCGGAGCGGATGCCGTTGGAAGATGCTCGCGATCATTTTATAGTGGTGGCTTCCCGTTCGCACCTCTCGCCGGAAACGGAAGAATATATCGCAGATTTGAAGAAAAAACATGGTAGCGTTGAGTTGATATCCAGCGGAAGTTCTATCAAGATCTGTCTGGTTGCGGAAGGAAAGGCTGATGTGTATCCGCGTTTCGCTCCGACAATGGAATGGGACACGGCTGCCGGACATGCGATAGCTCGTGCCGCTGGAATGGAAGTGTATCAGGCCGGAAAAAACGAACCTCTACGATATAACAAGGAAGACTTATTGAATCCGTGGTTTATCGTTGAGCCCAAAAGAGAACACTAATTAATGTTTATATGACATTTGAAATTGTATTTGTACTATTATCCCTATTAGGAATGGTAGCTGCCTTGGTTGCGGATAAGATGCGCCCGGGCATGATACTTTTTTCGGTAGTGGTATTATTTTTGTGTGTCGGGATTCTGACTCCTAAAGAGATGCTTGAAGGGTTTAGCAACAAGGGTATGATTACTGTTGCTTTGCTGTTTCTGGTAAGTGAAGGTATTCGTCAGTCGGGCACACTGGGGCAGGTGATTAAGAAATTGCTACCTCAGGGCAAGACGACAGTGTTTAAGGCGCAGTTGCGTATCTTGCCTTCGGTCGCGTTTATCTCTGCTTTCCTGAATAATACCCCTGTTGTGGTTATTTTTGCTCCGATTATCAAGCATTGGGCAAAGTCGGTAAAACTCCCTGCTACTAAGTTTTTGATTCCTCTTTCGTATGTGACTATTTTGGGTGGTATTTGTACGCTGATCGGTACTTCTACCAATCTGGTGGTGCACGGGATGATATTGGAAGCCGGGTTTGAGGGCTTTTCGATGTTTGAACTTGGAAAGGTGGGAATCTTTATCGCAATTGCCGGGATTATTTATATATTTCTTTTCTCTAAACGCCTGTTGCCGGATGCACGTCCGGATACGGCTGTACCTGATGAAGATGTGGAAGAAGGAGAAAAATTGCACAGGGTGGAAGCTGTTTTGGGTGCCCGTTTCCCGGGTATCAATAAAAAATTGAAGGACTTTAATTTCCAACGTCATTACGGTGCCGAAGTGAAAGAAATCAAGACACGTAGCGGACAGCGGTTCGTGGATAATCTGGACGATGTGGTGCTTCACGAAGGTGACACGTTGGTAGTGATGGCGGATGATACGTTTATCCCGACATGGGGTGAGTCTTCGGTATTCGTGCTGCTGACAAACGGTAATGAACCGGATACTACCGGAAAGAAGAAACGCTGGTTTGCTTTACTGTTATTGGTGTTGATGATTGTCGGTGCAACAGTGGGAGAGCTTCCGATAACGAAGGAATTGTTTCCGGACATCAAGCTGGATATGTTTTTCTTTGTTTCTATTACTACTATTATCATGGCATGGACGAATCTGTTCCCTGCCCGTAAATATACTAAATATATATCGTGGGATATCCTGATTACTATTGCCTGCGCGTTTGCTATCAGTAAGGCGATGGTGAATTCGGGTGTGGCTGATTGCGTAGCGAAGTTCATTATCGGGTTAAGTGATGATTACGGGCCGCATGTATTGCTTGCCATGTTGTTTATCATCACGAATTTGTTTACAGAGTTGATTACGAACAATGCGGCTGCCGCTTTGGCATTCCCGTTGGCACTGTCGATTGCCGCCCAATTGGGGGTAAGCCCGACGCCTTTCTTTGTCGTGATCTGTATGGCCGCATCTGCCAGTTTCTCTACGCCTATCGGTTATCAGACTAATTTGATTGTGCAAGGTATCGGTAACTATAAGTTTACGGATTTTGTCCGCATCGGTTTGCCGCTTAATATCATTACCTTCTTGATCTCTGTAATTTTGATTCCGATGATTTGGAACTTTTAATAAAACTAATTTATAAATGGAAGAAAAGAATCATATATATCCCATATTCGACCGCATGATGACACGGCAGGATAAAGAGGAACTCCTGGGACAGCATAGCGTGATGATTTGGTTTACCGGACTGAGCGGGTCGGGGAAGAGTACAATCGCTATTGCGCTGGAACGTGAACTTCATAAGCGTGGATTGCTTTGCCGTATCTTGGATGGTGATAATATCCGTAGTGGAATTAATAATAACCTGGGATTCTCGGAGACTGACCGGGTGGAAAATATCCGTCGTATAGCCGAGGTTTCCAAATTGTTTTTGGATAGCGGTATTATTACGATTGCAGCGTTTATCAGTCCGAATAACGATATTCGTGAAATGGCGGCAAATATTATCGGCAAGGAAGATTTCCTGGAGATTTTCGTAAGTACTCCGTTGGAAGAGTGTGAAAAGCGCGATGTAAAGGGGTTGTATGCGAAAGCACGTAAAGGAGAGATTCAGAACTTTACAGGAATTTCTGCTCCGTTTGAAGTTCCGGAGCATCCGGCCTTATCATTGGATACTTCTAAGTTGAGCTTGGAAGAGTCGGTAAATCGTTTGCTGGAGCTGATTTTGCCCAAAGTAAAAAAGAATGTTTAGTAGAAGAATAAAATCATTATTTTAGTAATGGAAGAATATAAATTAAGCCACTTGAAGGAGCTCGAAGCAGAGTCTATTCATATCATCCGCGAGGTGGCTGCGGAATTTGAGAATCCGGTGATGCTTTATAGTATCGGAAAGGATTCTTCGGTGATGGTGCGCTTGGCTGAAAAAGCGTTTTATCCGGGTAAAGTGCCATTCCCGTTGATGCATATCGATTCGAAATGGAAGTTCAAAGAGATGATTCAGTTCCGTGATGAATATGCAAAGAAATACGGATGGAATCTGATTGTGGAAAGTAATATGGAAGCTTTTCATGCAGGCGTAGGGCCTTTCACGCATGGAAGTAAAGTACACACGGACTTGATGAAGACACAAGCGTTGCTCCATGCACTGGATAAATATAAGTTTGACGCTGCATTCGGTGGTGCTCGCCGTGATGAAGAAAAGTCACGTGCCAAAGAACGTATCTTCTCATTCCGTGATAAATTCCATCAGTGGGATCCGAAAAATCAGCGTCCCGAGTTGTGGGATATTTATAATGCCCGTGTGCATAAGGGGGAAAGTATCCGCGTATTCCCGATTAGTAACTGGACAGAATTGGATATTTGGCAGTATATTCGTTTGGAGAATATTCCGATTGTTCCGCTTTATTATGCCAAAGAACGTCCTGTTATCAACTTGGATGGAAATATCATTATGGCGGATGATGAACGTCTGCCTGAAAAGTATCGTGACCAGATTGAAATGAAAATGGTTCGTTTCCGTACATTGGGTTGCTGGCCATTGACAGGTGCGGTAGAAAGTGGTGCTGATACCATCGAAGAGATTGTGGAAGAGATGATGACTACTACTAAGAGTGAGCGTACAACCCGTGTGATTGATTTTGACCAAGAAGGTAGTATGGAGCAAAAGAAACGTGAAGGATACTTTTAATTTTAACTAGAAATGGCAGATAATAAATTAGATATAAAGGCTTTCCTGGACAAGGATGAACAGAAAGACTTGCTGAGACTGTTGACCGCCGGTTCGGTAGATGATGGAAAATCAACGCTGATCGGACGCTTGTTGTTTGACAGTAAGAAATTATATGAGGATCAGTTGGATGCGTTGGAACGCGACAGTAAACGTGTGGGGAATGCGGGTGAACATATCGACTATGCATTGCTGCTCGACGGTTTGAAAGCGGAACGTGAACAGGGAATTACGATTGACGTGGCTTACCGTTATTTTTCTACCAATGGTCGTAAGTTTATCATAGCAGATACTCCGGGACATGAACAATATACACGTAATATGATTACCGGTGGTTCTACGGCCAACCTGGCGATTATTCTGGTGGATGCCCGTACGGGAGTGATTACGCAGACACGCCGCCATACTTTCCTGGTGTCTTTACTGGGTATCAAGCATGTGGTATTGGCTGTCAACAAGATGGACTTGGTGGACTTCTCAGAAGAACGCTTTAATGAAATCGTTGCAGAGTACAAGAAGTTTGTGGCTCCGTTGGGAATTCCTGATGTGAACTGTATTCCTCTTTCTGCGTTGGATGGAGACAATGTTGTAGATTTATCTGAACGCACTCCGTGGTATAAAGGGACTTCCCTGTTGGATTTCCTGGAAACTGTCCATATTGACAATGACCATAATCTGACTGATTTCCGTTTCCCGGTTCAATATGTGCTTCGCCCGAATTTGGACTTTAGAGGATTCTGTGGTAAAGTTGCGTCCGGTATCATCCGTAAGGGAGATACAGTGATGGCACTTCCTTCAGGCAAAACGTCTAAGGTGAAAAGCATTGTAACTTATGACGGAGAATTGGATTATGCTTTCCCGCCACAGTCTGTGACGCTGACACTGGAAGATGAAATCGACGTGTCCCGTGGCGAAATGCTTGTGCATCCTGACAACTTGCCAATTGTCGACCGTAATTTCGAAACGATGATGGTATGGATGGATGAGGAACCGATGGATGTTAATAAATCGTTCTTTATCAAGCAGACTACCAATTTGAGCCGTACACGTATTGATGCGATTAAGTACAAGGTGGATGTGAACACAATGGAACATCTGTCTTTGGATAATGGACAATTGACAAAAGAAACTTTGCCTTTGCAACTGAATCAGATTGCCCGCGTGGTGCTGACTACTGCGAAGGAATTGTTCTTTGACCCCTATAAAAAGAATAAATCTTGTGGCTCGTTCATTCTGATTGACCCGATAACCAATAATACTTCAGCAGTGGGCATGATTATTGACCGGGTGGAGATGAAGGATATGAGCAATACGGATGATATTCCTGTATTGGATTTGTCAAAGCTGGGGATTGAGCCGGAACATTATGAAGCTATAGAAAAAGCGGCGAAAGAGCTGGAACGCCAGGGATTTGCCGTGAAAATAATAAAATAAGATAGTATGGGATTACTCGAATTTAACAAACTTCCGATTAATACACTGGTAGGTGCCGACTGGAAAACGTTTAAGGCAATCACTGCCGGTCGTGAAATTGATGCGGCCTATAAGGGTAAATACCGACTGACAAAGGCTGTATGCCGTTTGCTTTCTCCATTGGCCGGACTGCAAAATAGCCGGTATGAAAAGCTGTTGGCTAACCAACCGTTGGAACATGACCCGGTATTTATTCTGGGGCATTGGCGGAGCGGAACGACTTTCGTGCATAACGTGTTCTCGTGCGACAAGCATTTTGGGTATAATACAACGTATCAGACTGTATTCCCTCATTTGATGATGTGGGGACAGCCTTTCTTCAAGAAGAATATGAGTTGGCTGATGCCGGACAAGCGCCCGACGGATAATATGGAACTGGCTGTGGATCTTCCCCAGGAAGAGGAATTCGCATTGTCGAATATGATGCCATATACGTATTATAATTTTTGGTTCTTGCCGAAATATCAACAGCAGTATGCCGATAAGTACCTGCTATTTGACGACATTACGGATGCTGAATTGAAGGTTTTTGAGGAGGTGTTTACAAAACTGATTAAGATTTCTTTGTGGAATACGCAGGGGACGCAGTTTCTTAGTAAGAACCCGCCGCATACAGGCAGGGTGAAGGAATTGGTGAAAATGTTCCCGAACGCTAAGTTTATCTATTTGATGCGTAATCCGTATACTGTATTCGAATCTACACGAAGTTTCTTTACAAATACGATTCAACCGCTGAAATTGCAGGATGTAAGTAATGAACAATTAGAAGAAAATATCCTTTCTATTTATGCAAAGCTTTATCATAAGTATGAATCAGATAAACAGTTTATTCCTGAAGGGAACTTGATGGAAGTGAAGTTTGAAGATTTTGAAGCAGACGCAATGGGTATGACGGAGAATATTTATAAGTCTCTTTCCATCCCCGGATTTGCCGAAGCACGCGGAGATATAGAAAAGTACGTAGGCGGCAAGAAGGGGTATAAAAAGAATAAGTATAAATATGATGACCGGACAATTCAATTGGTAGAAGAAAACTGGGATTTTGCTTTGAAGCAATGGAATTATAATTTATAAGAAGAAAAAAGAAAGGAAAGTAATGATTCAGAAAATCGTTCATCGCCTGTTGATGACAGGTTTCGTGGCATTTTTTTCTTCCTTGTCTTTGATGGCGCAACATAGAGTGGAAATGGTTCCTTTTGGAGACATGGATCAGTGGGTAGACCGTCAGATAAAGGAATCGGGCATTATTGGTGGGAATACAAAGAATGTATATGCGATAGGGCCGACGTCTGTAATCAAGGGAGATCAGGTTTATAAGAATATGGGTGGGTCGCCTTGGGCTACTTCCAATGTGATGGCAAAGGTGGCAGGTGTTACGAAGACAAATACTTCGGTTTTCCCGGAAAAGAGGGGAGACGGATACTGCGCGCGATTGGATACACGTATGGAAAGTGTGAAGGTGCTGGGACTCGTTAATATTACAGTATTGGCGGCTGGCTCTATTTTTACCGGTTCGGTACATGAGCCGATTAAAGGTACTAAGAATCCGCAGAAAATGTTGCAGACGGGTGTCCCGTTTACCAAAAAACCGGTTGCCCTTCAGTTTGATTACAAAGTGAAGATGTCTGACCGGGAGAATCGTATCCGTGCTACCGGTTTCAGTAAGATAACGGATGTTCCCGGTAAAGATTATCCGGCAGCTATCCTGCTTTTACAGAAGCGTTGGGAAGACGCGGACGGGAATGTGTTTGCAAAGCGTATAGGTACAATGGTGACCTACTATTATCATTCAACGGATTGGAAGAATAACGTTTCTTATGAAATCATGTACGGTGACATTACAGGACGGCCGGAATACAAAGCTCATATGATGCGTTTGCAGGCTACCGAAAGTTATACGGTGAACAGCAAAGGAGAAAGCGTGCCTATTCATGAAGTGGCTTGGGGAAATGAGGAGGATGTTCCGACTCATATGTGTCTTCAGTTTACGTCCAGTCATGGAG
This sequence comes from Bacteroides faecium, assembly GCF_012113595.1. Taxonomy (NCBI): domain Bacteria; kingdom Pseudomonadati; phylum Bacteroidota; class Bacteroidia; order Bacteroidales; family Bacteroidaceae; genus Bacteroides; species Bacteroides faecium. The sequence goes on from NZ_CP050831.1 coordinate 4,350,363, forward strand.
GTGCCTATATCGGTTCGCCGGGAAATTCATTGTGGATTGATAATGTGAAGTTGGTATATTAATAGAAGGTACAACCAAAATATGAGAAATGACCGATGGTATGATTTACTATCGGTTATTTTTTTGTTTTGATTCTTCTGTAATAAATGCCCTCAGAAGGCTTCTGGACTTATATGACACTTTTATCATTCCATAAAAAACTATGTCCGAATGAAAATTTACGTGATTTTTTGTTTGTGTTATATTAAATATCTATATTTGCATTAATTTTAGAGGAAAGGACGATCATTATTGTCTCTTGGTTAGGAATGGACATTCGGGTTTATTGTCATTCTGAAAGACAATTGAAATATATTATTTACTAAAATAAATTGAGATGAAAAAGGGTTTATTGTTTATTTTATTGGCAGCAGTCTCAGTATGTCTGCCTGCTCAGGAAAAAGAAAAAGCTGCAAAGAGCTACAGAGTAGAGACAAATACGTTCGGCGCTAATTGGTTTATTAGCGGTGGCGTGGGTGCACAAATGTACTTCGGTGATAATGACAGCAAGGCAGGTTTTGGAGATCGTATTTCTCCGGCACTTGACATTGCTGTAGGTAAGTGGTTCACTCCGGGTATCGGGTTGCGTATTGCTTACAATGGCCTTCAGGCTAAAGGCGCTACTCCTAATGCTAACGATGTTTATGCAAAGGGTGGTACTTTCTCTAACGGATATTACAAACAAAAATGGAATGTTGCTAACTTCCATGGTGATGTAATGTTAAATCTGTCTAATATGTTCTGTGGATATAATGAAGAACGTGTTTATTCATTTATTCCTTATGTAGGTGCCGGATTGGTACATTCATGGTCAAAACCGACAGAAAATAACTTAGGTATTAACGCTGGTTTGATTAACCGTTTCCGTTTGTCTCCGGCTTTGGATCTTAACGTAGAATTGCGTGGATTATTGATGAAGGACGCATTTGGCGGCAAAAGCAAAGAAGCTATGGGTGGTGTGACTGTAGGTGTAACTTATAAGTTCAAAAAACGTGGTTGGGATGCAGTTCCTACTGTACCGATGGTTCCGGAAAGCCAGTTGAACGACCTGAGAGACAGAGTTAACTCTTTGAAGGGTGAAAACGAATCTCTGAAACGTGACTTGGTTGAAGCACGTAACAAGAAACCGGAAGTTATCGTTAAGAAAGAAGTTGTATCTGCTATCCCACGTCTGGTTGTTGTATTCAATATCGGTAAGAGTAATATCGCTAAGAGAGAATACATGAACATCGAGACTATGGCTAAAGCTATCAAAGAAAACTCTGGTAAAGTATATACTGTAACAGGATATGCTGATAAGGGTACTGGTTCTGCTGAGTACAACATGAAGTTGAGTAAGAAGAGAGCTGAAGCTGTTCGTGACTTGATGGTTAACGAATTTGGTGTTCCTGCTTCTCAATTGAAGGTTGATTACAAGGGTGGTGTAAGCAATATGTTCTATGACAGCGCTAAACTGAGCCGTGTAGCTATTGTTGAAGAATAATATACATTTGAAATATTATAATAAAAGAGACGTTTCCTTTCACGGGAAGCGTCTTTTTTGTATTTTTGTGCCCCATGAGCAGAATTGTAGCAATAGATTATGGAAGAAAGCGCACAGGAATAGCTGTCAGTGATACTATGCAGTTGATTGCAAACGGGTTGACAACAGTGCCTACGCATGAGCTTCTGAAGTTTATCGGTGATTACGTAGCGAAAGAACCGGTAGAACGAATTATTATCGGATTGCCTAAGCAGATGAATAATGAGGTTTCGGAGAATATGAAAAATATAGAACCTTTTGTCCGTTCACTGAAGAAGCGTTTCCCAGATATTCCGGTTGAGTATGTGGATGAACGTTTTACGTCTGTTCTGGCGCATCGCACAATGTTGGAAGCGGGGCTGAAAAAGAAGGACCGCCAGAACAAAGCATTGGTAGATGAGATAAGCGCTACGATTATTTTGCAAACATATTTGGAGAGTAAACGTTTTATTTAGTAGATGACAATAGAATAATTTAATTTATCAGTAGAATATAAAGATATGATTTTACCTATTTATGTATATGGACAGCCTGTTTTGAGAAAGGTGGCAGAGGACATAACACCGGATTATCCGAATTTGAAAGAGTTGATAGCGAATATGTTTGAAACAATGGTGCACGCAGACGGTGTAGGACTGGCTGCTCCACAGATAGGCTTGCCTATCCGTGTTGTCACCATCACATTGGATCCGCTTTCGGAAGATTATCCTGAATTTAAGGATTTTAATAAGGCTTATATAAATCCGCATATACTGGAAGTGGCTGGTGAAGAAGTGAGTATGGAAGAAGGCTGTTTGAGCCTTCCCGGTATCCATGAAACAGTGAAAAGAGGAGATAAGATTCGCGTGAAATATATGGACGAGAATTTTGTGGAACATGAGGAGGTAGTAGAAGGCTATCTGGCTCGTGTCATGCAGCATGAATTCGACCATTTGGACGGTAAGATGTTCATTGACCATATCTCTGCGCTTCGTAAGCAGATGATTAAAGGAAAGCTGAATACGATGCTGAAAGGAAAAGCACGCAGTTCTTATAAGATGAAACAGGTGAAATAAAGATAAAAAACGTTTATATCCCTGTTAAGTAAACGAAAAGCATTATTTTTGCTTCGTTTACAAGCATAAAATGTCGATGATAAAAAGAATATTAACAGTATTATTACTGTTCCCCACGCTGGTATGTGCTCAGATAAATACGGATCGGGTGATGACTATCGCCCGAAACGCTCTTTATTTCGAGGATTATGTACTTTCTATTCAGTATTTTAATCAGGTGATTAATGCGAAGCCTTATCTGTATGAACCTTATTTTTTCAGGGCGCTGGCTAAACTGAACCTGGAAGATTTTCAAGGTGCTGAAATGGACTGTGACGCTGCTATCCAGCGGAATCCGTTTGTAGTAGGCGCTTATCAGGTTCGTGGTTTGGCAAGGATTCGTCAGAGTAAATTTGACGGAGCTATTGAAGATTATCAGAAAGCTCTGCATTATGATCCGGAGAACATTACTCTGTGGCATAATCTGACATTATCCCATATTCAGAAGAAAGATTATAGTTCAGCGAAAGAAGATTTGGAGAGTTTGCTGAAGGTGGCTCCGCGTTATACTCGTGCGTACCTGATGAGGGGCGAGGTATCCTTGCAGCAAAAGGATACGATTGCTGCTTTGAATGACTTTAATAAAGCGCTCGAACTGGATAAGTATGACCCGGACGCATGGTCTGCAAGAGCAATTGTGAAATTGCAGCAGTCTAAGTATGCGGAAGCTGAGTCGGATTTTGATCGGGCTATTCATTTAAGTGCCAAGAATTCCGGAAATTATATCAACCGTGCATTGGCACGATTCCACCAGAAAAATCTTCGGGGAGCCATGAGCGATTATGACCTGGCACTGGATATTGATCCTAATAATTTTATCGGGCATTATAACCGTGGTTTGCTTCGTGCGCAGGTAGGTGATGACAACCGGGCGATTGAGGATTTCGACTTTGTGATCCAGATGGAGCCGGATAATATGATGGCTATATTTAATCGTGGTTTGCTTCGTGCGCAGACGGGTGACTATCGTGGCGCGATAAAAGACTATACAACTGTTATAGACCAGTATCCTAACTTCCTGGCCGGATATTATCAGCGTTCGGAAGCCAGACGGAAGATTGGTGACAAGAAAGGGGCGGAACAGGACGAGTTTAAAGTCATGAAGGCACAGATCGACAAGCAGAACGGTGTGACGAATAAGGATGTAGCCCAGAATCAGAATAAAGGAAAAGAAGGAGAAGACGAAGAGGGAGAAAAGACCCGTAAGAAGTCGGATAAGAATATGAATAACTATCGTAAGATAGTCATTGCGGACGACTCTGAAGCTGATCAACGCTACACGAGCGATTATCGTGGACGTGTGCAGGATAAGAACGTAAATATTACACTGGAGCCCATGTTCGCATTGACTTATTATGAGAAAATGAGTGATGTGAAGCGTTCGGTGAATTTCCACAAATATATTGAGGATTTGAATAGCTCGGGGGTACTTTCGAAACGTCTTCGTATAACGAATATGGAAGCTCCGTTGACGGAAGAACAGGTGAAATTTCACTTTGCTTTGATTGATACGCATACATCGGCTATTGTAGCAGATGAAAAGAGTGCTCCAAAACGTTTTGCCCGTGCAATTGATTTTTATTTGGTACAGGATTTCTCAAGCGCAGTTTCCGATTTGACACAAACGATTCTGCTGGACGGGGATTTTTTCCCGGCATACTTTATGCGTGCTCTTATCCGTTGCAAACAACTTGAGTATCAGAAGGCAGAACAAGCTGCCGAAACGGAAACTTTGGGCGATAAACGCAAGGAGATTACTGCGGTAGATTATGAAGTGGTGAGAAAAGATTTGGATAAAGTAATCAATTTGGCACCGGATTTTGTTTATGCTTATTATAATCGTGCGAATGTATCTGCCATGCTGAAAGATTATCGTGCTGCCGTGGCTGACTATGACAAGGCTATTGAACTGAATCCTGATTTTGCGGATGCTTATTTCAACAGAGGGCTTACTCATATTTTCTTAGGTAATAATAAGCTGGGTATTTCTGATCTAAGTAAAGCAGGCGAGCTGGGTATTGTTTCCGCTTATAATGTAATCAAGCGTTTTACGGATCAAACGGAATAACATTTTTTTGATAAAAAATGGAAAACTCAAAAGATTTAGTTACTTTTGCGTTCAAATTGTGAAAATATAACATAATCATATTATGATAAAAATAACATTTCCCGATGGCTCCATTCGTGAGTATAACGAAGGAGTGAACGGTTTACAGATTGCAGAAAGTATCAGTTCGCGTTTGGCACAGGATGTATTGGCATGTGGCGTGAATGGTGAAACTTATGATTTAGGACGTCCTATTAATGAAGATGCAAATTTCGTACTTTATAAATGGGATGATGAAGAAGGTAAACATGCCTTTTGGCATACAAGTGCCCACTTGCTGGCTGAAGCTTTGCAGGAACTTTATCCGGGTATCCAGTTTGGTATCGGTCCGGCTATTGAAAACGGATTCTACTATGATGTGGATCCGGGAGAAGCTGTGATTAAAGAAAGTGACCTGCCTGCTGTTGAAGCTAAAATGCTGGAATTGGCTGCAAAGAAAGAGGATGTAGTCAGAAAGAGCATTGCTAAAACAGATGCTTTGAAGATGTTTGGCGATCGTGGGGAAACTTATAAATGTGAATTGATTTCCGAATTGGAAGACGGACACATTACTACGTATACACAGGGTGCATTTACTGACCTTTGCCGTGGTCCTCACTTGATGACGACAGCTCCGATAAAGGCTATCAAACTGACTACTGTTGCCGGTGCTTACTGGCGTGGTCACGAAGATCGTAAGATGCTGACCCGTATCTATGGTATTACGTTCCCGAAAAAGAAAATGCTGGATGAATATCTGGTATTGCTGGAAGAAGCGAAGAAACGTGACCACCGTAAGATTGGTAAGGAGATGCAATTGTTCATGTTCTCTGAAACGGTTGGAAAGGGACTTCCAATGTGGTTGCCGAAAGGTACTGCGTTGCGTCTGCGTCTGCAGGAATTCTTGCGTCGTATTCAGACCCGCTACGATTATCAGGAAGTGATTACTCCGCCGATTGGTAATAAACTGCTGTATGTGACTTCCGGTCACTATGCAAAATATGGCAAGGATGCATTTCAACCTATCCATACACCGGAAGAAGGTGAAGAGTACTTCTTGAAACCAATGAACTGCCCTCATCACTGTGAGATTTACAAGAACTTCCCACGTTCGTATAAGGATCTGCCTTTGCGTATTGCAGAATTCGGAACAGTTTGCCGTTATGAACAAAGTGGTGAGTTGCACGGTTTAACTCGTGTTCGCAGCTTTACGCAGGATGACGCACATATCTTCTGCCGTCCTGAACAAGTGAAAGATGAATTCCTTCGTGTGATGGATATTATATCTATCGTGTTTCGTTCTATGGATTTTCAGAATTTTGAAGCTCAGATATCATTGCGTGATAAAGTGAACCGCGAGAAGTATATCGGTAGCGATGATAACTGGGAAAAAGCTGAACAGGCTATTATCGAAGCTTGTGCGGAAAAAGGCTTGCCTGCTAAGATTGAGTATGGAGAAGCTGCTTTCTATGGTCCTAAGCTCGACTTTATGGTAAAAGACGCTATCGGTCGTCGTTGGCAGTTGGGTACTATCCAGGTTGACTACAATTTGCCGGAACGTTTTGAACTTGAATATATGGGTTCTGACAATCAGAAGCATCGTCCTGTAATGATTCATCGTGCTCCGTTCGGATCTATGGAGCGTTTTGTTGCCGTGTTGATTGAACACACTGCCGGTAAGTTCCCATTGTGGTTGACACCGGAACAGGTGGTTATTCTGCCGATCAGTGAAAAATTCAATGAATATGCAGAACAAGTGAAGATGTATCTGAAGATTCATGAAATCCGTGCGATTGTAGATGATCGTAATGAGAAGATTGGCCGTAAGATTCGCGATAATGAAATGAAGCGCATTCCTTACATGCTGATTGTCGGTGAGAAAGAGGCTGAAAATGGTGAAGTTTCTGTTCGCAGACAAGGCGAAGGTGACAAGGGAACCATGAAATTTGAAGAATTTGCTAAAATTTTGAATGAAGAAGTTCAGAATATGATAAATAAATGGTAACTTTGCAGCCGTTTCAGAATAAAATATTTAGTATAACAATTAAAAGATCAAACTAGGAAGTAAACGTTTTTAATGAAGAATGACACTCTAAAAGGGCAATATAGAATCAATGAACAGATTCGTGCCAAGGAAGTTCGCATAGTAAGCGACGATATTGAACCGAAAGTATATCCTATCTTTCAGGCTTTGAAAATGGCCGAAGAGAAAGAGTTGGATTTAGTGGAAATTTCTCCGAATGCTCAACCCCCTGTTTGCCGTATAATTGATTATTCTAAATTTCTTTATCAGTTAAAGAAACGTCAGAAGGAACAGAAAGCAAAGCAGGTGAAGGTTAATGTGAAAGAGATTCGCTTCGGACCTCAGACAGATGACCATGACTACAACTTTAAGTTGAAGCATGCCAAAGGATTTCTGGAAGACGGTGATAAGGTGAAGGCTTATGTGTTTTTTAAAGGTCGTTCCATCCTTTTCAAGGAACAAGGTGAAGTATTGCTGCTTCGTTTTGCCAATGACCTTGAAGACTATGCAAAAGTAGACCAGATGCCAATGCTTGAAGGAAAGCGTATGACTATACAACTTTCTCCGAAAAAGAAAGATATTCCTAAAAAGCCGGTAGCTACGAAACCTGCTGCTCCTGTGCAGAAAGCAGAAAAGCCGGAAGCTGGAGAAGAATAAGAAAAAGTGCGTAACGCGCAGGTATAGTGCGTTGCCATTATATAATTTAATAATTTAAAAACAAGTAAGATGCCAAAGATGAAGACTAACTCCGGTTCTAAAAAAAGGTTTACCCTTACCGGAACAGGTAAAATCAAAAGAAAGCACGCTTTTCACAGTCACATTTTGACTAAGAAATCCAAGAAAAGAAAAAGAAATCTGTGCTACTCTACAACTGTTGATGCAACAAATGTAAGCCAGGTTAAGGAACTCTTAGCAATGAAGTAATCAAAAGCGTAAAAGTATTATTAAAGTATTAACCGAATGCATTAGCCTGAAGTTCGCTGCGTGAAGTAGCGGCGCTAACATTCAAAAAAAGTAAAACTATGCCAAGATCAGTAAATCATGTTGCTTCAAAAGCAAGAAGAAAGAAAATTTTGAAATTAACCAGAGGTTACTTTGGTGCAAGAAAAAATGTATGGACCGTAGCTAAAAACACTTGGGAAAAGGGTTTGACTTACGCGTTCCGTGACCGTAGAAATAAGAAAAGAAACTTCCGCGCTCTTTGGATACAACGTATCAACGCTGCTGCACGTCTTGAAGGAATGTCTTATTCTAAATTGATGGGCGGTTTGCACAAAGCCGGTATCGAAATAAACCGTAAGGTTTTGGCTGATTTAGCAATGAATCACCCGGAAGCTTTCAAAGCTGTAGTTGCAAAAGCAAAAGCTGCTTAAGTTTCAACAGTTTACGATTTACAAAGTGTCAGTTACTAAGCTAGTAACTGGCACTTTCCTTTTGTTAGGCAGATGAAAGGGAATAAAAAAAATGTTAGTATGCAAACAAAATCCTTTTTTTTCTTGCTAATCTCAGGGATTCTTATTACATTTGTGATACAAAAATATTAGCCGTATCGACTGGATCGGGAAACTCTTCAAATTAATCTGATGCACCGAGAAAGCTTCGTTCTTCAATGGCGGGCCACATCCTTCGGGACAGCTTTAAGCCGGTGGATTACAAAGAGGGCGAGCGCTCAAATCTTGTTCTATCAGAGTTTCATCACATCGTCGGTACGGCTTTCTTATATACTTTCCTATGATATTTTATTTTTCAGGTACAGGTAATTCCAAGTGGATCGCCCTGCAGCTATCCAAGGAACAGAAAGAAGAATTGGTTTTCATTCCCGACGCATTAAGGAATGAAACGTTGGAGTTTTGTCTGCAGGAAGATGAGAAGATAGGATTTGTGTTTCCAATCTATTCATGGGCACCGCCTGAAATTGTATTGAACTTTATTCAGAAGCTTTCTCTGAAAGGATATAATAAACAGTATTTGTTCTTTGTCTGTTCATGTGGAGATGATACCGGACTTACGCAGCAGGTGTTGACGAAGGCGTTGAAGTCTAAAGGATGGGAGTGTCATGCCGGCTTTTCTGTGACTATGCCTAATAATTATGTATTGCTTCCGGGGTTTGATGTGGATAGCAAGGAACTGGAACGGGAGAAGTTGGCGGAAAGTATCCCAAGCCTTAAAAGGGTAAACACTTTGATTAGTCGGAAAGAGAATGTGTTTTCCTGCCATGAAGGGAGTATACCTTTTATCAAGACAAGGATTATCAATCCTTTATTTAATAGTTTTCAAATGTCACCTAAGAACTTTTATGCTACGGATACCTGTATTGGATGCAGGCGCTGTGAGAAGAGTTGCCCGGTGAAGAATATCACCCTTTCGGAAGGAAAGCCTGTGTGGGGAAAGGATTGCACCTCCTGTCTGGCATGTTATCACGTATGTCCTCAACAAGCGGTGCAATATGGAAAAAGAACAAAAAGGAAGGGGCAATATTTCAATCCCAATTCCGGTTATTGATCTTTGATTTTAATACAGCAGTGAGATAAGTCCTCAATAATAGCAAGGCTTTCTACTCTAACTCCTTGTTCTTCTAATATTTTGCGGCCGTTTTGGAAGGCTTTTTCGATTATGAACCCCATTCCTACCAAATTAGCTCCGGATTGCTTGATGAGGTCGAGAACTCCTAATGCTGCGTTTCCGTATGCAAGGAAGTCATCAACGAAGAGTATATTATCATTGGGAGTGAGAAAATCGGCACTGATAACAACTTCATAATCACGGTCTTTGGTAAATGAATGGACAGTGGTGCTCAGTGCATTCTGAATGGTTTTAGGAGATTTTTTCTTGGCAAATACGACAGGTAGATCCATTAAGTAGCCTGTCATGATAGCAGGGGCGATACCACTGGCTTCGATTGTCATAATCTTATTTACGTTTGTGGCTGCAAAACGGCGGACAAACTCAACTCCGATTGATTTCATCAAAACAGGATCCATTTGATGATTGATAAAACCGTCTACTTTCAGGATACCTCCTTCGTAGCATTTTCCGTCTTGCAGAATTCTCTTTTTAAGTAATTGCATGCTATATGATATTAATTAATAATGTGCTAATATGCCATTCCGTTTAATGAAAGTTGCGGATGGTATATTAGCACATAGACAATTTAAATAGTTTACTTGTTGTTTCGTAAGTCTTTCACGCGAACGGCTTTTCCCTCGCTTTGCGGGAGAGAACCTTTCTTTACTAGTTTCACTTTTGGTGTAACCAGAATTTCATCTTTCAATTGGCGGGTAATATCCTTACGGATTTTTTCCAGCTCAATATAGTTGTCGGTGGAGAGGTCACTCAATTCTACCTCGACAATCATTTCGTCTTGGTTGTTGACGGTCTCCAGAGTGATTAAGTAGTTGCTACCTAATTCGGGGAACTGTACCAGAATTTTTTCAACCTGCATCGGGAAGATGTTGACTCCCTTGATAATAAACATATCATCACTGCGCCCTTTGATACGGTCGATGCGGATATGTGTACGCCCGCAGGGACATTTTCCAGGGAGGATACAGGTTAAATCGCGAGTACGATATCGGATCAACGGCATCATTTCGCGATCGAGAGTGGTGAGTACTAACTCTCCGATTTCTCCTTCGGGCATAGGTTCACCTGTTTCAGGGTCAATGATTTCTACCAGATAGCAGTCTTCCCAAAAGTGCATTCCGTTCTGTTCCTGACATTCGAAAGCGACACCGGGGCCGTTCATTTCAGTCATACCGAAGCTGTTGTATGCTTTCACGCCTAACATACGTTCTATTTTTCGGCGTTGTTCGTCTGTATGAGGTTCAGCGCCGATAACCAACGTTTTTAGCGTGGTTTTTGTCGGGTCGAGACCTTCTTCCTGGAAAACTTCAGCAAGGCGGATAGCATAGCTGGGGATGGCGTGTAAGGCGGTCGTTTTAAAGTCATTGATGAATTTGATCTGTCGCTTACTGTTTCCGGCAGCAGCAGGAACCGTCAGGCAGCCGAGACGCTCGGCACCGTATTGGAAACCTAATCCACCGGTAAACATACCATATCCCGAACTGTTTTGAAAAACATCGGTCTTGCGGATACCTACGGCATACAGGCATCGGGCAACCAGGTTCGCCCAAGAGTCGAGGTCATGTTGTGAATGGACAATTACGGTTGGATTTCCGGTAGTACCACTGGAAGAGTGGATACGTACACCATCATTGCTCATATCACCTGCCACTAGTCCGAAAGGGTAGCGGGAGCGCATGTCGGATTTAGTGGTAAAAGGCACTTTGCGGATGTCATCCAATGACTGTATGCTATCTGCGGTAATGCCATGTTTGCTGAAAACTTCTTTGTAGTAAGGAGCGTTTGCAGCTATATTGATTGTTTTTTTAAGCCGTTGAAGCTGCAATTCCTGCAACTTCTCACGGCTCATGGTTTCTAATTCTTCTTCCCAGTATTGTGTACTCATGGTAATGCCTGTTATTGCATTAACTTTTCGGCAATATCCTTGCCGGCAGCTAATGCTTTAAGATTCATTTCTACAATTGCTTCTCCCTTACGCAGGAAGATTTCACGAATGCTGTCTTGTATTTTTTCGTAATCAATGCCAAGGAATGGAATCGTTGCTCCCAGTAAGACGATATTAGCAACTCGGGCAGAACCTGTTTCCTTTGCTACTTTGTCTACGTTCAATACAATTTTATGGGGTAGTTTATTGATTTCCGCCATTACTTTGTCTGCCTCCGGATAATTGGGAATGTTGACAAACGGAGTTTCGTTAGTCACCAACCAGCCTTCGGGGCTAAGGTAGGGGAGATAACGCAATCCTTCCATAGGTTCCAGAGAGATGATAAGATCACATTTGCCGGAAGGGATCAAGTCTGAAGCAATCGGTTGGTCGCTGATGCGGAGATTGGATTGAACGTCTCCACCACGCTGGCTCATTCCGTGCACTTCTGCCTGTTTCATGTAAAGTCCTTCTTTCAAGGCAGCTTTGCCGATTACTGTAGCGATGGACAAAATTCCCTGTCCACCTACTCCTGATAATATAATGTCTTTTTTCATGGCTTACTTACTTCTTTTTTTGCGTGCTAATGTTTGGATACACTCTCTGCGTGGGATAATGACAGATACACCACGGTATTCGATTTCTTCGCGTATGATTTGCTTCATCTCTTCGTAGTTTTTCTTCAATGGGATGACTACGCGGATATGAGCGGGTTCTACTCCAAGACCTGCGCATATAGCTTCAATGCGTCCTGTTCCGGCAGAATCCTGTCCGCCTGTCATAGCAGTGGTTTCATTGTCGGAGATCACGATGGTTACATTGGAGCTTTCATTGACGCAGTCCAGTAACCCAGTCATTCCCGAATGAGTGAAGGTAGAGTCTCCGATGACGGCTACGGCCGGATAAAGACCACCGTCGGCGGCGCCTTTCGCCATAGTGATAGAAGCACCCATGTCTACACATGAGTTGATGGCGTTGAATGGCGCATTAGCCCCCAGCGTGTAGCAGCCGATGTCACTGAATACTTTATGAGAGGGATATTCTTCTTTAAGAACTTCAGTCAATGTGATATACATATCGCGGTGTCCGCATCCTTCACAAAGTGCGGGTGGACGCATTTCTACTACGGAAGGAATACCGAATTCTGATTTATTCTCTTTTCCTACTGCGCGGGCTACCGAGTCGGGATTTAATTCTCCATCTTGCGAAAGAGTACCGTCCAAGCGTCCTTTTACTTTGATGCCAATGCCCAGATAACCTTTCAATTGCTTCTCTACAAATGGTTGACCGTCTTCCAAAACGAGAATTTCGTCGCAAGATTCGATTAATTGATGCAATTGTTTTTTAGGCAACGGATATTGGCCGATTTTGAGTACCGGGTATTCACAACCTTCAGGATAATTTTCCATCAGGTAATTGTAGCCGATACCACAAGCAATGATTCCTAATTTCTTGTTAGGACCATCTGTGTATTTGTTGTAAGGTGATTCTTCTGAAGCTTTGATAAACTCGTCCTGGCGGGAGAGTAATACCTTGTAGCGTTTGCGGGCATTTCCCGGCAACAGGATGAACTGGCGTGGATCTTCGCTGAAAGATATACCGTTCTGTGGCTTTTGCTCTTTGCGTTCTACTCCGGAACGGGAGTGGGCAAGGCGTGTTACCATGCGCATTAAAATAGGTTCGCCTAGTTTTTCAGAGAATTCGAAACCGCTGTACACCATGTCATACGCTTCTTGCTGATTGCTGGGCTCGTACATAGGGATCAGTGAAAAATCTCCGTAGAAACGGCTATCCTGTTCATTCTGAGAAGAGTGCATACTGGGGTCATCCGCTACTATCACGATCAACCCGCCTTTCACGCCGGTGATGGCAGAATTGACGAAACAGTCGGCGGCTACGTTCATGCCTACATGCTTCATACAAACTAATGCCCGTTTGCCAACGAAAGACATACCCAATGCAGCTTCCATCGCTGTTTTTTCGTTGGCAGACCAACGGTTGTGTATATTCTGTTCGGTCGTTATAGGGGCCATTTGAATATATTCAGTAATCTCAGTTGAAGGAGTACCGGGATAGGCATAAACACCCGAAAGTCCGGCATCCAGTGCAGCTTGTGCAATGGCTTCATCGCCAAGTAAGAGTTGTTTGCTCATATATTTTTGTTATTTAGTGTTGATCACAGTTTGTTAATCTATTGCGCAAAGATAGGCTTTTCAGTTCGTTTTATCACAAATTTACTTGAAAATCTTTCTTTCATTCAGTGCTTTCCAATATTTTCTTGCATTTGCCATATGGTCGGCATAATTGGATGCAAAATTATGGGTTCCTGAAAAATCTTCTTTGGCACACATATAGATATAGTTATGTTTGGTATAGTTCAATACACTGTCTATTCCTTTCTTGGAAGGGATACGGATAGGACCTGGTGGCAATCCGGTATTTATATAGGTATTATAGGGTGAATTAACTTTCAGATGTTCGTTGGTGATACGGCGCAAGCCAAAATCTTGCAGGGCAAATTTTATGGTAGGGTCTGCTTGTAAAGGCATATCCTTATGCAAACGATTGATATACAGTCCGGCTACCATTGGCTTTTCTTCATTGTTGTTGGTTTCTTCCTCGACAATGGATGCCAGTGTACTTATCTCTTCCGGCGTCATTCCGATGGCAGTGGCTTGAGCGAGGCGTTCTTTGTCCCAAAAACGTTCGTGTTCCTTTTGTATACGCTTGAAAAAATCATCTACGCTTATATCCCAGTATACTTGATAAGTCTCCGGGATGAAAAGGCTGGGAAGGGTTGTCTCCGTGTATCCCATTTTATTTTGAAAAGTAGGGTCAAACAGTTGCCCGGCGATTTCAGCGGAGTCTATCATAAGTTGTTTGCCGATGCTTCGTGCCAGTCGGTCTAATGTCCGGACGCTTCCGATTGTGAGGTTGACGGCTTCCTGATAACCTCTCGAAAAGCGGCTGTATACATGATAGACATTGTCATTCGGGCGAATAGCGTAGCGCCCGGTATGGATATTCTGTTTGAAATCCTTATATTTAGCCATCCAGTCAAATCCGGTGAATTTATTGACATGTCCGGACTTCCTTATTTTATTATATATGGAGTCTGCTGTATCATCCCGGTCTACATAGATATATACGGTTTTAGACGGATGGAATTGAGGAGCAAACAGGTAATAATAAACAGTTCCTCCGGCAATGGCACAAAGAAGGAATGCTCCGATCAGAATGGATAATAAAATGTTTCTCTTTTTTTTCTTCATCTTATGAGACGTTATTTTTTGCAGCGTCAAAGATAACAAGAATTTGGATAGGAGTGATTTCTTTCTGAGATGAATCTTTCCTTTGCAACATTTTTGCTCTTATATTAAGTATTATACCCGGAAAAACAAAAATGTTGCAGCGTTGATAATCAGATGATTATGTGCGTAAACAGAGTGTGTTTAAGATAAGTTTACAAAAATCATCTAAATGATTTCTGTTTTTTGAAGGAGAAAATTGCACTTTTTATACAATGTGTTGTTAATGAGGTGATTGCTTGCTTTTATGTGTGTCTATACCGATTTGTTAAGTTGCAGTGGAGTAACTATGGGAAAGAACAAGTGCAACTGGTAAGTTACACAACAGCATCAGGTCTGTTGCACAAGTGTAATAGCTTAATATCCCAGTAGATTTTATTAATATACTGAAAGGATTGCATTAATTGATAGGAAAGAAACTAGTAAGGTTACCACATGATTTTAAGAAATTATGCGGTGTTTTTGATTAATTCGGCCATTGGAAATAGTTTGCTTCTGCTTCTATCTTATTCTCTATTTCATCGGGTAGGGGCGCGAAGAAGTCCATGTTCGTAAGGCGTTCGATGCTGTCTATGGTTACTACGTAGGTGGAAAGCGGCTCTACGGATTGTTTGTTGTTGAACAGGAAGCCGATAGCTCGCATTGGTTTGACGAAGGGAGAGAGGACTACTTTGAAAAACTGTTGGGGTACTACAACCTTATTTTTTCCGATTGTTTTTGGTTGTTTGGCTACAATAGGCCCACATATAATGATAATTGCGCTGTCTGCAATAGCCCAATCCCGGATTTTCTCTTCCAGGTTTTTCCATCCTCTCCTGTTTAATTGCGGGTGTTGCGGACACATATTACTGAAATAGAATGATTCTTTCATTGCCTGTGGGCTCCATTTCATATCTGCCGCCGGTGCCATGTGCCCTTTGTCGTATCCCGAACGTGTATAATCAGCATTAGTTGCAATCGAGCCTGTTACCAGCGGATCGGCAATAAAACGATCGTTTCTTTTTTCTTTTCCCTTTGTTTCTTTCCGGGTTAACTCATAGGAAACCCAATTGGGAAGCTTTAAGTCTTTATTATAAGAAACGGTGTATCCGGTATGGTGGATTATTTGTTCTTGTCGCGGAGTTAGTGATACCGGAATTTTCAACTCTTTGCCGGATGGAATTTGAAATGATATGTTTGCTTGCGGCTCTTCCTTTTTTGTGTTGTTAATTTGTTGACAATATAAATAGACGCCATAAAGAATAGGAATAAATGCAATGAGGACGATAATGCATCCTAATTTATAATTAGAGCGTGATTTCTTTTTGAATAATTTTCTGCTTTTACCTTTTTTACTTCGATTCATTGATTGGTTGGTGATAAGGGTGTGTTGGTTTTACTCTTCTTTTCTCATGCTGAATTCACAACCACAATATTGCTGGTTGTAGAAATTATATTCTTTGATGATGGCGATACGGCGTTCGCTTAGTCCGCCTTTACGCCAATTCTGTTCCCAGTATGTGACATCGGGATAGTGTGCCGTGGCATATTGTCCGGCTTCATTTATCTGCTCCAGGCTTTTCCAGCGACTGGAAGCAAGGGTGGTGGTAATGACGGAAAATCCATGCTCGTGTGCATAGCGGGCTGTTTCCAACAGACGGACTTTGAAACACCGCAGGCAACGTCCCCCTCTTTCGGGTTCCTGCTCCATTCCTGCCATTTGGCATCGCCAGGCCTCGTGGTTGTAATCGGCATCAATAATTTCCAGTCCTAATGATTGTGCATAGCGTGTACATTCATCTTTTCTTATATTGTATTCTTCCAGTGGATAAATATTGGGATTACAGTAGTAAATGACAGGAGTTATATGGTGTTGCATCAGACATTCGATGATAGCTGACGAACAGGGAGCACAACAGGTATGAAGTAAGATTTTGTCGGCTCCGCCGGGAACTTCGAGTTGGAATTTCTTTTTCATGCGGTAAAGTTAGTACATAATTTTGCTAAATGAATCAGGACGAATCAATTAATCTCGTTTTTTTTAGTAATTTTGCCCGCTCAACTCAATAACGGAACATGATGGATGAATTAAACAACGGGCAACAAGAGCAATATGCTGAACCCGCTAAGAAAAAGAATACGCAGAAAATAGTAAAGAGAACTTTGTTAGTGGCAGGATTAGCCTTGGCGGTATATGTTGTATATTCCATAGTTTATCTGTTTGTCTCGCCCGATCGTAATATCCAGCAGATTTATCTGGTTCCCGAAGATGCTGCATTTATTATACAGTCATCCGCTCCGATTGAAGATTGGGAAAAGTTCAGCGGAAGTGAGACATGGCAATGTCTGAAGAAAGCGAAATCTTTTGAAGAAGTAACCGCGAGTGTGGAAAAGCTCGACTCGGTGGTAAAAAGCAATAAAGTATTATTGTCTCTTGTCGGTGAAAGAGACATGCTGATTTCACTTCATAAAACCCGTCCTACTAATTGGGATTTTCTGCTTATCCTGGATATGCAGAAAGCGTCAAAGATGGATTTATTGAAAGATCAGGTTGAAACGGTATTGGTTATGAGTGGCTTTAAGGTTACTAACCGAATGCATAATGGTATCAATATACTTGAAATGCGCGATCCTGATACGCGTGATATTTTCTACATAGCTTTTGTGGATAATCACTTGGTAGGTTCTTATACATCCACTCTTGTCGAATCGGCTATTGATTCGCGCAATAAACCCAAAATCGGACTCGACCAGTCCTTTATCGAAACGGAGAAATTAGTTTCAGGCAAGGGGCTTGTAAGAGTCTTTATCAATTATGTACGCGTTCCTCAGTTTATGTCTATTTATTTAGGGACGAGAAACGAATATGTTGATCTCTTTAGTAACTCTATGAACTTTGCCGGCCTTTATCTGAATGCAAACAAAGACAGAATGGAGGTGAAGGGGTATACCTTACGAAAAGACTCTGCCGATCCCTATGTTACTGCTTTGTTGAATTCGGGAAAGCATAAGATGAAGGCGCATGAGATTCTTTCCGGGCGAACGGCTCTTTATACAAATATAGGTTTCAATAATCCTGTGACTTTTGTGAAAGAGTTGGAAAATGCGCTTTCTGTGCATGATAAACAGTTATATGATTCTTATCAAAGTTCCCGGAAAAAGATTGAAGGATTGTTTGGTATCTCTTTAGAGGATAACTTTCTGAGTTGGATGTCTGGCGAATTTGCCATTACACAATCTGAACCGGGTTTGTTGGGACACGATCCTGAACTTATTTTGGCTGTCAGGGCTAAAAGTATAAAAGATGCCCGTAAAAATATGGAGTTTATTGAGAAGAAGATAAAGCGGCGTACTCCGGTTAAGGTTAAGACGGTTAATTATAAAGACTTTGAGATCAATTATGTCGAGATGAAGGGCTTCTTCCGCCTGTTTTTCGGAAAGTTATTTGATAAGTTTGAGAAGCCATATTATACTTACGTGGATGATTATGTAGTTTTCAGTAATAAGGCTTCTTCTTTGCTTTCCTTTGTAGAGGATTACGAACAAAAGAACTTGTTGAAAAATAATCAGGGATTTAAGGATGCACTTTCATATATGAAATCCAGTTCTACTATTTTCTTGTATACAGATATGCATAAGTTCTATTCTCAGTTGAAGCCTATGATGAATGCGAGTACATGGAACGAGATACAATCTAATAAAGATGTTTTGTATTCATTCCCTTATTGGACGATGCAGGTGATAGGGGATAGCCAGTCGGCTTCTTTGCAATATGTTATGGACTATGCGCCCTATGAGCCTGAAGAGACTGTTGCTGTTGCAACTGATGAGGATGACGAAGAAATGAACGAAGATGCTGAAACCGAAAAAGAACAGATGAGCGAATTGAAACGTTTCTATGTCGAAAAGTTCGAAGGAAATGTTTTGCGAGAGTTTTATCCTGAAGGAGCATTGAAGAGCGAGTCGGAAGTCAAAGAAGGAAAACGGCATGGACGCTATCGTGAATATTACGAAGATGGTACCTTGAAACTTCGTGGAAAGTATGCCAATAACAAACCTAAAGGTACGTGGAAATACTATACCGATGAGGGGAAATTTGACCATAAAGAGAAGTTTTAGATTTAGTCAACAAAAGCCGATTTAAAATTTAAACTCAAAAAATAGTCGGATTCTTTTTGTTTTCTCAAATAAAGCTGTAATTTTGCACGCCGTAAACGAGAGACAAACGCCGCTATAGCTCAGTTGGTAGAGCAACGCATTCGTAACGCGTAGGTCGCCAGTTCAAGTCTGGCTAGCGGCTCTCAAATAAAACGCTGATTATTAACTGTTTAATCAGCGTTTCTCTTTTCTGAAAATTCAATTCCGAATAAAAAAAACATAAATCTGCGTATATATTTGCACAAAATTGTATAGTAGAATTGTGTTTTGATTATTCAACTATGGCAACAATCAGATTAACAGTTTTAAGTTCCATTAAGGAACATGATGGCAGGCTCCCTATCTTAGTCTGCATCTCCCAAAAGAAAGAACGTGCCTATATCAAAACAGAGTTTCTGTTAGATGATATTGCAGAATTCGATAACGGTAAAGTCGCTTACCGGAAGGATGCGAACGTCATGAATAAAAGGCTTGAATTTGTGTTTTCACAATACAAAGAGAAATTCGATTCTATTGAATGCATAGACTATTTTTCTGCGATTCAGATAAAACGGATTATAATGTCCAAAGAACGCCCTTCGCACATCTCGTTTTTGGAGTTTTGGAAACAACGCATAAATGAAATTAGGGAAGAGGGTAGGGAAAGCTATGCCAAAATGAATGAAGAGACTGTACGGGTGTTTACTAATGCGGAAGGAGATGTACCTATTCCTGCAATTAATACTTTATTGGTAGAGCATTTTAAAAAGTGGATGATAAAGAAAGGCTATGCTAATGGAAACATCGGATTGAGATTAACCCATCTGAAAGCCCGGATAAACGAGCTGATAAAATCAGGTGTTCTGAAAACGGATGTGCACCCATTTGCGTACACGAAAATACCAACAGCCGAACCTAAGGAATGTGACCTTTTAATAGAAGAATTTCAGAAAATACAAAGGGCGGAAGTCGAAGGGAAAAGATTGAATTTAGGTAGGGATATGTTTTTACTATCTTTCTATTTGTGCGGTATCAACCTGAAAGATTTATTATCTGTTGATTTGTCGGTGGATATACTTTCTTTTGAAAGAATCAAGACTGTTCATGCTAAAACTGGGAAATCAGTCATAACGATACCTATACATAGCGAAGCGAAAGCAATTATCAGTAAGTACATAAATAAAAGAGGATTTTTGGATTTGGGGTATTCTTATACCTATTCAAATTTGCAAAAGTACATCAATCTTTGCATGAGGGAACTAAAGGAGCACTTAGGGATTAAACAGACGTTGTGTTTCTATTCTGCTCGTAAAACCTTTGCGCAATTTGCCTCTGAACTTGGTATTCCTGACGGAGTAATAGATTATTGTCTTGGTCATTCGGACAAGAGTAGGGGAGTTATCCGATATTATACGAAGGTAAAGCAGAAGCAAGCAGAAATAGCCATAAACAGGGTGGTAGACTATACCAACAATCCAGAAAAATATACTGAATATATAGAGATGAGGGCAGATATTATGTTGATGAAAGGATAACCAAACCTTTTTCTTATATTTGCCGGAAAATCATCTATATGACATTTGAAGAAGCTATATCTCTTTTTGAGCGGATAAAAAACCAAGTTGTCGGTGCTCCCGTTAAAGGTAGGCTTATTGAATCTCTATTCATCGGACCTACCAACTGGGATGAAATGCATATCTTTATGAATATCTGCTTGCAGAAAGGAGAAGATGAAGCTATCAGCGAATTTCTTGGGAAAAGTTTCTCTGTATATGGTAAATCTGTCACCTATATTAATCCAGACCTTCCAAAATGGGATGTAACTGTGCTGGACGATTGGGAAAAGACTATTTATAATTAAAAAAAAGTATCTGCAATGAGCAAACCCTGACCTCTTTTGTTTTAATGCAAAGAAGCAGAGTTATGAAAAAGCAAATAGCATTACATAAGATAGATATATCAAGCAGCCTTATGAAGCTGACAAGATGGATGCATATATAATAGAGAGCGACTTTATTAAGAAAGTCCCAACTGATTCAACTATTTTACAGAGAGCATAAAGAGGTAGCTTATTCGGCTACCTCTTTCAATCATAAGTATTTTATCATTTACTGGTAATGATAATAATATTAAGGGGAAATAATTATGAGATAAAAGATATAGGCAATTTGTTGAACTACTTATTACTACAAATTTTTCTATAATTATAAATCTTCTCCGTTTGCACGATTATATTCATTATCGTAGAACATTGTTATATAATATTTTCCATAATAGTCTGATATTATAAACCAAACAGGTTTTTTAGTATATTGTTCTAATACATATTCTGTAGAGAGTTTAACAATATCTTGTTGCAACTCTTCTGTTGGATTTGCTAATTGCTCTTTCGTATATTTAGACAATAGAATTGATTTCATTTTTTCTACAACGGTAACTGTATCTATAGCAGCAGGCTGTTGATAATAAACAGCTTCATAACGCTTTTTATTAACAGTTATTTCATAGGCAATATCTTCTTCTTCAGGTATAGTATAGTCTTGCACTGACACGTACTTTGCATTATTTGCAAATTGCTTACATAGTTTATTAAACCTTATTTGAATGGAACTCTCATTAACACGATTGGCATCAGTTACCATAATACGGCAAACTTTATTGTTATTCGTTACCACCAATACATTAACATTTGCACCATTAAACTCACCAATTAAAGCATCACTTGTCGGGTCACTCCGAAAACCTTTCGCTTTAAGTTTGCTTATCATTTCAGATTTACTCCCATCCACAGGAATACCTAGGAATTTGGTTACATCTTCCTGCGCATACAATGAAAATGAAAATATGAGTAATAATACAGCTAATACATTTTTCATAATTGTTAGATTTTAATTTTTACAAAAATACAAATCAATATCGGATTAGCAAATTGTATGGAGAAAAAAATATAAAGCAAGAATTGAGAGAAAATAAAGTAAAACACCCCGACTTTCCCAAGCCGAGGTATTCCAAAGTTTTTTTATTATGAATCTTAGTGTTATTTTTTAGTAGTTATTTCTTTCGACGGAGTAGCCAGACAATGATGAAAAGCAAAGCAACTATCATCCCTATGGCTATACCACCAATATCTTGTTTAATAGATTGCCACCGGCTTAACTGCTTTTCGACTGGATAAGGAACCTGCACTGAATCAATCTTAATCACTGTATCCGTCCTATTGAGATATTGATACTTGTACAGGTACTTATATCTATACTGGTAAATGGTATCTCCTTTGACAAGTACATAAATGCTATCCTGATTATAGATGCTATCAACCCGGATGCTATCACGTGTCTTATATTCGGTTCTCACAGTCTCTACCGGTACATATTGAGTTCGGCATGAAGCAAACCATATTCCCGACATCAGGAACATGGTTATATAAATCAAGGCTTTCATAGCCCCAGATATTTAACAATACCCTCAATATGAATCCGAGCAATATCCTCTTTGCCCTCCCGAGACAAAAGGTACTCAACATCCTCTTTATTGTCCTGGAAGAAGTTCTCTGTTAACACTGCCGGACAGTTCGTATCCCGACAGATGGCAAGATTCTGTTCCCAGTATTCCCGTCCGGGTGTCTGCTTTCGGACGGGAACCGGAATACATTCTGCTACTTGCCCCAAGCAATCAGCTAACTTTCTGCTGTTACTTGAAGCATTATTCGATACAAATACGCTCCAACCTTTTGCACTCATCCAAAAACTGCCATTGCCGGCAGCATTACAATGAATAGATACAAGGATAGCTTTCTTCCCTGTTTCTTTATAAATAGCATTCGCCCGTCGACATCGCTCGGACAAAGGAACGTCTGTATCTTCTTTCACGATACGTTCTGCATCAATCCCTAACTTGCGCAAACCGGATACTACCATATTAGCAATCTCTCTTGTATAGGACCACTCTCTCAATCTTCCGTCTGGTGAACGTTTACCCGGAGTGTTCTCACCATGACCGTTATCAATTAGTACTTTCATTTTGATTATCTTTTTTAGTTATTACATCTTCCATATCTTCTTTATCAACGCTAAACACCTTCTTAGCAAATACACCAATAGCAGCAGCCAGGTTGAAGTTATATCCTTTCGGCTTCAATATATTACTGATTATAGAACAGCCTTCAATGAAGCAGACAAACAGACAGGCATAAGTATCAATACGTATGGTCATTCCAGAAGCTTTCTGCACCATAACGACCATCACCACGAAAGAGAAATAAGTAACCATCTTTCCCATAGTGGCACGCCATGCCCGGCTAAACCTTACATGTTCGTGCGTTAATAAACTCTTCCTAACTCCTGTTACCAAGTCGCAAATTATCACGCAGAACATTGCTATTAGCCAAGGAATCATCATCTGCAAACTATCTATTACGAAACTTCCGGCTATCGGAGCAAATATGCCGGCTACCGCCTGATGAATTGCTTTTTCTTCCATATACATTCTTCTTTATTCAGCCGATAAAGCCTCATTAACCGCAATCTGCACAACTGCGACAAAGTTTGTTTTTACGTATTCTTTGATGCGTTCTACCTGTTCCGGCGATAATTCTACTTCACCATTCTTGTAGATGTCTTGAGCTAGTTCTAACTCGCCCAAATCGGCAGTTTTTTGATAGATAGTATTACCTAACATTTTTGCAATATCGACGGTACTGTTATTTCCTTCGATGTCTTTTACTTGAATTTTTCTAAAGTCTATTTTCATGAATAATTGTATTTTTTGTTAAATAGATACAGGAAGTAAATCTACGGTATAAGCATAAACCGCTGAATTGTATCTAGTTTCAGATGTAATAAATAGCTGACACCTCCAAGGCTTAACAGTCACCAAGAATGTGTTATCAACATTGCATACTACTCTTTTATCGACCTCTGATGAATTTACAATAACAATCATCTTGTATTTGACCGAATCGCAAACCCTAACATAATAGTTTCCATCGCCCTTGCAGACAATGCAATCTATCGGTTTACCGGGTTCTGAATATTTATGAAAATTAGTATCTGTCCCAGAACCATAAAGGTGAAAATAGACATTACTCGTATAACTCAATGAGAGTTCAAGAGTCGTTAGTTGCCAATGTCCGAATTGTCCTCTACACCACAAATCGGAAGTGTAAAATCTATAACTTCTTTCTGTTCCGTTTGGATTTTTGTAAACACCTTGATGCTGCATGTCACCTTCGAAATACATCTTTCCATCACTAGGGCTAAACCCAATTGCGCATTTAACAATATTATTGCCATCTA
The DNA here is from genome assembly GCF_012113595.1 of Bacteroides faecium. Taxonomy (NCBI): domain Bacteria; kingdom Pseudomonadati; phylum Bacteroidota; class Bacteroidia; order Bacteroidales; family Bacteroidaceae; genus Bacteroides; species Bacteroides faecium. Next base: position 4,374,352 of record NZ_CP050831.1, read on the forward strand.
TTCCCTGTAGTTTTTTAAATGTTCCCGTCGCACCATCTAACTTCTTAACCTTCAAATTTTCAACGTCAATAAAATCCGTTACAATTTTTCCGCTGCTGATAAACGTCTTATTTCCAACCAGCATCGCGCCCGTTGAAGGGAGTGATAATTTCCCGTCTGCCGTCAATTCTACCCCCGTAACATTGTGTTTTATCGAACCGCCTGTCATTAACCAACCTTGCGTTTTTGCTTGATTACCGATAAACAGACCAGACGTACCGAGTATGTCGATCGTTGCATTTTGAGCTACTAACAACTGCGTAGCGACATTTACAAAGTCGTTAAACAAAGTCCATTTCGTTGCATCGAAAGAAGAGCCAGAAGTATGATTCGTCCGGCATGAATAAGTATTTCCGTTATAGATAACAGTATCCCGATACTGCGTATTATTGACGTAGTTAGTATTTGCTTTCCACTCGCCGCGCGGGCGGATTAGAGCGCCAGGGAGTCCGGTTTCGCCTTTGTCCCCAGTTTCCCCCTTATCGCCTTGTTCGCCCTTATCTCCCTGCTCGCCTTTATCGCCTTTTACTTTCGTCCAAATATACTTAGAGAAAGTAGTACTGTCTGCCGCGACAAAATCAACATATTGCCCTATCCAAGCGCCGGGAGTCTCGCCGTTGTTAGCGGTGAAGCTAGTACCATTATCCGAATACTTGATGTGCAAATAAGAAGTTCGCCCATCCGCTCCGGCGGCTCCGGGGATTCCTTGACTTCCCTTTTCTCCTTGTGAGCCTTTTAACTGTACCCACTTATACGAGGTATAAGAAGTTGGAGCGATCGAGCTTGTCGTTACTGCCGTACCGATGTAAGTATTAGGAGTATCTGACATCGGATTTCCGTTTGAGTTAGCGGAGTACTTCACGTGAAAATACTGTGAAGTACCCGGAATACCTTGAGAGCCAGTCGGTCCCACATCTCCTTTCTCGCCTTTTGCCCCTGTTGCACCATTTATCGCACCGATACGAACGCTCGTCCACGATGTGGGAGACGTAGCCGGGGGAATAACTACGCCCGTGCGCATCCATAGGTATTCATTTGTGCCGCAAGAAGGCGGAGTTTTACCCCACCCACTTACAGGCGCAACGGTGCCGGATGTGGATTTTGCGTATTCTTGTACGGAATATTGCCCGTCTTTCGTTACGCTAATCGTTATTTGCCCTCTTGCTACTATCATGCCGTTATTTTAATGAAAGTTCAACTACAAAGGTTGCCTTTACATCTACCTCGGACGCTGTAACGGTGATAGATTTCCCCGTTTTTACTCCACTTGTTCCCCAAGCGGTATCCTGTGTTCCGTCCTTCTTGTACTTCTTCCAGTCGAAAGTAAATTTCGTATCGGCTGCACTATCCGCAAAGGCTTCTCCATTCTGCCAAACCGTTGCTTTAATGGTAGTGCTTCCCTGACCGTTGACGAGCTTGTCGCCAGTAGTAGAAGACACCTCGATTACATACGGGTCGGAAAGGTCAGAGAACGAAATAATATCACTTACTGACGTGTTATACGTGCCGCTCGCTGTATCCGTGTCTTTAATCACACACTTGAACGATTCGAAGTTGAGCACTGCACTAGCAGGAATAGAAATTTCATTCGTCGTGGTTCCGGTTATACCGTAAGCATTAGAAGCTGCTAATGATTCCCATGTACCGTCAGATTTCAATTTGTGCCACTGGTATGAGACTTTGTCAGCGTCAATACTACTACCGCGCCACATGTCGCAATGAGCGGTTAATGTTGAAGATTGGTCGTTCTTGAAAACATTCCCCTTTGGTGCGTAAGCGATAGCACAAATAAGCTGCCCGGCGTTCTCCGTTTTGGTGTAGTTGATAACTGCCTTAACCGGAGTTTCCAACTTCGTATCAGGGTCAACATAGATACCGGAACATTCTATCTTCAACTGTGACGCCGAAGTCATGTTGTTTTTGATAGTAAGAGCATAAGGAGATGCAGCTGCAACCGTACCCCCAAATGCACTAATAGCCCCACCATTAATCGTATAGGTCGGTACGGCTTTCAAGCGGCTGATAACGTTTGTAGTCGTGCCGGAAACATACAATTCAGGAGTAACGACCAAGAACGGTGAAGCCGTCCAATTCGGTACATATGAACTGTTTTCTTTGTTAAAGATTTGGGTTAAAGGCTGATTAGAGCCTAGATACATACTCATTGATTTCGCGTCATTTAAATCGACGATGGTAATTTGTCCTCTTGCGATTGGCATAATAATTTATTTTTAAAGTGAAACAATTTTATTTCTTCTCATTTCTAATAAAGGGCGCATCCGAATAAAAATAAAGTGTCGAATTTTAAAATTATTACGTAAATGAATGCGCCCTTATCTTTTTATTACTACTTTTGTTTATGTCGAATTTTAAAATTTTATAGTTATGAAAACAGAAAGAGAACTTTCAGCTAATTTTCTTCAAAAATTTAATCAAACCATTAACTACAAATGTCCTATTTGTGGGAATAAACAATTAGGCATTACAACCGAATGCGTGGATGAAATTGAGAATGTGTTTCGCAATAATCCAGACATTGCATTGAATGATTTACAGAAACTAGCTCCTGTTATCACAGTAAATTGTATTACGTGTGGTCACATTGATCAGTTTTCTTCAATGTGGGTTCAAACAGCCATACGCCAGTCGGAACAAGGATAGCTCCATATCTATTACTATCCAATATTTCTATACTTCCACGAGAAATACGGTTACTTGCCGATAAATCACCTCTGCTGCCAGATAATTGACTCTCTACAAGTCGGCACTGGCAGATTGCTTCTTTAACATCTTCGGCATTCTTGATATTTGAAAAATTAAGTTCAAATACTCCATTTTCTTTTTTTACTTCTGTTTTCATTATTCTTATTTTTTAAAGTGAAACAATACAATTAAATGTGGCACGCCCCCAAACATCATCCGGGGTAAGTATAAGCACATGCCCGTGCCCGACATGCGTCTCGTTAAAGATTTGATCTGTGTCTTTATTATTGCTTTCCTTCTCCCAAGAAAAACGGGAAGCCGGAACGCTATCTGTTATATCCGTATCTCCTTTTATCACGTAAGCGGTTAAAGTGGTAGCTACAGAACCGTTTTGAAAGATGTTCCCGTTACTGCTCATTATATTAACTATAACAGCATCCTTTCCCGCTGCTGACTTCTCCAACCAATCCACAACGCCTTCGCCCGGTTCCTGCGTTGTCGGTTTCTCGGAGATACAGAGCCATGATGCACCGTTATGAGTTACTTCGTCATAGTAGTAATAAGTCCCGGCTTTCCATTCACCCTTGAAACAGGGAACACGGCTTTCTGTTATTCCGTCACCGGATATCTGCTTGATTACTCCGGTCATGTAGACATTACGGAGATACGCGCTGTGTCCGGTCATGTCGATGCCAAACAGTTTCAAGTTTGACAGGTCACCAAGTTGCATCGCTATCATATGCGATTCTATTTCCCAACCGTTTACACCTGTAAGATAACGGATGTAACTTTGCGTTGAATAGCTCGATTTTTGCCGTTCTTCATTCGTGAAGTTACCGTACGCGACGAAGTGCATAGCCTTGCAAGGATGTGCAGACGTGCCGGAACGGAGTGCGTATTTGAAAGTGGAATCGCCTAGCTTCTCCGTTATGCGAAAATATGTAGTTTGAAATCCGGTTAGGTTGTTGAATATACCTTTGCAAATATCGTCAATCTCGATTTGAGCGGATTCGCCCGGTTCTAGCTTTAAATAAAGAATCTGATTATCCAAATCGACTGATTCAATAATTCCACCGCCCGGAGCGTTCCACTCTTCGCCCGAAATGATTGATACGCGATTGTATCGTAGTTCGGGAACTTCGAGGAAATCACGTAGGCGAAGAGATTTAGCGTCTACATGACCGTCTTCACCGATTAACCAACCGATTAAGCCCTCGGCATAATCATTCGAAGATATATCACCGGAAAAGGTAGCTGATTTCGCTACTAACTTATCAAATACCTCTAGGATATTGGTAGTTAATTCTGTTGCGATAATATCATCTGTTACAATACCATTTGTGACGTTAATTCCATTCAGGAATGTAATCAGCCCTTCTGCTGTATCATCTTTAGTCTTACTGATAGCATATGCTATTATTTCCTGAAGTACTCTCTTTGCTGAAAAAACATTCTTATCAGAAGGAAGCGTTTTGTCATTCACTCCGATAACATACACGCTCGTTCCGCCACCACCAACCACGGAACCGGAGTAAGTTTGTCCCTTGTAGGTAAGAGAATCAATCTTGCTTTCTATCTCACCGATACGCGAATATGCGGCTGTTTCACCGATTGTATAAATTGGATGGTCGTAAGGAATATCAAGCGGCCATTCAAAACCAATTATGCGGGATTGCCGTCCTTCGGGGAAAAACGCTTTATTAATCAGGTTTACTTTAGCCCCAACCTCGTATGTCCGGATATTACCGTTATTGTAGATGAAATCAGCATCCATCTCGCAATCATAGGTGGACGGGTCTATCATGGACTTCTTTACATAATCTTTTGCCTTTTTCAGAAGTGCTTGCTCTGAATTCGGTAACATTTGTTCGGAAATGAATGCCGTATCAAAGCCGTAAAGGACATATGTATCTGCGGGAACATCTTTACTTTCTTCCTTGTGGGCGGCTTGTGGGAATAGCGTATCATCTGGGAGATAGCGGCCATAGTCTTCATTGCGAACAATTTCAACGGTTGTGCCAGTGCTGTCACTCTCTTTTACATCGAGAGCAAAGTCTAGTCCAGCTAGCTTACCTGTCTGAAAAATCAAACGAAGTTCATCTATTACGAAATCTTTCTTATTAAAGTTCTTTAGACCGGTATCCTTGAAAGTGTATATAGGATACTTGTTTCCGGTTGGCTTCTTTGTTTCTTCATCTATTTCTTCCTTTTCCTCATGGCTGATACTGTATATAGAGCCGATATACTTGGGGTATTCATCCTCAAATGTAACAATCTCTTCAATAGCTTCTTCTTCCGGCATTTCCACGTTGTCGGGATTGTCGTAGCGTTCATCTCCGATGTCGATTCTTTCCCCTGTAGGGCTGTATCTGTAAGCATCCACATAGGGAATACCTTCCGGGAGCATAAGGCGTTTCTGAACAACACCGTTCAAGGTGAGTTCTTTATCGTCCTTACTGAAATAGTTATCGGGTACTTTGCCTTTGATAATGTTGCCAATCGTATATCTGTCACCCATGGAAGCTGTTATACCTTCGGGTAGCCGGATAACATTTGAATTGTCTCCTGTGAGTAAATCTGGGTTATAAACAGCCGCAAATGTCTGTCCGGCATTGGAACCAGAGAGGAATGTCACAGAAGTATTTGCTGAGTTTGATTTGTTTTCCAATGCCAAGCTAAACGAAATATATACAGAAACGCCACGAGGTGCCGCGTCTGTTTGTACATTCACTGTCAGTACTGCTTCCAAACTGTCAGCGTCTTCCACAATGTCGATGGAAGAAGGAAGATTAAGTGTATCCTTGAATCCGTTTATCGTATTATCAGTAATGCGGTGCTCTCCATTGGCATTGCACACTGTATGAGATACACCAGACTTCGTATAGCATAAATCTAGCTGATAATTATACGTCCCTTTAGGAGGATAGTACTCATTTGAACCTGTACCTGTTATTCCACTAATCATAAATGGGACAGAAGTCGTTAATACTGAATAAGTTCCCTTGGTTAATGAACTTATTACAGTGCATTTAAATTGTCGGCTTCCTTGGGCAATAACTTTATCAATGTTAATGTCCCCTTTTACAGTTTTTTTAGCGATTAAATCTCTTGAAGGAAAGAACTTTATATCCAACGGTCTTGCCGTATCGGATATATCCCGCCCTTTGACCTCTTTCACGTCAAATATCAGGCTCTTTCGGTAGCTAACAGGGATATTACGTGTAGAACCAAAAGCGTAGACACGCGTAGCGTATGTAGCTTGACTGTCACTTCTCTGCATGGAGTTGACATTCACATTCTCTGTGTCTGTCAAATCACCGGCTTTGAAATCAACTGGGGAACTGTATTCACAGCGGCCAAAACGAATCTTATGATTTTCTATCCACCATTCGCACTCCCATGTCTCCGCCATCTGAGTAAGTGCGTCGATAAGGTTCACGTTGTCGTAAGAAACGAGTTTGGAAGTGTTTGCTACTGTACTGTCAATCTCGGGAATAAATTTTTCGTCTCTGAACTTGTATCCAAGTGCTTTCAGGTTGTCAAGAAAGACATTCAAGTGCGTGTCAAGGGTAGCTGTAAGATTCCAACTAGCTTCCCGCCCGGTTGTCTCCGGTGTGTAGAAGAACTTTTTGTTTTTCCATTTCCAGTAGTAGGCATCCAGCCGGAGTTCGTAGTCGTATGCACCAGTAGTCGTATTGTAGTTTGGCTTATATAAATCTACCAGTTCAAATATCCCCAGTTCATTATCTATCCCGTCTCCCAAATGAAAATAAATAGGATTGGCAAGAGAAAACTTTAGCATAACATAGTCTTCCTTCATCAAAAGGAAGTGTCTTTTCGAACCCTCATTGATGGGTGTCGAGAAACGAAGATTGCCGGATATGTCTTTGATGTCTACTAATTGCATAACACACCAAAGTTCGGAGATAAAAAAAAGAAGCCCTAAAAATAAGAGCTTCCATTACAAACAAGGGAAAGAAAGTTTGCTATTCGTCACGTTTTGCTGGATTATACTCACAAAACTTCGCTGAAATCTTGCCGAAAGTCCGGTCTAGGCTTTGCCCATAAGTTGCACTTTTCCCTAAATATACCAAGCGATACACTTCGTTCCCATTTTCAGGAACTTGCATTGTCAACTCTCCTTTGTATAGCTCATCATAGAATTGCTTTTTCTTATCTTTAAAATCGCTTGGAGTTTCTCCTTCAATCGTAAAACCTAAAGTTATTTCACGAGAATCTAACTTGGGATTGGCTACTATGACACGCTTTCCATTCTCCAAACGGCTCTTGTTCTCTATATACTCTTTCATGGGTGACGATGCACCGAGTACATCAAGAAATTTGTCTCCCATTCTAACACCCCACACTTGAAGAGCGTCTCTGCCATTGATGATTAAATCTGCCATAATTTATAATTTTGATGTATTCTTTTTTACCTCTGCAATGTCCGCAGCCATATCCTTAATAGGTTTAATAATAGCTCCGGTATTCTCTCTGATTTCCTGTAATTCTAAAAAGGAATTTACTTGAATAGTGCGTATTTCGTCGGCAATATTCCGAGTATCAGTATTCACTGAAAGAATCGAATCAGCTTTAACGGTCAAAATATTGAGTGATTGGGATTGAAGAATATTTTGATTCTTTATCTCTTCACCTGCAATCTGCAAAGCAGTAAAACGACCGTTAAGTTCGTCTATTGAATCTTGGGAAGCTGCCGCAAAGCCTTTCTTTGTAGATTCTTGGGAAGAAGAGGAATCACCTTCATATCCCGTAATTTCTGAAATCGTATCTCTTTCGTTCAATGCATCCTGGACTATTGAATCGTATTCCTTTCTTGCATCTTCTAGTTGCTGATTAGTGAGCTTTCCTTTTTGTTCTTTCAAGAGTTTGGCAATGCCATTATACCATTTTTTCAATTTATCATCAAATAACTCTCCCATCGAGAAATTGAGTAAAGCACGTTGCATATACTCGGAAAAATCTTCAGAGAAGTTTTTAGCATCTTTATCCATATCCATCAATGCTTCCAAAAAACTATCACGCAAGCTATCAAAAGAAACCTGCATGAGTGATTCGTTTATCTTCTCTGTAAGTTCATCCAATTTGCCAGCTTGGTCGGCATACGCTTCCAACTTCTCCATGACACGCCCACCATATCCACCTTTACCAGCACTTTTAATATCATCGTAAATATCGGCATTGCTAAGAAGCAATCGCATCTGTTCGGGAGTCAAATTCCATAAAGAATCGGTACCAGAAAAGTTCTTATCTACATTTTCACGAGCCCAACTTAATTGTTCATTATTCCATTCCATATAATATTGCCAACTATGATGTGAACTATGATACCCTGCTTGTTCCTGGGCTATTTTAAGTGTGTTGGTAATCTGCTCCTGCTGATATTTAAACGCTTGTTCATATGCCGATATGGATTTAGAGCCTGCCGCCTTGTCCATCACTTCGGTAAGCCTATCAATAGACTTTCCTAAGGTTTCATTTCGGTCTGTTAACTTATCAATTGCTTCTTGAACCTCTTTAGCATTGCTTCCACTAATCTTATTCATTAGAGAATCCCAACCACCAAAGGAGATTGAATTTAAGATATTTCCTATACCATCTCTTAAAGATTTACCAATAGTTACAAATAAATCACCAGATAATATATCGCCAAGGATGCCACTAACAGCGTTAAATATGGCGTCAAGTAGCCCACCGACTAAATTACTTAATCCATCTTTGAAAACATCAATGATAGCTACTATCCAACCAATAATAGGAACATCTTTTAAGTTCTTTGTTACTTCACCAATAGCCCCTTTCATGGCTGAACCGGCTTGTAATAATCCCTGATAAGCACTACTTATTCCGCCAGATGCAAGTTTCGATAACCCCTCGACCACGTTATCCATATTAACCTTTAGCTTTGTTGCTGTATCGGTAAGATTCTGTTGACTCTCATTGGCTACATTAGTTTGTGTTTGAACATTAGCTGACGCGATATCTGCATTTTGTTGTGCTGTATCACGAGCATCTTTCGCAGCTTGTTTTTCTTCTTCGGTGCCACTTTTTATGGCTTTCTCATAATCTTCTTGTGCCTTTACAAGTTTATTGATAGCTTCCGCTTCCTCATTTTTAGCATCGTTCAGTTCACGGAGTGAATTTTGATATGTCTGCATATCTTGACCTAGCTTCTTGAAGTTTAATCCTCCAACGCCACCAAGAGACTTCTCCATTTGACCTATTGCATCAATCAAGGCTTTTTGGCTTGCTTGGTCGGAGTTTTTGAACTTATCTGTCTGAACATACTTTTTCGCCTCTTCAAGTGTAGGTCTTATCATATCATTAAACATACCACCAAACTCACCGAAAACAGTTACCCAATCAATGTTTGCTTTTATGGCTTCTGTCTCTTTGTTCTGTATGGCAACATCCCGTTGCTTTTCCAGCAATTTAACTTGTGTACTATTTATGCCATTTTCTTCTTGCGCCTTTTTAATCTTTTCGGCATATTCCTGGGCAATGGCTAGTTTCTGTTGCTGGAATGTGCCATAGTCTTTCAGATAATCATTTAAAGCTTGTTGCTCGGCTTTTAGTTGTTCTTTGGTTACATCGGCAATATCTTTCTCCTTTTTATTCTCAGCATTGGTATAACGGGTTGAAATCTCAATAGATTGTTCTTGTGTCAGTTTTCCACCTTGCTCTTTACTCCACTTACTTTCTTGCTTTCTAATGGAATCAAGTTCTTTTTGATAATCCAGCTCTATTTGTTTCAATTTCTTCTCCGTACCATCCTTCATGAGATTAATTTCATCTTGTTGATTTTGGTGACGAAGGGTAAGAAGTTCTTCGGTTGATTTTTGTTGTTCTTTTTTTTGCTTTTCAGCTTCTTTCTTTCGTTTTTCGGCAGCGGATTCTTGCTTGGTAAGAGCACTACCAGTAACACCCCCTAAATCTTTGTAGGCTTTTTCAGTAGTCTCCGATCGTTTTTTAGCATCTTCATATTGTTTTGAGGTGAACTTGGATTTATCTTTTTCTATCTCAGATAAAGTTTTTTTGGCTTCATTCCATTCTTTCTTGGCTTTTTCATAATCTACTTTGTAGGTGGTCTTACTTCGTGAGTTGTATTCGGATTGGAGAACGTCTATTCTGTTAGCCAATTCACTCTCTGTAGTTGAGCCTTTCAATGAACCAACTCCTACATTTAAAGAATACCGTTTATTGTTTTTTCGAGCTTGTTGGAGTCGTTTCATCTCCTCAAGTTCTGTTTTGATTTGAATATCTGTGGATTTCTTTAAATCAAGTTGCCATTGTGCTAGTTCATCAGAGCGAACCTCTTTCTGATACAAGTCTCTTGACGGTTTTGCGAGTTCTAATTTTCTCCTTAAAGAAGACTCTGTTTCTCCTTTGTATTTTTCAGCCAATTCGAACTCTTCCTTAGATAGTCTCTTCTTACGATAATAAGGGTTTTCACCTAACTTCTTCCATAGTGATAACATCTTCTCATATTCTTCAATCTTCGTTGTAGAATCACTAAGATTCTTTTTATTTGTCTCTACCTTATTTTTGGTAACTTCCTCATTATACTCTTTCCATAATCCGATAAGGTCTTTTATATGCCCTTTCTCGTCTATGTATTTTTGAAACAGAGAAGGATACTCTTTTTTTATGGCCTCTATAGCCTTCACTCTGTTCATGGAAGAGGTATATTCGTTTTGAATGGTTGCTATTAAATCCTCTAACCTAGATTTATGTTCTTCTTCTTTCTGTAAAGAATCTGCTTTTGTCTTGTTGTATTTCTTTTGAGCCCTTTCCGCTGCAGTAGTAGAATCACTAAAAGCCCACATAGCAGTTGCCACCCCTACTAGGAGCGTTGCAGCCAAAACATAAGGATTTGCTTTCATTGCAGCATTCAAGGCTAGTTGAGCTACGGTCTGCGCTTTAGTTGCAATAGCCTGTATTCCTTTTGCTGTTGCATCAGCTCGTGCTGCTACTGCCCAGCCACGAGTTAGTGCAATGTTTGTGATAAGGGCGGTTTTATAAACGCCATAGGTGGCAATCATTCCTACAAGCACTTTACCTATAGTTTCATAGTTTTCTATCAGGGAAGTGGTCAATTGAATACCAGACATAATTATACCTTCCGACTTTTGCCCCATCTCGTTAAATGCCGCATCCATAGCATCTTGCATCATAGAGAGTTGCCCATTAATAGTCTTGGACGCATTTTCGGACATTTGATAGAACTTACCTCCGGCACTCGTGGCATCTATGAACGCTTTCTGTACCATTTCGGTAGAGATAGCACCCTTTGACATTTCTTCTTTGAGTGTGGCGATTGATTTTCCGGTAGTCTGCGCAATTTGTTGCAGTGGATTGAATCCAGCATTAATCATCTGGTTCAAATCTTGTCCCATCAGTTTTCCTGTTGCCGACATTTGAGAAAACGCCAAAGTTAAAGAGTTGAATTTTTGAGCTTCCCCCATAGAAACATCACCGATGGCGGAGATGAAACGAGGAACCTTTTCCGCTTCGATATTGAACCCTAGCATCATCTGTGTAGCCGCAGTTACATCGGAAAACTCAAGTGGGGAAATCTTTGCATATTCGCGTACTTGTTTCATTAAAGCATCTGCTTTTTCTTTGCTGCCTAACAGGGTTTGAATAGCCGTATCAGCAGCCTGGAACTCACTGCGGACACGGATAATATCAGAAGCAAGTTTTGATAAAGCAACGGTTCCTCCAATCTTCGCCAACATAGAGTTCATTCCGCCAAGGCTACTGGTCGTATGATTGATATTAATTGTCGTATTTTGCATCTGAGTGGCGGCTGTTGCCGCTTGTTGAATCAACCTGTCAAATTCTTGAGTTGTCCTATTTAGCTGTCTCTCAAGAGCGGAGAAGTTACTTGAATTAGCTACCATATTCATTGAAAGCAACTCTCTTCTTAATTTGGCGATTTCATCACGAAGCCTAATAACTTTATCATAGTCAGCACCGACTTTAAAATATAATTTACTCATCTATTCTTCCTCCTTAATATATTTTTTCCAGAAGTTTTATTCACTTTTTTCCCATACACAACATGTAATTTATCCTTCTGCATGATAACTAAATTCCGATAAGGAATTTCATATACTACTTCATGATAAGACAAATGCAGATTTTCAACGAACGATGCTATTTGCCCGAGTAAACAGTTATTCCCTGCTACTTCTGATTTGCTATCAACGTCGCTACGTTCTTCGCTAAAGTTGATAGCTTCATAAAATTTTCGACAGATACTAAAGAATAGGCTTGACTTATAGCATCGACCAACTCATCAAATGTGCCTTGTACGAGTTCTTTATACAAATTATCATTCCCACTTACAAACCATGACAAAGCATGAGCTAGTTTATCTGCATCGTTAATGCTCTTGATTATATCTCGGACGCTTTCTTCATTTCCTAAATCTGATAAATATAACCCTGCACCAGCTAATTTATGTATTGTAGGAGGGAAAATGGAGTAAATTTTATTGTTTACAATTACATTCACAAAATCAGCTCCAACTATTGACGCTGATATAATCTTTGAACCTTCGCTCATATCACTATAATTAAAAAGGGTGAAGGTGGACCAAGCCACTTCCACCCTTTGAGTTATCCAATCTTACTACCTTAACCTTCCGGTACTACCACTTCCGATTCATCGAACCATTTCTCGGAAGCCAAACCGTCCACTCCGGTAGACAGTGGGGATGCAGATACTGCCAAGCCAATAGCTTTATCTGTATTGGCACCACGTCCATTAATAGCTGCCTTCGGAAATACAACATATACACCGTCTTTGGTTTTACCGATGATACATTTATGGATGGGTTTATATTTACCTCTTTCCCAAGACTTATCAGTGGCGGTTCCACCTTGCAAATCAGCCTTTGTGGCATAATCATACTCGCCAATGGTGAAGTTAAGCTTGACTTCTCCCGGTTCGGATGTTTCACGATAATATTCACCATTCAAGGCGTTTTTATACCTTGACACATTTGCTTCTGATTCCTCATATTGGAAGGTATCGCCATGTACATTCTTTACCTGCTTTGTTTTAGCATCTTTCAAAATGGCTGCTATTTCCGCACCGGTCAACCCTGTTGCTTTATTTGCAACTGTTGCTATGGGGTCAGAATAATACAATTCTTCAATTTCTACTGCTGTAATCATATCACTTTACATTTAATACTTCAAACAAAATTCTCACATTCACATAATGACACTTCAAAGCAGTGTCCGCTTCTGTACCGATTGAATCAATTGAATAACGATAACGAGTGCCGTCATAGGAACTTACTACATCATCAAACCGTTTCATGGCTTCTCTTTCGAGTTCATTCAAACGGATGGTGTTCGCTTCATTCTCGCTTAAATCAGGAACGCAAAGATTCACTTCCGCAAAAGATTTTTTCCAATAAGTCCCCGGCTGTTGCTTCTTTGCGTGGATAACGATTCTTTCGGACTTCAATTCACCCGTCAGAGTTTCACCATTGGGAACGATGTCGATTCCAAAAGCCTTGCAATCCCGATAGAGAATGTTTCCTATGTCGGTAGTTACTATCATTCAATTTCTTCTTTTAATCGTTTCTCCGCATATAAAGCAGCACTACTCAAAACATCATATCCCTTAGATTCCACGAATGAAGCGTATTCCGCTTCGTTTTTCAGTGTCAAACCGTCTTTGTCAACATCGTAATCATTGGACGTTCTCAAAGTGAGCGTATGGTCCTTGTAATCGCCATGTTCCTCTGCGTATTTCACGGCTTCATCACCCACATCAATCTTCTTCTTCTCAACTTCCCATTCCCCGTCTTTAAGGAATTGGTCAACATCGGAAAAATCAGCATCACATCTTACATCCATAACTCCGAGTAGTTAAAGAAATTGGTATTCTTCACCGTGTAAACCTCGCCTTGACCTCGCACGTTATCGCCATCCATACAACGGACTTCATCACCTGCCTTAACAGTGATTCTCTTCTCGCACACCACATGGAAATTAGGTCGATATACAGAGCCATTGTCAGATGAAAACTCTTTCGTAGTGTTCTCATCACATCGGCACTTGCATACATCTTGCCAGCTTTCACCACCGGTACCGGGGATAGGTCTACCGAACTCATCCTTATCCATCGGGGTGATTACCTTAACCTGTAATATGTGTGGAGCGGATATCATAAGAAGGTGCATTTAGGCTTGTTGCTCAATTCGTCTTTCAAACCGTACTGCTTACAGAGGAAAGAGTAATATTGCTTAATCCCTTCGATGTTCCAAGACATAGAGAAACCACTTTCACTGATTGAAGTGGCACGGAGTAGGAGAGAGGGGATGAATTTTGCGATAGCCACCGACACCCGCATGCGGTTATCCTCATTCATCTCATCCTCTCCGCTTATCTTCGAGTTAAGACACATATCCAAAAGGTCAGCCTCCGACACCTGAATGCCGAAAGTCTGAAACCTCTGTTGTATGTAGTCGTTTACTGTCATGTCAATATGGTGTAATCAGTCGGCTACAGGAAGTGTAACTATAATGCGTGCAATACTTCGACCTATATAAGTATCGGAACGGACATTTAGGCACTACGGTTGGTCTGTTCTCGATGGTTATAATTTCAATACCGCATAGAGGTGGAGCGATATTTATCGCAAGAACGTTCATCGGAGCAATAGAAATGATACCAGCTTGAACGGTAGGCGTATCAACAAAGCTAATAGGCGCATCTACAGACTTAGACGGGATTGGTTCACTAAAACTGGACGCTTGCACACCTAGAGATGTAAACAGCATCATAAACGAGCAAAACAGAAAACAAATAAATTTTTTCATCTTTTCTTGATTTATAAATTATACATTTGGCAGGGTGTAGTTTCCCACACCCTAACATTTTACTCAATACCAAGAGCAATTTTCAGTTTGACGGTTGATTCTTCATCAAGTTCAGCAACTTTATCAAGAAGAGTTTTCTCTCCCATGTTTCCAGTCACTTGAACACCAATACCCTTCAACGCATCAACCAAAGCCTTTTTCTCAAATTCCTTTTCAAAGAGGGAGATGCCTTTCGGCTCTTTCTTTTCCTCGACAGGTTTAGCCAACTCACGATTTGCAAGGTCTTCTACACGGGCTTCATCCTCAATTACAAGGACTTCACCCGGCTGGTACAATTTGCCAGTGAACTTATCACGGAACTCTGTTATTACTTGTACTTTCATCTTTACCTCCTTATCCCTGCGGAATGTTATTAAGAGTTGTCAAATCGAAGTTCGTAATCAGATTAGGATTGCTAATCTGAGGAATCCACTCTGCCGTGTACTCCATGTAACGACCGTTCTTGTCACGATAGTTAGAGATGAGCATCTGACCGTCTGCCTGGTTATAAGTACGTCCTTGTACCGGGTCGGTCTTTTCGTATGGAGTATGATGGCGCATGTAGCCAATTTGGTCGGTAGGCAACAGGGAGATGCGGTTGTCTGCATAAATTTGCACGTTCTTACCGGTTTGGTCTTTTACGTAATCTTCCTTGATTTCAATGGACGGCAAACCGATACCGGTGAATACCTGGGATGCTAAAGCGGAAGAAATCAAACCTGTGCTCAAGTTCATCTCGTTGGAACCAAGAATCATCTTGTAGCTTTCTCCAAATTCAGAAGAGCCAAGAATGTTCTTATTGAACGTTGCGCGGGTCATAATCATCTTCTGATAACGTCCATAGTCAGGAGCGATAGCATTCAGTTTCTCTCTCAAATAAGAGATAAACATATTCTTCGAGTCAACAATCACATCGGAAGCTGCCGGAGTAATGAAGTTGAACGGAAGGTCGATTTCTAACAAATCCGGTGCATTCTGATTTTCCTTTGCAGCATCTTTATTCTTCACTGTAGCTGAACCAGTCATGATAAGAGAAGCTACGACAATATCCATACGCTTGTGAGCTGCAAGCATAGTCTGACGGAAATCATCTTGGATAAAGTTCACAATCTCGTTCATGGCAGTGGCTTGGTCTGTAGTCTTGGCTTGATTGAACTTGTCAATCAAATCCTGCAATTCAGACAAACGGTCAATAGACATCTGATAAGCATCACCCAAATAGGCGATTTCACCATATCCGGAGCCGATGTTTCTACGTTCACGAATCGGCTTTTCACCAAAGCGGGAATTAATAGAACCAGCCATCACACCGGAAATCTGACCGATATAATCTTTGAATACGCGGGTAGTCACTTGACGGAAGGTAAGATACTGCTGCCAGTAAATCGTATCTTTACGTGTCTGATTAACACGCTGGATGATGGCACTTACAATGCCGGCATCACTAAATAGGGTTTCAATAGTCAAAAACATAGCTTACCTCCTTATTCGTTAAATTCAAACCAACCTTTCAAGTTCTCTTTGTCATTCTTGGAGAACGGCACCGCTAACTTGTCAGGTTCTATTTCTGCGGCTGTACGGAGCAATGCCACTAACACAATACCGCTTTCTACTTTCGTTCTCTCATAGAGAGCGGAGTTTGCCACATACTTCTGTATCGCTCCATCAACGGCAGTAGCTTCGAAAAGAACAGTGTCTTTTGCAATAGCTTCACCGAAAGCTGATTCGGTCGTTAATACGTCATAAGCCTTGTTAGACTTGTCGATATCGGTTACTTTCGCTCCTTTGGAGCCGTTACCGATAAACATACCTACATAGGCTAAAGAGTTTTTAGCTATTTTGATAGCTGTACCGGAAGCATAAGCTTCAATTACTTTCATGTTTCTTACCGGATAGGCAAACTTGGTTTTTAAATTTGCGTAGACCGGAGTAAAAGAGGAGAGGTTATTCCCCTCTGTCAAGTTCGTTGTGTCGAGCTTGTATGGTCCACGTCTACGGATACCGGTTTGGACATCGTAGCGTTCCTCAAGCTCAACAGGCGGAGCATAATCATACTTAAATCCTGCTGACATAATTAATTCTTGTTTTGTTCAACAATCTCTTTTGTACCATCACTAATCATTTTAGCAATGGCACTTGTCTCTTTCTCCAAAGTCTGTTCGCCAGTCTCAGGAGTTTTCACACCTTCAAAACCTTCATTCGTAAGTTCCTGTTTTACGTCCTTGAAATAAGTATCTAAGTCCGCGTCATTAGGAATCGAATAACGTTTTGCTTGTGATTCGGGAATACCGTATTCCTTTGCCTTTGCCAAAATCTGTTCTTGCCGGGTAGCCTGTGACTTCTCAGCCTTAAACTGAGCGAGTTCATCGGAAAGAGGCTTGACAGCAGCATTCACTGCATCGGCAATGATTTTAGCTATATCCGATTTGTCTTCCGGCTTTGGATTTGGGGTAGGATTGGGATTAGGGTTCTCGACTGGTTTACCGTCTTTAAGGTTATGCTTCTTCTCGTAGTTCTGAACTGATTTGAAAGAGGCATCCCCGGCGCGGAAATCGCCATAATTTGTTAGCACGTCCGTAAAGCCTACTCCCTCCACAATGGTAGGTACTTGGCTTGCGTCCGTTACACCCTCAGCCTTTTTAGTGGCTATTCGGGTAAGAATAGCAGCATCCACCCCAGTAAATTTGGTTTGAAGTCCTGCTAAAATTTGTTCTATAATTGTCATACCGTATGAATTAAATTATTATATCAAAATTCGTGGTATAAAAGTAGATAGTAAGTAGCTGTTTTTGAAATATAAGGATGAACGATACCAAACAATTGAGAAAAGGTTTGATAATAAACAAGAAAGGCTCTAAAACCAAAGTAGTAGAGCCTAAAACACATAGAATAGTTGATTACAGAAAACGCAAATTTGAGAAGTAAAGACTATCACGAAAAATAAAATCACCAAACAATCTTACTTCTTTGCCTTGCATAAAAGCAAACTTAGAATATCCTATAACATTATCCACCTCCATGCTTAGTTCGTCAGAATGTAGCCCGTATTTTTTGATAGTAGGCTGCAAAAAGCATTCAAAAGCGCACTCTGAATCTGTTTTATCCTGGTATGGTCGAATTCCATATAGTATCCCATTATGCATAAAGTGAGTGTTTGTTTCAGAATCATAGAACGGGTGACAATTAGAACGTTTTATGCTGCCATGAGTAGCCAGCCTAAAATGTATAAGCAAAGGTTCTTCTTTGGGCACTCTTTTCAATACTTTCATAAATGAATTAAAAGAAAGCCCCTTATAAGTCACTGTGGGCGAACATAAACCACACCCGTGAGGATTTGCTCTTTGAGCCTTAGAAAGTAATATCTGTGAGGGTAAATCTACCCCTGCAGGCTTGTAAATGATTACACACATAGTCTTCAAATTTAAAGAAAGGCTCAATTAAGAGCCTCTCTGCGATTAATAAAATATTGTTTCTCTGTCTCTGTTAAGAATGGCACTTGTTCTATTAAAATGCATTCTTGAATTTCATTTTCAAATGAGTATTGAATCAGTTTTCTCAGAAAATTTATCCAATTAGCAATCTTATCGTAATCGGTTGTACCTGAATGCTGGCGAAATTCTATTGTTTTATGAGAAATATAGCTTTCTGCATTTACCTTGCGATAACGTGTACCGTTTACTCTGATAATGTCTGATTTAGTCGTGCAAGCATCGTAATTAAGACCTAGAATAGACCGACAATAGCCATTATTTTGCGCTCTACGTGACACTGGCATAAATGAATCAATCACACCTTCTAACTTTTGATAGTTCTTGAAAATCTGAACAAAATGTGCATCACCAATTTTTGAAGCGTCAAAATGAATATGAAGACCAGTGGACTTATTAACCTTTGCACCGATGGCATTCAAAGAATCACAAATCATTTTCAAGCTGTTTAACCCTTGTTTACCTTTTAAGATAGGACTTACTATCTCATTACCGTTTGCCCCCTCAATAGAAGCATCAGAAACAATCTTATAGTAGTGATTATTATCTCTATGGTTATAACCCTCTGATTGAATAGCAATGTTTCTTTGCTCTACCTCTCTTATCAGAGCGTCACGTAATACATTGTAAGTTTCACATTCAACACCAAAAGTCAAATTGTTAGCATTGAACTTGCACCCTTTCTGAACCTTGATAGAGCCTAACAACAAACTTACTTCATAAGGCGACAAACCTAACTTTACCAATGATACAGATTTTGTCTGTTTTGACTTGTTGCTCTTTATAATCTCATCTACTTGTTCTTTTAAAGTTTTCATAATCTTATATGTTATATATTATATTATATTTTCATATTGCAAATATATGCTTTTAGTATATAATCGAGGTAATGTATAATGTTAATAATATATAATATGATATATGTTTAAAAGCTATTTATATGCGCATAGTATATAAATAAATATCTTTGTGATAGGAACATCAAAATATTATAGTATATGTTACGAGTGAAAGAAGTGTGCAAGGAGAAAGAGATTACTATCACTGAACTTGCGGAGAAGATGGGAATGGCACAAGGTAATCTCTCTAAGATGCTGAACGGAAATCCGACTGTTGAAACACTTTATAAAGTCTCCGAGATTCTTGGAGTCAACACCGGTGATTTGTTTGAGAAGGAAATAGGGCTTACTTGCCCGAAGTGTGGTACAAGACTTAAATTAGTTGAGGAGTAAAAAATTAAAAAGCCGTGAACCCATATAGGAACACGGCTTTCATTTTGAATTTAAAAGCTTTGAATTTATAAAGTAGCAGATTGTAATTCCGCTCCGATATTCTTTATAGTATCGAGAATCTTCTTTGTGGTTGATTCTCCAGCGAATGCCAATCCATTTTTGTACTGGCGCATCTTTGATTCGTTTATTCCCGCCTTCTTGGCAAACTGGCTTACATTAATCCAGTCAAAATAATTAAAGAATGACTGGAGGTCATACTTGAATGTTACATCAATTGCTTCAACTCCACTAGGAAGAACTTTACCTTCTTCGGCTATCATCTCCTTTGCTTCTTTAATACTTTCAAAGAAATCAGCCTTCGCCTCTTCCACGCTTGAACCATATCCACCCAATCCATGATTAAGTAACATATCATTCGAATAGATGGAGTATAAACCATCTGCTCCCTTTTCAATAATAGCAAGTATCTTCATGACTCTTCGTTTTTATTTGAAATTTAAAAGCTCTGAAATATGGGTTCTCATAGGGTAGTGAGTGGCAGGGATTAAATCCCCGCCATCTCTTTAATGCTTTTCAGCGTGCCATCTCTCAACTCTTGGCTACCATGTCTTGATACTGGAAAAGTCTGTTTGGTTATCGGACTATACCAAATATCATGATTAGCACCATGACGATGAATAAAACAGCCAGCCTTCGTTAGCACCCTCACTAACTCTGATACTTTCATAATTTCAATGAGCTTTTAAATTCAACACAAAGATAACGTTTTTGTTACTATTGTGCAAGTGTATTGCATATAAAAATAACGTTTTTGTTACTTTTAACAAAGTGGTAGCGGAAATCCTATCGAGTCACCGCTATCCCAAAGGAGAGCTTAACAGCCCTTACCCTTTTTCTTTGAACCTTTTTTCTTTCCCATGATTAAAATGTTCTATTTTTCATGTACTAAAATTATAACCCTCGTGATTTTTCTGACTACGAAGCATTTTTCTGTCCTATTTCTCCGGTTTTAGTATTTTTAGTTGCCTGTTCTTCCTCGATTTCTTTCAACTCTTCATCAATTCTATCAGCATTTCCAGCAAACATAATCCCCTCACGCCTGGACCATACTCCACCACTGACAGCAGAAACAGCAGTAGTAACCTTGTCATTCAAATCATCAATCATATATGGAACCAAATCTGTTTCAATGTCGATGGTTTGGGATGCCTTACTAAACTCGGATGGATTGATAGCCCCTAAAGCGGAAACTATGAAATTTACACGTCTTTGCATAAACTCGCCTATTACCTCAGCATGATTTTCGACTGCCATATGCGCTCCCATAAACATGAAACGAAAAGCTGTACCGGAAGCCTTGCCAATACCTTTTAGTGTCTCAAAAGAAATGCGTGGAGTGTTTGACATATCATATGCCATGTTGGTAAGGGTTTCGGCTTCAAATTTAATCGTATCTGGAACTTGGTCCCATGTCAGATACCGCGCACCGGCTCCTTCTCCTTCCAGTTTTACTGTTCTATCTTTTGTCTTGCCTGTGAATCCGATTACCTCACCAATCAATTCCAAAATGGGAAAGAAATGATAATCTATACAATCGGCATAGTTAGAAAGAAGTTTCTCCAACCTTACCCGGAAGGTATTAATCTTCGTACAGTATGCTTCGGGGCGATAAGCGTAATCTACAGGAAGCTTTGGGAATCCATGAGCGAAAGTTGTTCTTTCCTCATAACCCTTGGATAAATCCCACTGGTAAACCATCTTGTCCGTAATAGTCATAAAGCAGATAATTTCCGAATCATCCATGAGCCTTTTCTTGTACTCACGGGAGAAAGCTATCATCTTACCTTCATCGTTGAAAAACGGATAAAGTTTATCACCTCGGAATGGTGACCATAACACGCTTTTCAACTTCTTGGTAGGTTTTACCTTGCCTCCAAAGGTAGTCTTAACCTTTTTCCAGAACTTTGCCCAAAACGAATCATCATCGGTCGCATACCAATACTCGGCTACCTCTTGCTCGGATAACCAGGAACGAACTATTTTTTTGTTCTGATACTTGATTTTATTGGACTTGAATACAGCCTTGACAGCATCCAGCAGCTTCTTTTCATCATCATCTGTTGGAGTACAATCTATTGAAGGTTCGGTGCCTACAGTGAAAGCCGTTTGAATGTTCACGATGTCCTGCTCCAGGGGTATGGAGATACGGTTCACCGGTTCGGTCTTGTATTGCGCTTCAATCTCGTAGGTCTTGCCGGTCTTTTCATCGAAAACCTTCTCTGCTTCCTTTTCAAGCACTTTTCTATCCGGATACCTCTCTTTATCCACCATGATTTCGTGGCGCTCCGGATTCCAGTCGTCCCACAATTTGCAACGGTCAGGAAGCTCGGTTTTTCTACCTTTCTTCAAGTAGCTTATTTTCTGCCCGATGTCAGGCAATGCTAATATTTCTTCAAGCGTTAATGGCATAATCTATATTTTTAGTGTGTGAATATTCCAGTTAAATCTTTCGGCTTCTGAATCTTTCCCAGAAGCTCACCCAAAACATAATAACGGGCAGCATCTATCCCGTGGTTGTCATGGTCTTCGGGGTCATTGATATACTTTCCATCCTTGTCCTTCGCCCACACATACTTTCGGAACTCGCTTTGTAAGTTATACGAATGCTTGGTTATGTATATCTCCATGCCCTGCATCTTATCAATACCTGCGCTAATGGAGCCTGCACCTTTTTCCACCGCATATATCTTGATACCTCCGTTATGTATTTCTTGAATCAAACGAGGGTCTGCGCTATCGGCAATAACCTTCAATCCCCACGGTCGAAGCGTTTTGATAATATCAGAAGAAAGCAATCCAGTACGGTAATCCACTTCATCCAAGTAAAGGGCGTTATCAACGATACCACAACGAATGGAAGCGGACGGGTCATGTGTATAACCGAAGTCTTGCCCGAAAGCCACCTTCTTTGCCCAAACCGGGAACTCATCAACAATGCCCCACTTCTTGAACACAGCACCTTCCGCAACGTCAGCCCAGCGACCGATAACCACATGAGCATACTTTTCGGGATTGCTCACCTTCATATCCTCAACCTCTTTCAGGAACTCCGGTGAAAGGTTCTCTAAGTTATCCAGATAGGTAGTATGAATATGAAGTACGTTCGGATGAGTGGAGATTTGAACCTGTACACCGTCAATCTCTACCAACTTGTTAGTTTTCTCAATGTACTTCTTATAGATGAAGTGATTGGAGTCGCACGGATTCATTATGATAATAATCCGGTTCTGAATACCTTTTTTACGAATGGAGAGCATTATCTTGTCGAACTCTTCTTCATTGGTCCACTCTTCCGCTTCATCGCAGACAAAAGTAGTGATACCTTGAATAGACTTCAATTTTGCCGTCTGATTTCCAGATGAAGTCTTGATACCACGGAACATGATACGGCTTTTAGTCATCTTGTTGACTATATCCGTCTTGGTGGTCTTGAAATATTTAGTTGTCCCGTCTAACTCTATCTTCTCCATCATTTCGGGGATGATAGACATACCGGCAGAAACCATCGTGTAACGAGTATAGAGTATTTGATGGACTATTTTTTCGGCTTCCGTCATTTCAAAGGTCAGCCGTTCGATAAAAGTGGAAGCATTGAAGGACTTGCCGGAACCACGACCACCGGTGATAAGGATAATGAATTTCTCATTATCGGTGTACAGAGGGTGGTATATCGCCTGGGGTTCTATCATTTCAGTTTGTCTTTAATCCATGAATCAATACTGATACCGTGGTTTATGTCGGTAGGAATGTCAGCTTCTTCGTCAAGCTTACGCTCTGTTTTCTTCCAGTCTTCATCATAGTGGTACAGAATAACTGATTGAGCCTGTAAACTCGGAGCAAGTTCGCTTATTGTTTCTTGAACAATGGATTTATCGGTAAGTGTTACCCATCCAGTCCCACCACAATCTGGACATTTTTCATCTTCTCCCATACAATGACATTTCTCTTGAATGAATCTACGGGTTTCACTCTTAACCTTAACTCCCCCCATAGCCATTGCAAGGTATTTTGCCCTTACGGCTGCAGTAATCGTTGCCCGCCCACGCACTAATACTTCACTTAATTCTTTGTATTGCCCTTTCTTCTCACAGAACTTTTGTGGTGACAATCCAATAGCCAAAGCTATTTCCTTATCCGTGAATCCCTTTTGGGCATACTTTTCTATGAGAGAAAGAAAGTCTTCGCTTGTATAATCAAACTTAGGCTTTCTTCCTCCACGACCTTTTATATTTTGAGATTCACTATTGCTCATATCACTTATCCATTACTTAAACCTCTACTTGCAGATGTGTAGCCTTTTCTATCTCTAAAATTAGGATAAGAAAGCAACGAAGAATCTACTTTTAGGTTTTTTGCCAATCTTTGAGTTACATTTCTACCTGCACGTGTGATACGCTGATTGTTTGCAATATTTCTTGCAATATTTCTGCCTGTGGCATAGGTTCTTCTCAACCTCTTTGTTGTTGCAAGGATTTCACTAAAACTTCTCTGTCTTTTTTTAACTCAGCTTTCCTCCAAATTTTTAATTATTAATCTATCCTTTCTACTTGGCCATCAAACACCTCTCCCTTGATAAACTTCATGTCCGGCTCATAACCGAACCGTTCACAGAAAGCAGCTTTTGCTTCATAGGTATCAAAGGATAGCATCACATAAGCATCCATATCCTCGGCTTGCTTCTGTGCATTCTCCTTTACCTGTTGTTTGACATCTTTCATGTGGGCTACCTTTTCGGCACGCTCTAATTGCTTGGCGGCTTTATCTGCTTCCTTCTGTTCGATGACGGGTGTCATCATATCTGACAAAGCATTAGCCAAAGAGTTTTCTTCTTCGGTTTGTAATAGGTAATCAACACCAATCATGTTTAGGTCGGCATCGGTCAAGCCCGCGTCTTTCCAATCAATGTCAGGAACAATCTGTGCAAGAGCATCAAAATCCCAAGTACCTTGTGCGTTTGGGTTATTCATCAGAATATTTAATTCCTTCTCCTGTTTTTCGTCCACATCAATTACGTCGACTCGGATGCGGTAGTCGTTATCGGGGAACTTCTGCAACTCATCCATGACAGACAAACGTTGGTGTCCACTAACTACGGTTAACCCGGTTCGCTTGTTCACGACAATTCCACCGACTAACCCGAATTTCTTGATACCACGTTTTAATGTCTTTCGTGATTCATCGGAAAGTTTTCGGGGATTATAATTTGCAAAGTGAATGGCAGAACGATTTAGTTCTACCGATTCACTTTTGATATACTTTGAAAGCTCCATGTTATCCATTGCTTAAACCTGTTGCACGATTAGCTACCTGTCTACGCGCTAGTTTTCCCATTGTGCTATTATATGCATTCACTATACTTAAGTTACGCCTTGTAAATCTCGTACCATACCGACTTTCAGCTTCTCGTTGTAATCGAGAGGCTTGAGCTGTTATTTGTGATGCTGTTTTATTTCTTCTTCTGACTCGGCAATTCTCCTTTCTTATCATCCATTACTTAACCCTAATCCACCACTGCGTCCTTGACGAGCAGACCTTGAATATCGTTGATAATTACTTCGATTCCCAGCATAATTTAAACGGCTTAAATTACGATACATGGCACCACCGATACTGTTAATTCTTGCCTGCCTTCCTGGATTACTGGCTGCAGCATTACTCAAACGATTAGTTTGTACGCCTATATCGGCAGCACTTTTCATTCTTCCTCTTCTTCTATTTCTGACTCGGCTATTTGTTTTTATTATTATACTCAAATAAAATTCTTTCACTCATTGGAAATACCCGATAGATTCGTTGTAAATCCTGCGGATAGTTCTCTTTTAACCAAAGCATACAATCAAGATTAAAACCCACTCCTGAACTAGCTTTTAAAGAATATCTAACCGGTTCTGGCAACGCGTGTTGTCTCATGTATGCAAGAATATCCATCTGCGTCCAATCAGCCAAAGGATAACATAAGCCGTTATTCTCATATCCATTAGCTTCATATCCTTTCAGCATCAAACGCCTATTCATGCCATCGGCTTTCTTCATTCCCAAGAATGTGTAATAAGCACCATACTTTAGCTGCATAGCTTGTACTATATCCGCAAGTTTCAGTAACTTTACTTTTGGATTAGGGACACAATACAGCCCACCACGAAGAATGTAAGTAAGATTCCAGTGAGGCGCTTGTACAAACTCAATCTTTGGATATTTGGCTTTTGTCCAGCCAATCCACCTGTTTATGTGCTCCAGGTCTTTAACGAAGTACATGAACACACAAACAATCCGGTCAAACTTTGGATAGATTAAATCAAGTAAGACAAGCGAGTCTTTACCCAAGGATAAAAACAGTAAAGCCTCATTCGATTTTACCCGAATGAGGTCTATATACCGGTTCGCTTGCTCTACCTTATTCATAGCTAACCACCTGATAATCCAAATGAAACACGAAGGTCACTGTAACGTTGTCTACGTGAACCTAACTGGGTGGCACTTGCCGTCCCCCTACGATTAGCAACTAATCTACCGCCAGCACCTGCACCATTCATATTTCTGCGCGGTCCGGCTACTCTGTTTACTCTTCTTGCGACTCAGCAATAATTTTAAATTAAACAATCAATCTATATGTTTCTCTAATACCTTGCCTAAAGTATAGTCCATCTGGGCTGCGAGGTACTCTTCACCTTGATACTCATAAACAATATCATCCCCATTATCGTCTGTGAGAATAACTGCTTCTGCACTCTTTACCTCTATAATCATATACGGGCGTTTGCCCTTGTATTCGCCTGTAAGAAGTTTAATAGCATCGTACTTGATAGGCTTCAATTCGATTTCACCCTCTTCGGGAAGTTCTTCGTCAGCCTTATATTCTTTACCACCACATAAATAAGTTATATACTTCTTTGCGTTGGTAGGTCTAATTTCGCGGTATTCATGAGTTTTTTTACCTGCTAAAATTTCATCGAAATACTTTTGCTTAATCGAAAGCGTTAATACGTTCATAATCGTGTCTTTTAAATTAATAATTAAATAGTTGCGGGTAACGGATTCGAACCGCTGACCTTCACCAAGTCAAAGTGACGAGCTGCCCACTGCTCTAACCCGCGATAGTACCCCAAAGGTACTACCGCAACCAAAGATAACGAAATTATCTGGTAATACAGAACAAACAATATATAAAAGGTTTGCTATTGTCGTGACCTTAGCCAAATATCACGCTTTTCTCTGCATGCCTCTAAACTTGGCGCACAACAGGCGAACAAATCACCATTTTCAGTACGATAGTCATACTGATACATTCTCACTTTCTTACCTTTCAGCTTGGTGTTGTAGGTACAGTAGTTTTCTTTACCAGGGGCGCATACACTGCAGCCGTTTTTGTTTATTGAGTTCATAATCGTTTAATTTATTTGTTCGATAAATATGTACTTAGTATAACAATCATAACCATTTGATTTGAAACGGTGTACATAAACACCGTCTACAAATGGATACGGGTAACTCTTAAAAATACGGTGATATTCTTCTTCGGTGAATACTCTATCTTTATTATGTTCATCTGTAGCAAAAGGCAGATTGTTTAAATCAGGCTGGCAATCCAAAAGTTTAGGGGCATAAATCTGCACCTGTATTGTACCTATTTTCATAAGAGTGTTATTAAAGATTCATATATAAACAAGTCAGGTCACATTCTTCATCGTAATCATATTCAAGCGATACAGGTACAAAGTATTGCTGTATCTTCATTGCTGCTGTTTCGTTCTTGCCCTCAAAAGAGAAGGTGAATGAACGTTTGCCTCTTACTGTAATTTCAACCGGCAAACCGGCTACCCTAGTCATGTTGTTTTCAAGTTCTTGTTTTGTCATAATCGTATATTTAAGTGTTAATACCAATTGCATTTCTCAAAAACTCGCCAGCTTCTTCTACTGACATATCTAGTTTCTTCTGAATCAGAATAAGCATGCAACTTACTTGCTCTTCTGTATCTAAATTGCCTTGTACAAACTCTGACATAATAAATTTCTCTATTGTTCTCTGTCTGATGACTGTTGCTTTCATAATCGTGTATATTGTGGTAGCCCGAAGGCTACCGGTTAAACTTAGAACTTCTCGATTTTGAGATTATCATTAATAATAAATCTACGACCGCACTCGCAAATAACATGAGTATCTGTGACTCTCTTTATCACCCTTACTACATCTTCGTGTACTATACACGGTGTGCCATCTGCATAGTGACCGTTAGCTAAATCACCTGAAACTCTGTATCTCAAACCAATTTCTATTTCTTTTGTATTCATAATCGTGCATATTACGCAGGGCTTTCACCCTGCTGGTTAAACTTATCTTTTATCTATCACTAAGTAATGGTCTGCTAAGCATTTAACCCATTGTATTCTATACTTTCTTGAAGCACATCTAAATTCAATATCTCTTATAGCAGAAAGAATATCAGACGCGCTTTCATTATAATATTTTGCGAGTATAGTTAGTACATGATAGCTTTCTTGCGGTGTAAAGTGTAAAGAACTTCTATATCTCTTTGCTGTCTCATATACCCTCTTTGAGAATGATTCAATAGTCTCAAAATCTTCTTTTCTATAATTAAAAAGGTCTGTTGCTTTCATTATCGTATATCTTTTAATTGTTATTCAAACTATGTTTTGATTATTACGACGCAAATATCAAACTTTATTTTGAATAAACCAAATTTTGATAGAAAAATTTTCAAATTATTTTTTGATACTATTCTTATATATTCTATGTATAATTTGAAAACTATTCCTATCTTTGCATCAAATTATAATTTGAATATCATGCTAAGAGTACAAGAAATCTGCAAACAGCAGGGTATTACCATGCAAGACCTTGCTAAAAGAATGGGAGTGACATATCAAGCCCTGTATGCCGCCGTGTCCGGCAACCCTACCATTGGGAAGTTAGGAGAAATAGCAAAGGCTTTAGGTGTAGGAATAACTGATTTGCTGAATGAAGACAAGGAAGAAAACGCTATCACTTGCCCACACTGCGGAAAGAAAATTAAATTAGAGAAAGGAGAATAATATGGACTATTTAATAATTGGAATACTATTCTTTGTAGGAAATGCCATTTGGAGTATTGCCTTTTTATTTTATCAATCTTACGCAGAGAAGAAAGGTGAAAATATAGCTCTTAAAGAAGATTCTAAAGAAATCGCAATGCTTACAGAATTAGGGAAAAACATGGCTACTAAATCCGATATACGCGAAATAACATTAATAGCAGAAAGAACAAAAAATGAAGCAACCAAAGAATCGGCACAGAGTATATCTTATGAAACCGAAAAAGGCAAAAATCTTGCAACCAAAGAAGATATTGAAGAAATAACTAAAGGAATGGAAATCATAAAGAATGAAATATCTTTTGAAAATCAAAGAAAACATTCCTATATTGAGCAAAGAACTACCCGCTTTATAGAAATCCTACATTTAGCAGAAGAACTACAATTATACAAAAATCAACTTTTATATTATTTATATGATAAACATTCAGTAGAAAAGCTATCAACATTGATAAATGATGCGAACAAAACATTGTTGAAATTAAATCACGAAAACCGTTTGCTGATGGTTTCTATTGACGATGAGTATACAATAAAACGCATTAATAACCTTGTAGATAGTTCACAGCATTATGTCACATTTATATGTTATATTGCGAGCAATGCTATAAGTTCTCTTTCTGATTGGAAGACATTTTTTGATTTATCCAATCAAGACCCAAACAATTCCGCATTATCTAAAATGGCAATAGATAGCATAGAGCAATGGAAGAAAATAAGGAATGAATTTGAAAACGACATAAAAGAAAAAGAAGAAAAACTATATGATGATATGGTTAAATATTTAGCAGCCTTAAAAAGATTGTTCAGACAAGAGTTTTATTTGAAATTTGATTTTGTGAACCAAACAGAAAAGCCGGAGCACTAAGCCCCGGCTCATTAATTGATTAGCCCTTTGAATTTCAACCGACTTACGATTTCGGTGTAAATATACTCTATATCCTGTCTAAAGTCTTTATATTGTTGATAGAGAAAAACAACATCTGCCAAATTGTTCGATATTGTGCATGGTTTTACGTTAGGAAACACTTCTTCCAAGCTCTTTCTAACTCCATTAGGCATACGACCACCGGCTAATACACTGGGGGAAAAGAGGAAAAGAACGATGAAAAGAAACTTCTTTCTCTGAGTAATACATTCTACCTGTGGTGGGAAGGCCATCTCTGACAATACCTCTTTGAACCATTCATATATCACTGGGATAAGTTCCAAATCCGACAACACTGGTGCCGATAATTCATTTTCTCTCTCTGAAAGTCTTGATTTTTGTTCACGTATAGCCTTGAGTTCCGAAACTACTGAAAATTCTTTTACCATAGCACGATTATTTTAAAAGTAAATAGTATATTTGCATCATAATCGTGTAAGATTTGGGAGAATTAAGCTTGGTCGTGCTCGCTGGTTCTCCTTTTCTATTTTAAAAGCCTTCTATTTTTAAGAATTGCTTTATTTCTTTTATCCATTTCTCTACTCCATATTGAAGCATTATAGATAGACGTTGCATACAATCTTAGTTCCTCACTATTTATGAGAAAATCAACCTGTAATGCTTTTTGCATTGATTCAGCATACAAGTGTTGGTCGATATTATTATCCATATTAGTTATTGATTTTACTTTTTAAAAAACAAATCACCGCTAATTGACCTTGCCGTATCATCACCAGTCAACCGGATATACCGGAAGAAGTTTTGCTCTGTCCGATGCCCAGTTAACCTCATTATTTCCAGTGTTTTCATCCGCCCGGTCAGATACATATTTGTCGCCGCACTCCTTCGGGCTGTGTGACTGCTGATTAGCTCCCATTTCTCACGGGTAACAGTTCTTAGTTCGCCGCCTTCTGTATAGGAAAAAGTGATTTTATCATTTAGGCCGATTTCTTTCATTATCACTTTCAGGTACTTGTTGAAGTACTGAATACAGAGGCCGCAAGGAACAAATCCGTTGTACTTCTCGAATATCTCTTTCACATAGTCATGTGCCGGAACTTTCACATTAACATTCGTTTTCTTGGTTCGTTTTACAATGTATCCGTTTTGCAGGTTGGTTGCCGTCAATGTGGAATAGTCGGAATATCTTAGCGCAGTCAGGCAACCAATAACAAACAGGTCACGGATACGCTCTTTCGCCTTTCTCTTGTCCTGTTTCTCAAACTTGTAGTAGTATATCCTAGTGATTTCATTCATTGAGAGAAAAACCGCATTTGTAGGCTCGCATTTCAAATCAATCTCATCGTAGGTAACATCTACTGCATAATTGTATTGCGATGCTCTACGGACAAGTGTTTGCACTTTCAGGATATATCCTACTATCGTGTTATGTCTTAATCCTTGGTCTTCCAGGTAAATGATGAAATCGTCTAGGAACTCAGCCGTCACCGAATTGGTGAATATATCACAGTCAAACTCTAATGAGAAGTTATCTATGTGCTTTATTATCGCATCATAAACGGCTGCATAGTGTTCAGACTTGCGTCTGCTTCGCTTTTCAAGTACATCCCGGATGAAGTCAGTGAAATAGATTCCTTCTAAGGGCTTCTCGCTCCGGAAGTGGTTAATGTAGTCCTTTCTCGCTGTGCGGGTGGGGACAGGTTGTAATACTGATAATGCTTTGGTCGTATCATTTTAAAGGGTTAGCAACTTGGTTTTTTGGGTATTTTTTGTAATTTTGTAGAGAGACAGTCACTTATTGCAAAATTTACCAAATTAGTGGATTTTAGAGGCGGGTATTGAGTTGCCCGCCTTTTTTGTCATTTATTAAACTTATGCTCCTGACACCAGTTTGATTTTCCAACTTTGAAATCACCAATTCCACAACGGAGATTCTTTTCACGCTCCCAATAACTTCCGGGCATAAAAGAAGGTTCTTTCACTATTTCACTCGTAAAGTGAAGACAATTACCACAGCAAGGGCACTTCTTCTGAAAACCCTGCTTTTCTCTGTTTTCTGACTGTTTACTCATATCTTTTTTCTTTTAAACGTTTCTTTTATTCCATTTTTCAATAATTTCATTTTCATGCTGCTCAAATTGAGGCGCAAACGTA
This sequence comes from Bacteroides faecium, assembly GCF_012113595.1. Lineage (NCBI taxonomy): Bacteria > Pseudomonadati > Bacteroidota > Bacteroidia > Bacteroidales > Bacteroidaceae > Bacteroides > Bacteroides faecium. The sequence goes on from NZ_CP050831.1 coordinate 4,405,906, forward strand.
AAACCGTCGCTATTTTTCTTGCAAAATACAGTAATCTCTATAGCAGGATTTACATAGCAATTATCATTCTTACATGATAAACAGAGTGATGCAGGTAAATATTGACGTTCTAACACTGGTATTTCACCACAAAATGGGCATGGCAATATTACTTTTTTATTCATTTCTATTCTGATTTAAGTTTCTTAATCACATCATCAACAACATTCCTTGCATCCTCTGATAGATTGTCATATTCCCAAAATGATAGTCTCCCTTTTGCCGGAATAGGCTTTTTGAATAACACAGGATTAGCCAATACCCAGTTATAAACTCCTTTATCCGCCCAAATGGATGGATGGTTTTGCACGCAGTCTACAATCTCCACACTGCCGATGATGGAGCCAAAAGGCATATTTCCAAACATGGTTTCTTTAGCTATTGTAGCAAATGCTGCCTTTGTCTGCGCATCAGTTAGGTCAACGCTAAACTTTCTACCATGGGAACCGGAAGCATGAATAAGGACACGTCCACGGAAATTTGTTCGCCAACTCCGGTTCTCAATATCCTTGATGCCGTGGACTATCAAAGAGGCCCACGGTTGTTTTATTGTTATTGCTTTCATTTCTATTCTGATTTGTATTATTTAAAAAATCCCAATTCTTTACTTAGTCTCTTTTTTGCTATGCCTATATAGTTAGGATTAAGCTCAGCTCCTACATAATAGCGGTTGAGCTTCCTGGCAACTACGGCCGTAGTACCAGAACCCATGAACGGGTCAATTACGATACCATCTTCAGGGCAGCCCGCTTTAATGCAATCAACTATCAAATTCTCTGGAAATACTGCAAAGTGTGCATCTTTATAAGAGGATGTTGGAATGTGCCAAACTGAACGTTTATTAGCTTTGTCTGCATACTGATATTCACGTGTCGTACTCTTCCGGAACATCGGATTGGATTCCTCCAAACTGTTAGCAGTCGCAAAAGCCTTATATCCTACATTCTCAACTTTGCCAAGCCTACTTTTTACGCTTTGAGAAGCTGTCTGCTGAATAGATTTACTATCAAAATAGTATTTTTTACTCTTTGATAAGAGAAAGATGTATTCATGCGACTTCGTACATCTATCCGTAACACTTTCCGGCATCGGATTAGGTTTACTCCAAATGATATCCTGCCGCAAATACCAACCATCGGCACGAAGAGCAAAAGCAAGCATCCACGGAATGCCTATTAAATCTTTATTTTTGCATCCCGTACACTGTTTTACCAATGTAGCTTTGCCAAGTGTCCCTCTATTTGTTCCTTGCTTATAATTCATTGCATTATCTGGGAAACGCGCTGCACCTTTCATGGAACCAGCATAGCTGTCTCCGATATTCACCCACAATGTACCATCGTTTTTTAAAACCCGATAAACCTCATGGAATACATTCACTAATTTCTCAATATATTCTTCCGGAGTTTTTTCAAGTCCTATTTGAGCTTCATTGCCATAGTCACGTAGCCCGTAATATGGTGGAGAAGTAACACAGCAATTAATACTCTTATCTGGAAGTGATTGCAACCAAGTAAGACATTCTGCATTATATATTTGATTTAGATTCATATCTATTTCGGTTATTAGTCAAACAATTTAAATTCATACACCCAAACAAAAGGATTATGTTCCCATGTCCCTCTTCCGGATACTTTGTTTATCAAAGCGGCAAAGGCTTCACGGGGAGTAGAAAATGGATACTGACCTATATATCCAATATTTGAAGTAAATCCGTATTGTACACCCTTTAAATGTTCTTCAATTCCTTCTTTTAAGCAATCTTCATCTGATATGTCTTGTAAACGTTCTACTCCGACATTGGTAATTCTGATTTTATATGGCATATGTTCAGCCTTGACAAACATTTTGTTTTTCCATCCTGCGCCAGTACTGCACTTATCAGGCAGACCGCAATGAAGTTCATAGAAAACATATTCGTAGCTCATTGCCACCACCAAAACTTCACCTATCCGGAGTGGAGAAGTTATAGTATCACAGAAGTAATTATCTGTTATCTTATCCTTTATACCAAAATAGATATTTTCATCCTTTGGATTTGTCTTTTGGCTGTCAGGAACAGGAACTAATACAAAGTTGGAATTGATAGATGCATAGTAATTCAGCTTCTTATCCGCAATTATTCTCCTTGTAATTCGTTTCCGACCATCCAATACAGCCTTCGTTAAGCCGTATTTATCATTGAACATGATTTTCTTCATATCTGTTCTTATTTTTAATTATTCGACTTGTTCCTCACCTTCACGTATTAGGGTAAAAGGTAGTTTGGCACCACAATTCACACAATAAGCTGTTTTACCCCTGTTTAAGGAACCCCCATCGGAATATTCCCCACCGGAATATATGCCGTCGGAATTATGCACACTCGTGTAACTCATTCTAAACAGATCACTATACTGATAACCGTAAAAACCATCGCAATAAGGGCAAGGAAGCGGTTGTGCTTCAGTTACTTTTATGGAGATTTTTTTGCTCATTTCTTTCTTTATATTAAATTTCGTAAGCAATATTCAACTATCCAATAAAGGATAAAATAAAAGGCCGCATATAGTCCAATGATGGAGAATACGGCCAATAAGTATTTAAGTGATTTCATCGTCTGCTTTTTCCTTTGATTTCGATTACATTAAACATTTCATTGATTCGGTCTGCGATATATTCCCCATATTTAGGCTCAAACTCTTCCGGCTGCATATTGGTAGTCATAAACGTTTTGCATATCCTACGATTGTCGTATCTGGATTGGAGAATATACTGTATTATATCCATTTCAGAACCAAAGTATTTTACCCTTGGTTCTTTCCCTACTTCGTCAATACCTAGGGCAATTCCGTTTAACCCATCGTATTTAGAAATACCATCAACTCCCTTTCTGGTGTATTGATTAGAAATGAATGTAGCTGATTCAATAGGAAATCCACCAGATAAGTAATATCCGGTTTCGTCTTTACCATTGCTATACCTGTCGTACAATTGGACAATTTTCAATATCGTGGATTTACCAGTTCCAACAGGACCATACAGTAATAAACCTTTGTTTCCATCTAGTTTTTCCGATCCCTTGATGAGATATAAAAAAAGCTCGTTCATAAAATCACGATTTCTTTCATCAACAGTGAATTCGGGACATGCCAATAAACAGCACCTACGGAAAAGAGCTGAAGAATTCCTGAAAGCAACTGCATCATAACTTGACCGTCCGAACTTTAACGGCACACTCTGAGGATTGATTTGATTTCTGATTGTTTCCATGCTTTAATTTTAACCATTCTTGATAATCTCGTTCAGTTCCCGTAAATACAACCCCAGTCCAATTAGATTCAATAGCTCTTTCAATCTGCCGGATGGCAAACTCTTCTTCAAACTTGGAAAGTTTATCAAGCGAAAGTTGAAGGGCGTAGTTGAGCTTCTTTTTCCATTTCGGAGTTTTACGGAGTGCTTCCCAAGCTGATATAAAAGCCATAGAAGTGAAAGGGTAAACTAACGGAGTTTCATCTCCTTTTTCCTTTCGGGATTTCTTCTTATCGGGTGGGGGATTCTCGTGCGTATGCGCGAGACTCTCTTCTTTGTTTATAGTTTTAATATCTATAATAGGTGGAATTTTCGTTTCATCTAAACATTTTCCAGATGATAGTTCAGATGATGCCAAATTATCATCTAAGCATTTTACAGGTGTTTCTACAGATGATTCTACAGGTGGTATTTCTCCACCTTCGTTATTATCATCTGAACTTTCATCTGTAGAATCATCTGTACTTTCATCTGGAAAATAGACGGATGATATTACAGTAGTAAATGAGTAATAACAACCTATTCGCTTGTCTTTTGTCGATTGGAAGTAAAGTAATCCGGCATCGCTCAAATCACCCCTTGATTTTATTAAGGTTTTCTCTGACATATTCAGAATAGAACACAAATCAGAGTTCTTCTTTTTAAAAACATCCTTCCACTTCATTTCATTACAGATGGCTACAAGTTCGTGATAAAGAGCTTGGGCGGCTGTTGTGAGATAGGTATCATCCCGAACCTTTCGGAGCTTGGATATTAGTTGATAACTATTCATAAACGGAAATATCTATTTGCTGCACATTCATCAAAAGACTTCACACGCTCTATGAGACGCTTTTGCCGCTGTCTGAATGCCAAGTTATTATCGTACTTATTATGGCATTCCCGACAAAATCCTACAATGTTCTGAGGATTGGTGTAGTGTTCCGGATACATGCTCTTAGGAATCAAATGTGCGGCATCTACAGCCGGCTTACCACATATTGCACAAGAGGGAGAAAGTGACTGCTTTATTTTAGCAACTTCTCTGTTTCTCTGAGCTTGTTTACTGCTTACCTGTTTCATATCTAATATTTATAGGTTTCTAATTAAAAGCCCCGAAGCGTATTCTTCGGGGCGATTCAACATTTATTCCAACGAAACACACTACTAACAGGAACTTATACAAAGCTTCGGCTTCTTTTCAGTCGTGTCACCGGCAATCATCAGCCAGCCCCCGTACTTTGTATAAGCTGAATTCCCGCTTTTATATGCTTCTCTCTCTAAGGTTTGTGGACGGTCTGGATTTGAACCAGAACTATAAGGGTGCACCGGTACTTATAGCAGACCACACCGCCCGTGTGCTGTTTTATTTACGGAATTAAAAACAGCAAAAACTAACCGCGCTCATTTCAATGTTTTTATTGAAGGAATCCGAAAATAGAGCGAAAAACAACGTTCCCCATGTGGAGGAAGGCGGGACTCGAACCCGCAATCGGATGATATTCTACGCCGTCAGGCTATTTACGTCCATCCTTTTCACCGCTGACGGGCGGTTACTTAACAATACCAATTCTGCCACTTCTCCATGTCTGCCCACTATATCTTGCAGACAAGCAGGCAGGTTAACAAAGTTACTTACCATGTTTCATTCGATGGCAATCCTCACATAAAATCTCAAGACAATACAGGAACTCTAATTCATGTCCAACTATGGAATATCCTGCAATGTCATAGACCTTGTGATGGACTTCCAAATTGTATGTCTTACCGCACACCTGACATCTATGACCATCGCGAATTCTAACCTTGCGTTTTACCTCTTCCCAATAAGGATTATTTCTCAGACTCTGCCGATACTTCGTCGGTCGCCCCTTCTTGTGCGCCAGTCTCGTCATTTTCTTCCTCCTTTCTCCATGGACTTTCTTCTATTGGTACTCTATGCCATTCATGGCGTTGGATAGGAACAATCTCACCACTACCTTCATTCAAGAAGTCTTCAATCCAGTGTTCTAACCAAACATCCTGACCATCTTCTTCCCAGACTTCAACAATATTTTCATCCTTGCCAAACTTTCGAAGGTTCTTTCTAGTATCCTTCACATCTATATCTGGTAATTCATAGCCAAGTGTTTTAAAGGCTGCCTGATTCATTTCACCTGAATTGAAAAGGTCATTGTATTCATGCTTCGGTATTTCCTGAACCAACGCCAGACGAAATGTATCATTTACCCATGAATAATACAGGTAATGCCCCATCACAGGAATACGGAAGGTATCAATCATTTTTAAAGGATAATCCTTAATGCCTTTCTTTGCCAAGTTCACAAGGTCTTTGAATTGGGTATGTAATGCAGAAATCTTTGCCTCAAAGTCTTTCTTCTCTGTGTTGAACTTGATTTTCAAAGCTTCGAACTGTGCTTCAAGTTCCGGCATCTGTTCCTCGGCAATCTCGCCATAGTTCGCACGAATAGTTGAGATTTCATAATCATCCATCACCCGGTTAGCAATTACATCTTTTTCTTGGATGGTTACAAAATGCTCTGACAACTTCTTTTTAACGTCGTCCATACAGACGCAATCAGAGAAAATAACTTCGGGGAATTTTACTGTGGAAGGAAGCTTGAATTTAAGTTCCTCCGGTACATAATCTTTTAAATCAATCATTATTTCTTAGTTTTTAATTTCTTAAGCATTTTCTTGCACCTTCTACACAAATCCTGGTCGGGAGATGTTTTGGAAGCGTATTTCTCTATTCTATCAGAGCACTGCATAAGTAAACGCTCTATTATTTGAATATCTGTTTTACATAAATTCATTATTAAAAATCATCAATAGCAACCGGATGAAGCGTCTTTTGACTCCATTCAGGCAACTGCATATCAATAATACCTCTAGCTCCTTCTTCTGCTTTGGCATCGTATCCCGGAAACCAGTTCTTATCAAAGCAATCTTTTACAATCGAAAGAGCATAGTGGTATTTGTATTTCCCATTTGCCAAATCGTCAGGAGACCAGAAAAGAACAGCCACATCGTAAGGTTCTACTGTCTGCAACATAATCATTATAGTTACGTTGAAGTTCCGGCAGGTGATACCGCTCATTACTTCCTGATACATACCTTCGGATAACTCATACTTGAGTTTGCCACAATCATAATAAAACTTGCCGAGTTCGTCGGCTCGTGTGGTCTTGAAGGAAATGACAGCGTTTACACCGATGTTTTCCTCTACATTGAAATAATCCGGTCTTACCCGTACATTCAATCCGGTTTCTTCATCTTTGCCATAAAAAGACACTTCTGAATAAGCCCCTTTCAATAACTGAGGGATAATACCACCGCCATACCAATAATAGTTTCTTTCAAGAGCCTTTATCACCATGCTCATATCTTCACTAATAAAGGAATATCCCAAGTCTATACATTTCTGCTTCTTGTAGTCACGATGCTCTTTCAAGTCATTAAAATTCCATCTTTCAGAAGGTATTTCTTCTTCAACATCTGGAATATAATTTTTATCATTTGAAAGTAAATCGTTGTAGAACTTAATCATTCCAATCACTCCTTCTTTGGATGATTGACTGTATTTAGGTTCTACTTTTACAAGCTCAAATAAACGTGGTTCCAAGAATGCCATGTGAGCAAATGTCCCTAACTGAAAGCAAGGCTTTTCTTTTTCCTCAAACACCCTTTCGTAATCATAATAAAATGAGCGGGGAGTCTTGAGAGCGTTCTTTAGGTTAGAAGAAGAAATATGCTTGCTTTTCAAATACATATCCATCGGGTCACGTTTTACCACTCCGTTAACACTTAATCCTTTCAAGTCTATATTAATAGGTGGTTTGTGAAAGTTTGAATATATGAAATCAAGCATTTCCTCTTTTGTGGGATAGTCTTCCGGGTTATAGGCAGAAGGGTTAAGTTCTTCCCCTTCTGCAAATACATTTAAGTCAAACGTTTCCATTATCCGGCAACAGGTAAGTTTATAAGCAAAGGCTTAACAGACCAATTGTCTGACTGGAAATTATTGGTCTTATTCTTTCTTTTACCCATGTAGGTGATTTTTAGAGGAGTACCTCTTTTGAGAGCACCATTCTCGATGTACTGCTCCAAAATACCTACTAATCTTCGGGAGCCGTTGGTTATAGTTTGAACTGTTCCATCCTCCTTTCTTTCCAAAAAGAAAGCACAATCCAAATCTATTAATTCATCTGGATTGGTAGCACTCAATACCTTTTGTGGTTTGATTTCTGCAAAAAACATTTTCTTGAATTCTCCCGCATGTTCTGGAGACCAATAATTGCCGCACAAGTCTATCGGAAGCTCTTGAGCATCCTCTAAAGATGGGAGTTCATTTTTGCTCAAATCTGCTGCTTGAATCTCGAAGGAAGATTCTTTTTCTCTAATAGCCAATTCTTTTTCATTCATAATCGTAAAAATTAAAGGGTTAATTATATTCTTTGTTCTTTAGAATCAATAGCGTAAAGAAGCACATCACAAGCATTGATTGCATAAGGAGACATTTTCGTGGTTCCGGTCTTTTCTGCCCGTATTTTCTTTTCTGCTATCAGCTTTTCAAGCCTATAACGACCGCCTACAAACTCTTTTGCCTGCTCTTTGTTGAGAGAAACTCTGCTACCTATTCGATACAGAGTATTTAGTTTTGCTTCTGCATTCATTCTGACCTCCTTACTCTTTCGATAGTTTCAACTCTTGTTCTTCTTGCCCTTCTCATATCACTCTGTTCGTGATAAAGTGAAAAAGAAAAAAGGCATAAAAAACAGCAAGCAACTGCAGAACGTGCAACAGGAGAGAAGTCCATAGTAAATTTCATTCCTGTCATTCGTTCATAAAACATTGTCGCCAACTCTCTTCCGTTTCTAATTCGAAGAATTCTGAAAGCCTCTTGCAGTTGGTTATTTATCGTGCTCAACGCCCTGCATTTCATCGAAGCTATTTCCTTCTTCTCATACCCCTGTGCGTACATTCGTGCTGTAACTTCACATTCAGGTGTAAGTTCTGTTAATACTCTTTCCATAATCGTGTAAGTTGATTGGTTACGCAGTTCTGGTAACTATAACAATGCCTTTTTCTTTGAATGATTCAGACTTCCATTTCTTGCCTTCACTGTAATGCTTGGCGTTCAAAAGGGATACATTGTTACGAATTGTCTCTAATGAAGATATTGGCAACTTGATTGTTGCTCCTTTCTTCATGGTTTTCATTTTTTCTTTGCTACTTACTTTTTCCATAAGCTGTTTTTATTAGTGATTGTGGATAAGCCCCGATTCGAACGGGGATGGGCTTTACTGCCAATAAGCGAGAGTCCCGGCATACGTTCCGTGCGTCTTCCAATTCCGCCACTTATCCATGATTGCCACATTAGCGCTCTAATGTGGACTTTGATATTCTTGTTCTTTTATTGATAAACATTCACTCTCACGAGCTACTTTGTTCCCGGATACCGAATCAACGGACACCGGGATAGATGCAGAACATTTAAAAATCAAATAAATACAGGGGCTTAAACCCTACGACGTCCTTTTCGTCGGCATCATTGGTTAAACATAAAATAAACTTAGTGAAGGAACCCGGACTCGAACCGGGAATGCCAAGCTTTACCGCATCTGCCAATTCCGCCATTCCTTCAAATAAAAAGATGCGCTATCTTCACAGACCGCGCACCCGTACAACACAAACACAAAATAAAACACGATAAAACTACTATATTTTTCAGAATCCGCCCGGCTGGTTTCCCTTACTCACAGTACTGACTTATTGCAGGAACCTTATGCCGGATTATCGGTCTACCTTTTTGCGGATTTCTAGTTTTTTAATAATCAAATATATCTTCATCAGCCTCTCCGTTACAATAGGCTCTATCAACCTCTTTATTCATAGAATGTAAAAGTCCACTACACAAATCAGGAAATGACGGTATCTTATGTAATTCTGTAGATGTTATGTATTTTTCTACACTTTTGCAAATTGGATTATCTTTGTCTATCGTTTTAAAGGATGTATAGCTATTGTTATCAATAAATGGTGTTTCCAATCGCTCAAATGCTTCTCTATTCCTTATATGCTTATACATTAACTCAACCGGAAAAGTCATTTCGAGGTTATCTTTCTTAATCATTATCGCAACTGCATCATATATCGCCTGCTCTTCATCGGTTAACTTAAACCAACTAATATTTTCAAAGCACCACATGATATACCCTATGTGGGTAAGTATGATATATTTTATTTCTTGTCCTTTGTACTTGCCAAAGGGCAATGTTCTTTCTTGATTCATTACTTTATTTGACATACGCTGCAACCGTTTTCGTTTATTGAGTTCATAAGCTACTTTAATTTTCTGCCACAAAACGGGCAGTAGTTAATATTAAAGCCATAATAACCAGTTGCACTACCCCAAGTTAAGGGTATATCAATGTCTACGCATAGAGTTTCACCATCGTAACTTAAATCACACTCTTTTGACTTATGGGTAGCAACTCTTTCTTGTTTGCAGAAGTCACACCCTTCGATTTCTTCAGGATGAGCATCTGCCCAAGTAACGCCAGAACCAAACATATTTATCATATCGGTTCTATCAAAGCCTTCTAAGCCATTCAAACCATCTACTTCGGCATTTGCTGCCAGTTCGACTTCTTGCCCTCTATTCATACTTATTTATGTTATTAGTTAATTAATATCGCTTCCTATAAATGCCGCTATGGTATCAAATTCATCCTTTGTATACTCATAGCCGTTAATAATTATAATTTCATTCATTACTATTCTTTATTTGATTATTCTTTTTTCTCCTTGATAGTCACATTATCATCCTTATCAATCTCATAGCAGGCAGGGCAATAGCACTTTTCATCTTTTATTAACCAGCATCCTTTGTTTTCTGCATCTTCCTTTGCCGAATTTTCATTCCACCAAAGACTTTTGTCTAGATATTCATTTATATACACCTTCTGGCATACATCACAAGACAATCCATATGCTTTTCTTTCAAATACTCCCATAATCCTACTCCTTTCTATTAATTTGAACTTATTCGTGTAATTCTATATAGGCAATTCTGACAAAGACGAAAGTCCCAATACATATAATACCCATTATAACAATAGACATTAATTTCATGGGGCTAGATGTCGTAATAGCCCCATATAGCATACCAATAGCACATAAGGCTAAAATTATGGATAAAATAAACTGGATTAGTTTCATATTCAATCCTCCTTTTCGATTTTAAACCCTTTATCTTCGAGATAACTAATTATAGTATCTTCGCTTATCTGATTTAGGACTTCTGTTTCATCCATTTCAGAAACCAAACTAGATGTATCGAAATACTCTACGCAATCAGATGCATTTACAAGTGATAATAAACTATCAGCATCTACTTTTGAATAATAATGTGACATAATCGTATAATTTAAAATTTGTGCCCTATCTGATTCTCACTATCAGTTGCCAGTTTCAAGCTGTCAATAGGGCTATATGATGAATCACTTAGATAGCGTTATAGCTCGCCTAACCTGCTATATGCTTACTGATAAAGACTTTTCGGACTTCCAAGTGATGTTTATAACTAATTCAAACCTTCAACCGGTCACGGCATTTCTGCTATGGTTGAATTTCTTTTCGTATTAACCAAAATGTCAAAGAACTAATCAATAGAACCCTGCCCGATTCTCGCTATCGGCTGCCGTTCAATCCGTCAGCAGGGTAGGGGTGTTATGCGTATCGGCTCAATCCTTGAACCATACAGAGGGCATCGTAATCCATACCATCGTCTTCTTTAGCATCAAGTCCTAGAATTGCTTTGTAAGTCTCTATTTCTTCTTGCATCACTTCGATAATATCAGCCTTGCAATCTACGTTGTAAACTTTACAGGCTGTTGCTTCATCCATATTCTGAACATTATCCAAGTCTCTGTATAAGGCGTTCAAGCCTTGTTCTAATTCGTAGTGTGTCATAATCATACTATTTTTATAAGGTTAAACTTCTTGAAAGAACGCCAGCCACCTACTTCGGTATCCCAATAATTGAAAAGGTCTTCATTCTTTCGCACACCAGTACCTTTTATCTTATCGTGAATCTTTTCTTTTTTCATCGTACCGAAAGCTTGTCTGATTTCACCATTCACTTTTTGATAGAAAAATTGAACTGTTTTAGTTTTCATCTCTTTGGCAAGCCGGCAAACTTGCCAAGCTTTTTTCAGGCATTCAGAGAAACTTTCGCCTGTTACTTTAAAGAAGCGCCAAGCAAGGCTCATGACCTCTTTCATCTGATTTTTAAAATTCGTGCTCATAATCGTGTATTTTAATATGTATGTACTATTGCATTACTCAACTCAATACGCTACCTTTGCTTCGTGATTGATTGATGATGCAAATATACTATATAATTCTAAAGCATAACAATAAATGCTTTAGAATTATATAGTATTAAACATCATTTAACTATTAGGCCACTTTATACCTTATTATAATATGGAGACATGGATATATATTCAGCAAAAGAAAAAGATGATATATTGATAGAGATTATATCAAAAGATTGCATCTCTATTGATACTAAAAGAGGAATGTCTATTATTGACGAGTTTCTATTTCCAGAAGGGTTAATCGAAAAACCAATGCGATTATGCATGCCGGACCACTATATATGCACGGCAACCCAAAAAGGTAAAGATTTTATAGAGATAGGAGGCTTTCAAGCATTACAAAAGGAGCATGAGGATGAAATTAACAGAAAGAATGAATTGGATAAGTTAATGTCAGAAAACCTAAGATTACAAAATGAAGAATTGAACTATAAAAAGAAAATAAGGCATCAGGAATCCATTATACGCCTACATCAATATATTGAAGCCGTATCATGGATAGTATCAATCGTAGTCGCCTCAATCCTTATTTTCTCTAAAAATTAAGTGGGATGTATCATTATAACATTCAATATTCAATTGATAATCTTTCATAAGTAATGCAAGAGAATCACATATATGTTCAGAAAGTTCTTTATCAGATATATTACTATTCCTATAATCTGAAACTGCAATCTGGATGATTGATCGTGGATCTGGAATATGATTATCTTTATCCAATTCACAGAATGGAATAATAGGTCTTTCCATAAGCAATAAAGTAAAGCGACCAACTCCAAAGTTGCGGTTTGAAGTAAAGTCGCCTATATAGTCCCTTACGGGAGCAGTTAAACATATTAGTTGAAATCATCCGCAACTTGATTTCGATGCAAATGTATACTTTATAATTATAAAGCCAAAATAATACTTTGAATATTATGGGAATGATTGAACGTTTTTTTGAGACAATAGATAAGGCAGGAATAACCCCTTATGAAATAGAAAAAAAATATGGCGTAAAATCTGCTCAATCTAAAATATCTCAGATGAGAGATGGAAAGACTACCGGAGGGAAGGATAAATCACTTCCATCTGACATCCTTTCTGCTATATGCGAAAATAGAAATGATATAAACTCCGACTACATATTAACAGGTAGAGGGGAGCCATTGAAGAAGCAAGAAGAATCCTCAGTTGAAAACAACTCTATCAAAACAGAATCATCTATTCAAGTGATTCCACCTTTTGAGTACGACTATACAGTTATAGACTTCTTCAAAGATTATTATAGCTATTTAAACTACCAAGAAATAGAAAGAAATCTATTGAACAAACAACTCACAACACTAACAGAAGAGGAAACTGCGAAAATAGCAGGAATTATGAAATTAGACTACGAAGACTTTACGAAGGGTATTGAGATTGTCACAAATTCAACTCATACAGGGAAACTCGTGCCGGTATATAATGCAAAAGCTGCTGCCGGTAATGCGAATATAGATATGTGCGGTTCTCGTACAGGGTGGATAAATGTCGGAGATTTACTAAAAGATAGCGAGGCATCTCTGTATGTTTATGGAAATAGTATGATACCAGGATATCCTCCTGGAAGTCTTATCGGAATACGTCCACTTAATGAATCTTTTATAGAACCGGGAAGCGTATATGTTGTGCAAACAGAATCAAACAGATATATTAAAAGGCTCTATTACAATAAGGACAAAACAGCACTTATATGCATGTCAGACAATCATATAAAACATACAGATGGCCCTATGGAAGGTGACTATTTTTATCCTCCATTTGAAATTCCGATTCCAGCTATTAAAATTATATACAAAGTTACAGGGGTAATAAAAAGAAATAGTGTTTCATCTACATAGTTATTAGTTCCCCAATTTATTCAATGAATTAAAGAACAAACTAAATAAATACGCGCAATGAAAAAGATTTTATTTCTATTGATGGTTACATTGGCATGTATAACATCCAAAGCCCAAGAGAAGCAAGAAATAGTTATTAAGGCTGGCACTATAGTTCCGTTAGAAGCTATTAGTAATGTAAAGGCGTCCCAGGTGCATGAGGGACAAAATATCGACTTCAAAGTATCAAGAGATATTCTTATTAATAAAACAGTAGCTATTCCGGCAGGTACGATTGCCAAAGGGGTTGTAAGTGAAGCAAAGAGGTCTGCTTGGTTTGGAACAAAGGGACGTTTAGGTATTAAGGTTCGATTTCTAACCTTGCCCTCTGGGGATATAGTGAATTTTACTTCTTCTGAAGTTTATATTACCGGAAAAAACCGCACGCCTTTATCGGTGGTAATATTCTGTTGTACCTGTGTTCCTCTTCCTTGTGGTTCTAAAGCGGAAATGAAAATGGGATATGAATTCGATGCAACTGTTGCAAATAACACAACTGTATCCATTGAATAAATACATGAAACTGTGAAGTATATCAATCTATTTAATGATTTACAAACAAATTAAAAATTAAACGAGATGAAAAAGATTTTATTGTTAATGATGGCTATTGTGGTAGTATCATTATCATCATGTGATGAAGGTGTATCAAATGGTAGGAGAATATACAAAGCGTATTTTAAACATATATTAAAGGACCCTGACTCTTTTACGGTATATGACGAGAAATATACTAAAGATGGAGAATATACAGTAAATTGGGAATTAGATTACGGGGCAAAGAATTCGTATGGCGGAATGGTAAGAGAGCAAGTTTCATTCACTACAATTGGAAATTCCATCTTTATAGATGGAACTAGCTATGATGTAAGGGACTTTAAATAGGATTCAAATTTTATTAGTCAACTTTATAAAATATATTATTAACATTTCAATTCTACCTTAAAAATAGCAATTGTATAGTAGATTGTTTTTTGAAAAGCTTAGAAAAGGATGTCTAATATATTAGTAATCAGCTTGGTATTAAAGCCGCTACACGGGACTTCGTAACGCGTAGGTCGCCAGTTCAAGTCTGGCTAGCGGCTCTCAAATTAGAAAACGCTGATTATTAATCAAATAATCAGCGTTTCGTTTTTCTTACAGAATTCCTTTTGTATGACTAGGAATGTTTCTTTGTCTGGATTTTATGTGAAATATAAAAATACAATCTATGTTAAGCCGTATTATTGTTTTAGTTGTTGCCGGAGTTGCCGTAGTCTATATTGTTCGTTTTATAGATAACTTTCTCTCTCGGCGCAGAAGATAGAATCAACTCTCGAACATTCTGCTGCGTGCCAGCATGCAAGCCCCTACAATGCCAGCTTTATCCTTCAATTTGGAAGTCATGATGGCTGAATCTTTATTGACCAGATTTAGAGAATACTTGCGTACTGCTGTTTTGATAGGCTGGGTGATATAGTCACCGGTTAATGATAGGGTTCCGCCTATGATAACCAATTCGGGATTAAAGATATTTATTAATCCTGCAATCTGTTTTCCAAGTTTCTGTCCGATCTCTTCTACTATCTCGATACAGAGCAAATCCTCTTTATTCACGGCAGCGATAATTTCATCAAGAGTCAATGCATTATCTTTTGATAAGATTCTGTTTGATAAAATAGAACTCTCTCCATTTTGAATACGTTCGATTAATATTCTATGAAGGGCGGAACCGGACGCTTCGGTTTCCAGACATCCTTTTTTTCCGCAATGACAAATGATTTCGTTATCAAAGACATTTGTATGTCCAAATTCTCCGGAAAAGCCCGATTTTCCAGTATATATTTTCCCGTCAATAATAATGCCGATGCCTAATCCCCAACTAACATTTACAAAGATAATATCTTTTTCTCCTTTTACGCATCCCTTCATGTATTCTCCATAGGTCATGGCGCGTGTATCATTATCTATTGTTACCCGAAATCCAATTTTCTCAGTTAGTACTTCTGCTAAGGGTCTTTCTTCGAAATTAAATAGACTGAAACTATAACCGGATTCAGGATTTACTCTGCCGGAAACATTGATATTGATATTTAATATTTTATCATTATCAACATCTACTTTCTTTATAAATTGAAGAATAAGTCTGCATAGCTCATCAAGTGCTTCTGAAGTATTTTCAGATTTAAAAGGGATATTCATTTTTAATTCTACCATATCACCTTTGAAATTGATTAAACCTATATTAATCGCAAATTTCTTGATGTCTACTCCAATGAAGTATCCGGATTCGGGGTTAAGACCATACAGGCTGGGGTAACGTCCGCCACTTGTCTCCAATTTGCCATAATCATTAATATAGCCTTCTTCACACATTTCACTAATGAATTTTGTGACAGTTGGGACACTAAGATCTAGCTCTTTTGCTAAATCTGTAATAGTAGAACTACCATTATATATATAATGCGTAATAATCTTCTTCTTGAGAAGAGCATTTTTGGTTCCTGCTTCTATTTCTTTCAGTAAATGTTGTTTCATCTTAGTTCTTCTTTATTGTTATGTAGGTCAGCGAGGTTTCCCCCGCTTTCCCCATTAAGAACTGTACGTGCGAGTTTCCCCGCATACAGCTCCGATAATTCTAAATTTAATTCTCACAAAATTAAATCGGTTCAGTCACATTATTAATGCGCTTTCCGATAAAGTATCCACTTTCGCGGAACGAACCCGCCAACCTTTCTTTTGTCGTCTTTCAAAGTAGGCATCCCAAGTTGTGTCAAATGGATTGGCTTCTTTCTTTATCTTAATGTACCGTTCAATCGATATGTCTGCCAACTTCAATAATACAAAGGTATACTTTTTATCGCAATCCTCATAATTAAAGCCAAACATCCAGTCTCTTGAACCTATCTTAATAAAGTATTTGTCCTTTATCCATTTCCTCGACTTGTTTGTATGCCTTCTATATGACCATCTCTTTAACTGTAAGGTCAAGATGTGGTCTGTCTTGCTGAACACTCGCTTTGATACTACATGTTTGTAATAGTTTCCCCAGCCTCTTAATACGGGGTTGAGTTCTTCTATCAAAACCTGCTGTGATACCGATTTATGACTAAATATAATATCATGCAGCTTCTCTGTGAACCGTTTCTGACTCTTCTTCGATGGCTTGATTAATAATGTTCCGTTGTATTTCCGGATATTAAAGCCTAAAAAGTCAAAACCGTCTTTCACATGCGTAATCTTCGTCTTCTCCTGCGAGAGTGTCAATCCCCTTTCTGCCAGAAAGTCGTTCAGCAATGCCTTAATCTCTTCCAGTGTCTTCCGTTTATCTGCCGTGACACAAAAATCATCGGCATACCTTACAAGATGCACTTTCGGATAGTATAACTTTCCATTCATATACTTTTTGGCATATCTTTCTTCCAGCAGCTTTTCCATTCCGTCCAGCGTGGTGTTCGCCAAGGTCGGGGAGATGATGCCTCCTTGCGGAGTGCCCTCCACGGTGGGGATAAGCAATTTATTGAATACCACACCACATTTGAGCCACTTCCTGAGTACGGTCTTGTCAGTTCGTACGTTACCGAGAAGCCATTCATGACTGATGTGGTCGAAGCATCCCTTGATGTCTCCTTCCAGTATCCACTGTGGGGAACAATCTCTGCTTAACCATCTATGCAGGGCATCTATCGCATCGGCGGTGCCACGGTACTTACGGAAACCGTAAGAATTGTCGTCTGCCGTTGTTTCTGTTATGGGTTCTAACGCCATCAGATAAAGCGCCTGCATGGCTCTGTCCCTCATGGTCGGTATTCCCAGCGGACGTTTCTTCCCGTTACTTTTGGCGATATACACTCTTTTCAGCGGACTGGGACGATACCCACGTCTTTTCAAAGAACGAATTGCGTTCAGCTTATCTGTAGGAGTAGCCCATTTTACTTTATCCACTCCCGATGTTCGTTTTCCTTTATTGGATGTCACTCGTTTTACAGCCAATGCCTTGGCTCCAAAAGAGATAACCAAGAGATGTTGCAGGGCTTGCACCTTGTTATATCTCTTTTCTTTCTGAGCCTTTGCTATGCGGACTTGCAGCTTTCGTACCTTGCGTTCGCATCTGTTCCAGTCAATACTGTTCCATCCGCTTGCGTTTCTGGTTGAAGACGCACACTTCGTTTTCACTCCGCCCATTTGCTGTTTCTTCATTACAAAAGTTCCACATTCCTTTAGCAAAGAATTATCTTGCGGAAGTCTGCCCGTTTTCACGTGAGGTGATGTTTGAACCTCTATCCTCCTCATTACAAGGGGGCATTCGCTTTCTCCGCAATCCTTTACCCGCATATCATTCGGCGTTCCTTACGGGCGGCTTACCCGCTCTTAAAAAGAACAGGAGATATACGGGCTTACCAAGTTTCGTACAAGTAACTCATGACCGACTTAGAACCCGTCTATCCACCGGCAGAACTGCATCCGTGTAGCCCTAAAAAAGAGAGGACTATCCTGTCTGCTTACCTTTTGGTCAAGGCTTATTAATATCCGTAAGCCTTTTCTTTGTGACGATGGTGTAACGATTCACATCTGTTGTTCATATCGGTCAGCCTGGCCATCTCAATTACAGGATATTTGTATTTGTTGAATGTACCTTACGGTTCATTCTTCCTCATCGAAGATGTCGTTGTCTGAAGGGCTTCGCACCAAGCCGTTACCAGCTAAGCACGCCTTCGTAGGCTACTATTGACGGAACAATAGGTTCGATTGTAATCTCGAACAATTACTTAGACGACCTCTTGTCGCACCTTTTCCACAAAGATAATAAATTTATTTATTAATAGGCGTTTGACGAATTTGAATTTGTTGTAATGTCCATTTCTGTATTCTTCTTTGGCATAAATGACTAATGCAAAATATCTGGTTTCATAAATTGATATAATAAATAAATTTATTAATATAGGTGTGTATATTAAATATTAGCCCTATATTTGTGCAGATATTGTTTTACTATAAATGAAAGGAGAAATATGATTGTATCTAATCTGCAAAATAGTCAGCGCATTGAAGGGCTCCATCCTATGTTTGGGCTTCTGTTTGATTATGTGAAAACGCATGATTTACTTCATGCGGATTTGGGGCGTATTGAGATTGATGGTGAGCGCCTGTTTATTAATAATGTAAATCCGGAGTGTGTAGCTCCTGATAAGCAGGTTTTAGAGTTGCATCACGATTACATTGATGTGCATATTCTGTTAGAGGGCGCAGAGACGATTGGCTGGAAAGCTTTAGAGGATTTGCAAAATGAGGTTAAGGCATATTCTAAAGAGGAAGAATGTGCCTTATATTCAGATCGTCCTACTACTTATGTTAATCTGCTGCCGGGGCAATTTGTGATTGTATATCCGGAAGATCCTCATGCGCCGGTTATCGGTCATGGTAAAATTCGTAAGTTAATAGCTAAAGTCAAGCTTTGATTTACTATTGGTTTGCTTTTCAATGCAAAAAAAAGGTAGCGTTATTTATTTGTAGTAACGCTACCTTTTTAGTTGTGTAGGCTATTGTTATGCATTGCTTATTAATTAATCTGTGACTATATAATAAAATATTTAATTAAATGTTTGGATAATAATAAAAATGTCGCTATGTTTGCAAGTGGTTTAATACGAGTGAAACATAAAAAATTACTTTATATGAAAAACAAGAGTATTTATCCCTGGGTGGTAGTTGGTTTATTGTGGATAGTGGCGCTTCTTAATTATATGGATCGTCAGATGCTTTCTACTATGCAAGAAGCTATGAAAGTCGATATTGTGGAGTTGAATAAAGCAGAGGCTTTTGGTGCTTTGATGGCTATTTTCTTGTGGATATATGGTTTTATGAGTCCTGTTGCCGGGATAATAGCAGATAGGGTAAATCGTAAATGGTTGGTGGTTGGCAGTCTTTTTGTTTGGTCTGCTGTTACTTTCTTGATGGGATATGCTCAAGATTTTCACGAACTTTATTGGTTGCGTGCTATAATGGGAGTCAGTGAAGCGTTGTATATTCCATCGGCTTTGTCGTTGATTGCTGACTGGCATGAAGGGAAATCGCGTTCTTTAGCGGTAGGAGTACATATGACGGGATTGTATGTAGGACAGGCTATCGGTGGTTTCGGAGCTACGGCGGCTGCGGCTTTTTCTTGGCAAGCTACTTTTCACTGGTTTGGTATTGTTGGTATCGCCTATTCTTTGGTACTTATATTATTTTTGAAAGAAAATCCTATCCATAATATTGCTATTAAGGAAATAGGCAATGCTCCTAAAGAGAAGAAACCCTCTGTTATAAGTGGTCTTTCTTTACTATTTACTAACTGGGCATTTTGGATAATTCTTATCTATTTTGCTGCTCCCAGCCTTCCGGGATGGGCTACAAAAAACTGGCTTCCGACATTGTTTGCAGATAGCCTGAATATTCCTATGGCCGAGGCAGGTCCGATCTCTACCATAACAATTGCAGTATCGTCTTTTATCGGTGTTATTCTAGGTGGAATATTGTCCGACCGTTGGGTGCAAAAAAATATTCGTGGACGTATTTATACTGGAGCTATTGGCCTGGGAATGACTATACCGGCGTTGCTTTTGCTCGGTTTTGGTCATAGTTTTATCAGTGTGATTGGTGCGGGTCTGCTCTTTGGTATTGGTTTTGGAATATTTGATGCAAATAATATGCCTATCCTATGTCAGTTTGTCTCGGCAAAACACCGTGCAACTGCTTATGGCATAATGAATATGACCGGAGTATTTGCCGGAGCTGCCGTGACCGAACTTCTTGGCAAATGGACAGATGGTGGAAGCTTGGGACAAGGATTTGCCATGTTAAGTATTGTAGTGACTGTGGCATTGGTACTTCAAATCTATTTCTTAAGACCGAAGACAGATAATATGGTAGATTGAGAATAATACTAACTTTATAAAAAATAAAATGATGGAACGAATTAAAGGACTTATTGATGCACCGTTTACTCCTTTTTATGAAAATGGTGAAATAAATTTAGAACCAATTGAAGCATACGCCAAAATGTTGGTAAAGAATGGGCTGCAAGGAGTTTTTATCAATGGATCTTCCGGTGAAGGCTATATGCTGACAGAAGAAGAACGCATGCAACTGGCCGAACGCTGGGTATCTGTTGCACCCGAAGGTTTTAAAGTAATCGTGCATGTTGGTAGTTGCTGTGTGAAGGCGAGCCGTATGCTGGCCGAACATGCACAAAAAATTGGTGCATGGGGGATTGGTGCTATGGCTCCACCCTTTCCGAAGATTGGACGTATTGAAGAATTAGTTAAGTACATCGAAGAGATTGCATCCGGTGCACCCGAACTTCCTTTCTATTATTATCATATTCCGGCATTTAATGGCGCTTTTTTGCCAATGGTTAAACTGTTGGAAGCAGTAGACGGACGTATTCCTAATTTCGCGGGTATCAAATATACTTTTGAAAGCATGTATGAGTACAATCAGTGTCGTTTATATAAGAATGGTAAGTTTGATATGTTGCATGGCCAGGACGAAACGATTCTTCCTTGTCTGGCTATGGGCGGTGCTCAGGGTGGCATTGGCGGAACTACCAATTATAACGGAAAAGAATTAGTCGGTATTATTGATGCATGGAAAGCCGGTGATTTGGAGACAGCCCGCGAACGCCAAAACTTCTCACAGGAAGTGATTAACGTCATCTGCCATTTCCGTGGAAATATAGTCGGCGGAAAACGCATCATGAAATTGATAGGTCTTGATTTAGGTAAGAACCGTACTCCGTTCCAGAATATGACAGATGCGGAAGAGGCGCAGATGAAAGCAGAATTGGAAGCAATCCATTTTTTCGAACGTTGCAATAAACTCTAATCGTACAGGTCATGAACGTAACAGAATACATAAATCAATGGGCTATATCCTATAAGGACGACATAATGAATAACATTATGCCGTTCTGGATGAAGCATGGCTTGGATCGTAAGCATGGCGGTGTCTATACTTGCGTCAATCGCGATGGTAGTATAATAGATACTACGAAGTCTGTATGGTTTCAGGGACGTTTTGGTTTCATAGCAGCATTTGCATATAATAATATAGAGAAGAATCCCGAATGGCTTTCCGCTTCGAAAAGTTGTATTGACTTTATAGAAGCCCATTGCTTTGATACGGACGGACACATGTTTTTTGAAGTAACGGAAGAAGGTACTCCTTTGCGTAAACGTCGTTATGTGTTCTCCGAGGGGTTTGCTGCTATTGCAATGGCTGAATATGCTTTGGCAACCGGTGATAAAAAATATGCAGAAAGAGCTTTGGAGATTTTCAAGAGCATACAGCATTTCTTAGAAACTCCCGGTTTGCTGGAACCGAAATATCTGCCTTCATTGGAAGCACGAGGTCATTCAATAACGATGATCTTGATAAACACAGCTTCTCGAATCCGTATGGTTGTTGATGACCCGGTGTTGACAGAACAGATCGACCGTTCGATTGCAGCATTGCGTCAATACTTCATCCATCCCGAATTCAAAGCTTTGCTTGAGATGGTAGGACCCAATGGTGAATTTATTGATACTTGTAACGGACGTCTCATAAATCCGGGACATTGTATTGAAACAGCCTGGTTCATCATGGAAGAAGCTAAATATCGCAACTGGGATAAGGATTTACTCCAATTGGCTCTTCAAATTCTTGATTGGTCTTGGGAATGGGGATGGGACAAGGAGTTCGGTGGAATCATCAATTTCCGTGACTGCCGTAATCTTCCGGTTCAAGACTATTCTCAGGATATGAAATTCTGGTGGCCGCAAACAGAAGCTATTATTGCTACTTTATATGCTTATCAAGCTACCGGAGATGAGAAATATCTTCAGATGCACAAGCAGATCAGTGATTGGACGTATGCTCTTTTCCCCGATACGGAGTACGGAGAATGGTATGGTTATCTTCATCGTGACGGTACCGTAGCCCAACCCGCCAAAGGGAATCTCTTTAAAGGTCCTTTCCATATACCTCGTATGATGATTCGTAGTTATATGCTTTGCAAGGAACTTCTTTGAAATATTACGTAGCTTTTAAAGATAAAATCTAAAACTATTACTATGCGTATATTGAAAAGCATATTATTAGCAGGACTTATGCTTCTCTTTTCTTGTATGAAAGGAGAAGCGCAGTCCGGCGCTAAAAACACTTTTTCTGAGTTTCCTAAATACACCGTGTTTTCTGCCGGGGATGATAATGTGAATAGTTATCGTATTCCTTCATTATTGACAGCTAAAGATGGTTCTTTGATTGTATTTTGTGAAGCGCGTAGAGAAAGTTGGCAAGATAAAAGTCGTACAGATATAGTAGTGAAGCGTAGCACAGATAATGGTCAGACATGGTCGGTTATGCAAGATTTGACAAAGGGAACTACCGGTGCTTATATGGATCCAACCCCCATTTTGGATTCAAACACTGGCAAAGTCTTTCTTTTTACGACTTTCTGGCCGGCAAAGGATCATTCAGGAGCTGGCAACCGTGCCATCCTTATCACTTCGGATGATAATGGTCAGACATGGTCTACTCCTGCCGATGTTACTGCATCTTTGATACCTGATGGACGTTATATATATGGTTTTGGTCCGGGAGCAGGATTGCAGATGGTAGGTGAGAAGTACAAAGGACGTTTAATTCTGCCAGCCCGTATTTCAGATGCAGAAAGAAAAACTGCACATGACGTTGCTATTTTCTCTGACAATCATGGTGAAACGTGGACAGTAGGCGGAAATGGAGATACAGATAATGAGTTCCAGATTGCAGAATCTCCAAATGGAGTTTTAGTGTATAATGCCCGGGTATCAGGTGCACGTATGGTAGCATATAGCAAAGACGGCGGCATGACTTGGAGTAAAGCTGTGAAAGAGCCGGCTCTGCCTGGCGTGTCTAAAGGCTGCCAAGCTAGTGTGTTAGGGAAAAATGCACATCTTTATTTCTCTGGAATAAAGGGAATTCCGGAAACACCGGAATATGACGAAAGAGCTGGATTGACTTTATATAAAAGCTGTAATGGCGGGAAAACTTGGAATGATGGTCTGCTTTTGTATGACAAAGCTTCCGGATACAGCTGTATGGCTTTGCTACCGGACGGACGGATGGCGATAATCTTTGAGACAGCAGATACGCAATCGTTTACTCGTAAATCATTACCTAATATAAAACCTCTTAAACGTCCGGCTGACTGGATGAAGCTAGATTTAATTTTAGTGCCTATTATTAATCTTTAATTTTTTTATTTATGAAATACTTATTTAATGCTCTAGTTTTAAGCATTGGATTGTTCTTTTTTAATGCCTGCTCAGATGATAACGTTAATGACTTCAGTCCGGTACCTTATCCGGATGAAGTTGTGGACCCAAATCCTGATCCTGACCCTGATTCAGAACCGGTATGGGAGGTAACTTCTCCAACAATTACCGTATTCAATTCAAAAGCAAGTAATGACATTTCATATCGTGTTCCTGCCATAGCGGTTACAAAGAAAGGTAGCATACTCGTTTTTTGTGAAGCTCGCTATGGGACTTGGCAAGACAAGGCGGGTCGGACAGATATTCTGATGAAGCGTACTACTGATAAGGGAGTAACATGGACTGAAAAGAATTTAACCAATCAAGCTACTTCGTCAAAGTTGTCATATATGGATCCGACTGTTGTTGTTGACCAAGTTACAGGGAAAATCTTTTTGTTTACCTCTTTATGGGATGCCGTAGGTAAAGAGTCTGCCAAGCAAGGTTATAATAATAGAGCTATTATGTACACTTCGGAAGATGATGGATTAAATTGGACAAGAAAAGATCTCACAGACGAGGTGACAATTGGGGTTTTTAGCGGTGCGAAAAGAATGATTGGTAGCTTCGGTCCTGGTTCTGGGGTACAAATGACATCGAGTGAACAATATAAGAACCGTCTGATTGTTCCCATACGCACTTTCAAAGTGGATGAAGCTGCTGGAACCGTTTCAAATGGTGGAAATACAGCTATGTGGTCGGATAATAACGGGGTGACATGGGAAACCGGGCAACCTAATAAATCCGGTGAATGGACAGTTACGGAAGCTCCTGATGGTGCATTGATTGGAAATATCCGTTATAACGGATACCGTCAAAACTATGTAAGTACAGATGGTGGAGCCAAATGGCCTTCTTTTTCAGATTATGCTCCGACAGCACTACCTACTCCTGACAAAGGCTGTGCAGGAAGTGTTATAGTAAAAGATGACTGGCTGTATTATTGCGGACCGAAAGGGATTACTGCAACAGATGCTCACGATGATCGCGGTATATTATATTTGGCTAAAGCTAAATTCTTTGGTGGGCATTCGCATACATTTGACCCCGCAGGTCAGATAGTGCTTTATGACAAAGCAGCAGGGTATACATGTATGGCTCTTTTGCCTGATGGTGACATGGCTGTTATTGCCGAACTCGGTAATGAGCCGGGATTCCAAAAGCTATCAACTCGTCCGGTCGGATGGATGAGATTGGAACTGTTTATATTATCTACTAAATAACCTCTTTAATATGAGAAAAAGACATTTAAAGTACTGCCGGGAAGTAATTTTCATGGTAGTGGCCATGCTTTGTTCCATCGGCAGCATGTATGCACAAGTCGGGCAAGCGGTAAGTGGTGTTGTGAAAGATGTTGCGGGAGAGCCTTTGATTGGTGTCTCTGTATTGGAAGTGGGCACATCAAATGGTGCTATTACAGATTTGGATGGGAAATATACGTTAACGTTGACGAAGAGCAAATCGATTCTTGCTTTTTCATACATAGGCTATGCCCAGCAGAATATTCCGGTGGATGGACGTAAGAATATTATGGTAGTGCTGAAAGATGATGCCATAGGTTTGCAGGAAGTTATTGTCACGGGTTATGGTAAAACCGTTACTAAAGATAAACTGACGGCAGCTATATCCAAAGTGTCTTCCGAAGTTTTGGAGAAAGGTGTACGTTCCAATCCGTTGACAGCTTTGGCAGGTACGGTTACCGGTGTACGTGTTACACAAACTTCCGGTCAGCCGGGAGCAGGACCTTCTATTCAGGTACGTGCAGGTGCTTCTTTGAACGGTTCCGGTAGCCCGTTGTATATAATCGACGGTGTGCAGAAATCCGATATGAACGATATCAACAGCAACGATATTGAGTCTATCGAAGTCTTGAAAGATGCTGCTGCGACAGCGTTGTATGGAGCACGTGCCAACAATGGTGTAGTATTGGTGACTACCAAGAGCGGCCATGTGGGAAAAACAACTGTAACTTTGAACGTAAATATCGGTAAAGGTTTTGCCCGCGACAACTATGATTTTATGAATGCCCGTGACTATCTGTATTGGGAGCGTATGGCGGCAAAGCGTAGTGGAGACGATTTGAATCTGGTGAACGGATGGGGTACAGGAAATGACATTACCGCCGACGGAAATAAAAGCAGCAATGGTATCTATAGTACATCTATTCTGACGGATAAGAACAAATATCTTCTGGACTACGGCTGGCAATCGATGAAAGATCCTGCATCAGACAATTATCTATTGTTCAAGGAAACTGATTTTATGAAGTTGAACACACAGGATGCCTGGACGCAGGATTATAATGTTTCATTCTCCGGCGGAAACGATAAAGGCAAGTATTACTCAAGCATCGGATATTATGATGAAACGGGTTTCCCACTGGAGTCGGGATACCAGCGTTTGTCTTTTAACTTAAACGGTGAATATAAGATTAAGAGTTGGTTGAAAGCTTCCGGTTTCGTAAACTTTTCACGTTCGGAGACTAGTCCTAACTACATGAGCGACGCTAATTTCTGGAGTGTGGTGGCTGCGGCTCCGCCTACTTTCAAAGGGGCTAATCTGGACGGAACAGTTATTACACTGCTCAATAATACCCAGAATGCCAACTGGAATGAGATGAAGAACTACTACTATCGCAGAAATACGGCTTATAAGACCACGTTGGGAACTTCTTTCCAAGTGGATTTGATGAAAGGACTGAGCCTGAAACTGAGTGGTATGTGGTATCTTTGGATGAAAGAAACTGAATCTTTTGATAAAGAGTTGCCTACTGCTCCCGGTAAGTTGAATGCTACCCGCAAGGCCTCTGCCACTTATGCGCGCAAACTGGATCAGACTTATAACGCCATTCTTAATTATAATGCCTCATTCGGTGACCATAACGTCAGTGCAGTCGGTGGTTTTGAAATAATAGACAAATATAGCTACGGACTCTCGGCCTCAGGTCAGGGAGCTACTTCCGACGACTTTATCGGGTTGCAGTTTACTGCCCCGTTGGATGCCAATGGGAAATCTACCCGTAACATGTCTACCACTCATACACAGGAGCGTATCATGTCCGGTTTCGTAAATGCGACCTACGATTATAAGAGCAAGTATCTTTTCTCTTTTTCCGGACGTTACGACGGCTATTCCAAGTTGGTAGACAACCGTTGGGGATTTTTCCCCGGTGTCAGTGCCGCATGGAATGTGTATCGTGAAGAATTCATGGAGAAATATCTGGATATATTTTCCAACATAAAGGTTCGTATGGGGTATGGACAGAATGGTAACGTGAACGGTATCGGGCTGTACGAATTGCAGGGCAGCTATGCAAATGCCGGTAACTACAACGGTATTTACGGTCTGTTGATTAACGATATTGCTTATCCCGGATTGCGTTGGGAGAAGACGACTTCTTTTGATACTGCGATAGAATTAGGATTATTTAATAAGGTAGACTTGAGCGTAGGCTACTTCAACAAGAAGACTACCGACTTGATTGCCAATGTACCTTTGGCTTCTTCATCCGGTGTAGGCTCGATGACGACAAACAACGGTGCTGTGCGTAGCCAGGGTATGGAACTTGAAGTCAATTACCGCATTTTTGATCGTAAGGACTTTAAGTGGAATGTAGGCGCCAACATCACTTTCGTGAAATCCAAAATCCTGCAATTGCCCGATAACGGTAACGAAAACAACCGCCAGGGCGGAACGGAAGTTTACAAAGGCAAAGGTAGTAATGAAACCGTGTGGAAGGGTGGAATACAGGAAGGACAGTCTTACGGTGATATCTACGGATTTAAGATGATGAATGTCGTGCGTGACGAAGCCGATTTGGCAAACTATGCTTATTACGTGGACAAGATTCCCTCTAAACCGGTATATGGCCCGGCAGCTTATGCACAGTTGACAGTTGAGCAGCAGAAAAATGCACAGCAGTTAGCTCCGGGTGATGCTGTATGGTACGATGTGAATGGTGACGGAACTATCGACACGTACGACCAAGTGAAGCTTGGCAACGAAATTCCAAAGTGGATGGGTGGTTTCAATACGTCCGTTACATGGAAAGGTCTGACCTTGTTTGCCCGATTCGACTATGCACTGGGATATAAGAAATGGAATAGCGGTTATCAATATTTCATGGGTATCACTTCCGGTCACTTCAATGTCCCGGATTTGGCTAAAAAGACATGGACGGAAGATAATCCGGGTGCGGAACTTCCGGTATTGATGACTAACGACACTAACTTTAAAAAGAACTATACCCGTAACACTTCATTGTTCTGGGAAGATGCTTCCTATTTGTGTGCACGTGAGATTTCTTTGAGCTACGATTTACCTTCGCAGTGGACGAGAAAAGTCCTGATGGATAAAGTGACAGTGACGCTTACCGGACAGAATTTGTTCTATATAACGGACAATCGTCTCTACACTCCCGAATATGGAACTACTAGCGGCGATAAAGGCGGATACGCTTTGCCTAAGACAGTTCTGATGGGATTAAAGGTCGTGTTCTAAAATCATAAAGAAAGATAGCATTATGAAAAATATAAAATATACATTATTAGTGTTGTTGATAGGAGTCATGCAGTCTTGCGATTATTTGGACTTGAGTCCGGTAGACTCCTATGGTATCAGTAATTACTGGAGTACCAAAGATCAGGCGGAACGCTTTGTGCGCGGTTTGCATTATCGTGTTCGCGAGCGTCAGGAAGCGCTGTTCAAAATGGGTGAACTTAGAGGTGGAACTTTTTACGGCTCAAACTCTTCTTTGTTCAATCAGACTATTAGTGATGTGCCGGCTGTGACAAACAATCTCACTGAAGCTAATTATGTGATAAGCAACTGGGGCAACTTCTATATGGACATCATGCAGATTAACCATGCCATCCAGTCCGTCCCCGGCAGTTCTGCCTTGAATGAAACAGAAAAGAACTATTATATGGGTGTGTTGCACGGATTGAGAAGTTTCTATTACTTCCATCTGTTCCGTACCTATGGCGGAGTTCCTCTGATTGAAACCGCACGCGTGATGGACGGTGGTTTCACCCCTTCCGACTTGAATCAGCCGCGGGCTACGGAAGAAGAAGTCTACAATTTCCTTGTAAGAGACATCAAGGCATCGGAAGATTATTTCGCAGATGATGCATTTTCCATCAATTCCACAGACAAAAGCTCTTATTGGAGCAAGGCGGCAACAAAGATGTTGAGAGCCGAAATCCTGTTGTGGGGATGCGAGGTAAAACCCATTGGCGGTGGAAGCGTCTACTCAAAAAATATACCGGCCGACCTGGCAGCAGCCAAACAAGCGTTGCAGGATATTATAGATTGCGGCAAGTACGGCTTTGCTTCCAAGACCAGCTTTGAAGAGGTTTTTGACGTAACGAAGAAAGATAATAAAGAAATGATATTCGTTATTCGCTACATGCTGAATGAGAAAGAAAATTTCTTTAGCAAATTCATGTATCCTACGAATACCAATCTGGTAGGTTTCGAGAATGCAGATGGTGTAGAGTACAAAGGCGATAATGTGAATCCTTTGAAACTGAATGGTACTGCATCCAACTATCAGTATGCAAAAGAGTTCTTTGATACGTTCAGTGAAAGCGATATTCGTCGTAGCGCCACTTTCTTTGATGTATATAAGGTAGACGGTGGAGCGGCAGCTATACTCTTGAATAAATATAAAGGAGAACTGGACAATGATATACGTAAGTTCACGAACGACTGGCCCGTCTATCGCTATGCGGATTTGCAGTTGATGCTGGCTGAAATCGTAGCATTGCAGGGAGGCGATCCTGCTGCATATATCAATAGTGTCCGTGAACGTGCATACGGTTCCGCTTATGCTGCCAACAAATACCCCCGTAGTGGTGAAACAGCAGAAGATGCGATTCTGGAAGAACGTTCTAAAGAGTTTGTTGGTGAAGGTAAGCGTTGGTATGACATCCGCCGTATGAAGGATGGAGAATTGGCTAAGTCTCTTCAGATTAGCGTTTCGGGCGACCTTGTTGAGAAGCATCTGTTATGGCCTGTCGATGCTACTGTAATGTCGAAAGACCCGTTGGTACAGCAGACACCGGGTTATTAATCTGCCTGTCAGATTCATATCATTCATTAAAATTTAAATCATACAAAGATGAAAAAACAATCTATATTTCCGGTCTTAGGACTCTGTGCAGCGTTTCTTGCCACTGCATGCAGTGACGATGACTATACCCAGACTGATTTTACGCGTCCGGCGGGGGGAAATCAAATTTTCCTCAATTGCCAGTCACAGTTGGGTGATAATAAGACGGCTTGGGCGGCAGATAGTAAAATTGGTTTCTTCTGTGAGCAGACAAAAACAACCAATCTTGCTGTGGGAGTTGCAGCTCCTTTTGTGGGACAGACCGAGGGAATGTTCTACACACAGGTAGCGTGGGACAAAGAAGCAGGAGAACATACTTTCTATGCTTACACTCCTTATAATAAGGACAATACATCAGCGAAAGCTGTTGCCGGGGTTTTGAGTAACTCACAATTGCAGTCGGGCACGTCGAACACTCATTTGACGAACACTGCCCTGACATATGCGACAGCTAAGTCTGCCGAAGTGGAAACTGCCATTCCGATGACCTTCAAGCATGCTTTGGGATATTTGGACATCAGTTGCAAGACGGCTACCAAGTATATCGGTTGGAAAGTGAAATCTATCGATTTTTCTACAGAAGACGGCATTGCTTTAGCCGGTGATTACAAATTTGACCTTACTACCGGGCAATTCAACATAGCTGACGGCTCTTCCAAAATACAGTTGAGAGTGGACAATGCTCCGGCACTTGCTGCGAACGAGGTCTTTCACGGATATATGTCTATGAATCCTATGGACTTGTCGACGAAACGATGCAATGTAAAAGTAGCGATTGAAAAAGTCGGTGAGGATGACCTTAGCCTGACTGGTACGATTGCTTCTATCAATATACTTGCAGGCAGCATTAACACATTGAATCTGGAACTGGATAATCTGACTGCCGAACTTTTGGAAGACTTGTCTATCGATTTAAGCGCGACAGAAACTGCAAACTGCTATGTGGCAGGCAAGGCAGGACAGGAATATCGCTTTAAGGCTACCGTTATGGGTAATGGAGCGATTACTCCGGCAGTAGAGGGGGATGAAACAAAGAAGGGTATCACTCCTTCTCCGTTAACTCCTGTATCGGCTTCAATTCTTTGGCAGAGCGAAAGAAGCCTGATATCCGGCGTAAAACTGAAAAATGATTATATTTACTTTACCCTGAACGGTTCGGATGAAACGGCGTTGGAAGCAGGTAATGCCGTTATTGCCGCTTATGACGGTGCAGGAACTATTGTCTGGAGTTGGCATATTTGGGTAACAGATGTGGATTTGAACGCTAAGGTACAAACATATACTGTACATGCTGATTATGGAGCATTCCTCAATTACCAGTCGCCTATGATGATGGATCGTAATTTAGGTGCAACGGATGATAAGTTGTGGTCAACGGCTACCGATCCTAAGGGTTCACACGGCTTATTCTATCAATGGGGACGTAAAGACCCGATTATTGGTCCGAGTGATGACGCTGCAAGTGTACACGCCACAGTTTATGATAAGGACAATGAGGTTGTAAGTTGGGACTTTACAGTGGCGACATTGCTCTCAAGAGAAGATATAGCAAAATATCCGATGAAGTATATCAAGGGAGATAATTGGCTGAATGAAGATGCTTATGATTTATGGGGAAATTCGGCCGTGTATGATAGCAATGGTGGAGATGGCTCTACCGGTTCGAAATCAATTTACGACCCATGCCCACCGGGATATCGTGTTCCTCATCCTTATGTATGGAGTGGATTTACATCAACAGTCAGTGGCGGTAATCATAAAACAGGTGCTGTTACTACTAGTGCTTCTGGTGATATAACGAAACAGGGTGGTGTTACTTTCGCTAATGGTGGAACGGCTATTTATCCTAGTACCGGTTTTATCAATAACGGTGCACTGCAGCGGGTTGCCCCTGCAAGTAACGGATGCATAAGCTTATGGAGTAATGCTGCAACCAAAAAAGACTTTGGAACACAGTTCTATTATGATGCAACGAATTGTAATACTCCTAAAGGAAATAAGCGCACATTTGGTTTTGGTGTCCGTTGTATGAAAGACAATACCGCAAACTAAATAATAACTTTTCACTTAATAAATCCTTGGCGTGCTTTATCCAAATCATGCCAAGGATTCTTTTCATTATAGGACGATAGGAGTGACCTTTTTTATAATACAACATTACAATGAGAAAAAGTATAATAG
Organism: Bacteroides faecium; assembly: GCF_012113595.1. Lineage (NCBI taxonomy): Bacteria > Pseudomonadati > Bacteroidota > Bacteroidia > Bacteroidales > Bacteroidaceae > Bacteroides > Bacteroides faecium. The sequence goes on from NZ_CP050831.1 coordinate 4,438,094, forward strand.
CTGGTTTATTAATGCTGACAGTTCACAGTAGCGTTATTTCCGCCCAAACTCCGGAAGTAATAGGTCGTGAACATAATATCATTCAATCAGAACGACAGGATGGACGCTTCCTGAGTACTTACGGAGTTGTTCACGCAATGCTTTCACACATAAAACCGGAATGTGCATTTCAACCGGATATGACTTTGGAAGAATTCCGTGAATGGCAACATAAAGTACGGAAGTCAATGCAGGAAATTATGAACTTCCCCGAAATAAAGGACATGCCGTCACCTAAACGACTATACAGCAAACAACGTGACGGCTACAAACTGGAGAAGTGGGAATTTTATCCTTTGCCCGAATGTGTATCTACTTTTCTAGTATTGATACCGGATTCTTTGCAGCAGCCAGTTCCTGCTGTTTTATGTATTCCCGGTTCCGGTGGCAGTAAAGAAGGATTGGCGGGCGAGCCGGGCGTTTTCCCGAAGCTGAATGATGATTATCAGAATCCCAAGGTAACAATGGCACGGAATTTTGCGAAAGCAGGTTATGTGGCGGTAGCCGTAGATAATCCGGCAGCCGGTGAATCCTCGGATTTGGAACGTTATGCACGCGGAAGAAATTATAACTACGATTTGGTGTCGCGAGTTCTGTTAGAATTGGGATGGAGTTATCTCGGTTATACTTCTTATCTTGATATGCAAGTTCTTCAATGGATGAAAGCACAGACCTATATCCGTAAAGACCGGATTATCGTAAGTGGCTTTTCTCTGGGGACAGAGCCGTTAATGGTACTGGGAACGCTGGATACGTCACTCTATGCTTTTGTTTACAATGATTTTTTGTGCCAAACACAAGAACGCGCATTGGTAATGACCGTGCCTGATAAGGATGGCACACGACCTTTCCCTAACTCTATCCGCCATCTGATACCTGACTTTTGGCGTAAATTCAACTTCCCTGATATTGTAGCTGCCTTGGCTCCCCGTCCTGTGATATTGACGGAAGGAGGACTGGACCGTGACTTGAATCTTGTACGTGCCGCATATAAGATTGCCGGACACCCGGAGAATATCGAGATACACCATTATCCTAAGTACGCCAGTCCGCATAATCGAACGGACTTTGACGCATTGCCGGAAGGGCTCGATAGAGATGAGTTTTATAAATTAGTGAACGTAGATGGTCCTAATCATTATTTTAAATCGGAATTAGTTCTTCCTTGGTTAAAGAAACATTTAGAGTAAATATTTGATGTTTATATATTGATTAATAGCACACGCAATTAGTTCAAATTCGTGCGAAAATGAACTAAGTCAATTTTAGAAATAAACACGCACTCCAAACAAAAGTTTTCACGATTTACCCTCATACTCTCATAAATATCTTCAAAGCCTTTATTCATCGTGGCTTCAGCTATGAGAGCAGGTTATGATAGCACCCTGATAGCAAAAGTTACTCTCAGGGTACTATCATCTCATTCCCCTATAAAACATAGGATATACTAACGGGATTTTAACGTTATCTCTTCGTTATCCTTTCGTTAGATTACCGGTATCACTAATTCGTCACGGCCGTGACGAATTCCTACCACGGCTGTGAAGAGAACCTACCACGGCCGTGACGAATAGTTACCACGGCCGTGGTGAGATAACAATACCGGTAATCTAATGAAAGAATACCGGCAGCCTAACGCAAAGATAAAGGCAAGATAACTAACACTTCCTTACTTCATAACTTATGTTTCCCTAAACAACATAGCTAGGGAACCCACATTAGAGCACAACGTACTGAAATGAGCAATTTTTCGACACAGTTCTTCTAATCTCCAATAAGTATCGGGTGAACTAAAAGAATCTGTATCATTTGTGATACCTATTTCTACTACACTTATATCAAAAACTTTGTTTGGCTTATGTTATTTGTCATCATACCGGTAATTGATTATGTTTATCTAATAACTCCTAGAAACTTGAATAAGTGTAGTGTTGCCAATAAATAACAGCTTGTCTTTATAAGTATTATTATTAAAATAATGGGTAGTGATTATTAATGGATGCATAAGTTCGATTAGAACTTAGTTGAGTTATTTATTAATATTCTCTTCTATCTTATAGATAATTTGGTCGTTAATTATAATATGTATGATTTTAAATCGCTGCAAATATATCTATATTATTAATAATAACAAAGTATTTAATAAATTATTTTCTTATATATGCTGCTAAATGCGAAAAGATGTATTATCAAATCGGCAGATAGAGAGACAGAATAATATAATAAGTAGGTAGAAAATAGATTGATTTTACGAATATGCTTTTGCTTTTGATTAAAATTTTAAAGGAGAGTCTGGGGTAAGAAGGCGAGGTATTACTGAAAGATTAGTTCTAATCGGACTTGGATAAGTATTTAAATTATCTTAATTATTAACTAAAAGTAATACTAATGAAAAAAGACATCCTTTTGCTTGTGTTGTGTCTTTTCTGCTCCATAGGAGCCGTGGCACAGACAAAAACAATTACCGGTGTGGTAAGCGATGCTACTGGTGAGCCAATCATCGGAGCGAGTGTTGTCGAAGTGGGTACGACAAATGGTACCATTACCGACATTGATGGTAAATTTGTATTAAACATGAATCCGGACGGGAAAATCAGAGTCTCGTACATCGGATATCAGGTGCAAACGATTGACCTTAAGGGAAAAACTTCTTTCCGGATACAAATGAAAGAAGATTCCGAGATGTTGGAAGAAGTGGTCGTAACCGGTTATGGCGGCAAACAGTTACGCACTAAAGTCACTAACTCAATTTCCAAAGTAAAAGAAGAAACATTGAAGCAGGGTTTGTATTCAAATCCAGGTCAGGCATTGTCCGGAGCCGTTGCCGGTTTGTCTGTCAGCCAGACTTCCGGTAATCCGGGCAGTACCCCGACTTTAGTGCTTCGTGGGGGAACTAACTTTGACGGTTCGGGTTCACCTCTTATCTTGATTGACGGTCAGGTGCGCTCTTCTTTGAGCGATATCAATCCGGATGATATTGAATCAATGGAAGTCTTGAAAGATGCCGGAGCAACTGCCATTTACGGTGCCCGTGCTAACGACGGTGTGATTCTTATTACAACCAAACGCGGAAAAAGCGGAAGGGCGGAAGTTACCTTGAAAGCTAAGTTCGGATTGAATTACTTCAAGAACTCTTATGAGTTCCTGGATGCCGGAGACTATATTTATTGGATGCGCATGGGATATAAGAATGCCTATATGGGTGATATGAAACATCCCGACGGAAGCGCGGTGAAGGCGTGGTCTTCTCTCAGTGGGTTGACAAGTGCCACTCCTTACGGTACCGGTAATGCCTATTTTGCAAACGACGGAGTGACTCCTTTGGATGGGAACAAAACAAGTTCTGCTATTTGGAGTACGATGAAATATGCTGATAATCTGGCTTTTCTGCTCGACCAGGGTTGGCAGACTATGGTTGATCCTATTTATGGAGATAAGCTTATTTATAAGAATACCAATATTGCGGATTTCAACGTACAGACTCCTGCATTTTCTCAGGATTATAATTTAAGTGTAAGTGGTGGAAATGAAAAAGGAAGTTATTATGCCGGATTAGGCTATAATAAAAGTGATGGTACGGCATACGGCAACTGGTATAAGCGTATCACTTTCACCTTCAATGCTGATTATAAGTTGAAAGAATGGCTGACTTCCAGTTCCAGTTTTAATTTTGCGGACGCTACCTGGAATGGGCTGCCTGCCACTCAGACGGCAGAAGCAAATTACTTCTCACGTTGCTTGTCACTGCCGCCTACTTTCCGCGGTTATAATGCAGATGGAGAAATGTTGTTGGGACCCAACTCGGGAGATGGTAATCAACAATACAATTTTGATAAATTTGTCCGTGATCAAAATACCGATAAGTTTACAATGAACCAGTCCTTCACTATTAATTTTATGAAAGGGCTCTCGCTGAAGCTAGGTGCAATCTGGTATTATCAGGAAGAGAAGGATGAAAGCTTTAATAAAGATTACCTAAGCTCTCCGGGGAATAAGGTTACGTCACGCAGTACTTCCGCTTCCTATGACCGTACATTAGATCAAACTTATAATGCCGTATTGAATTATAATTACCAGATTAATAAAGACCATTATCTGGATGCGATGGCCGGTTTTGAGTATTATGATTCTTATAACAAAGGTTTCAACGCATCCGGTTCGGGAGCTCCTACCGACGACTTTATGGATTTGCAATACACCTCAAAAGAAGAAGGAAAACGTTCTATTGATTCCTGGCATTCACGCCAGCGTATCATGTCTTTCTTCGGACGTGTGAATTACGATTATCAGGCAAAATATCTGTTGTCGTTAGTCCTTAGAAAAGACGGATATTCAAAATTAGCGAAAGAAAACCGTTGGGGAGTATTTCCCGGTGTATCCGCCGGATGGGTTTTCAGCAAAGAAGAATTTATGGCAAACACAAGCGATATACTTTCATTTGGTAAATTACGTGCAAGTTTCGGTCTGAACGGTAATGTCAACAAGAATTTTGTAGGCAATTATACCGTACAGGGTTCATATGGCAGTAACACTTATAATGGTGTTACAGGATTCCTTTTGGGAAGCATCCCTAATCCATATCTGATGTGGGAGAAATCCAGGACTTTTGAGGTAGGTCTTGATTTAGGTTTCCTCGAAAATCGTATTAATGCCAATTTTACCTATTATAACCGTTTGACAAGTGATAAATATGCCAATATCACAGTACCTTCCACTTCAGGCGTCGGCTCTGTAGTTTCCAATAACGGTAAATTCCAAAATCAGGGTTTTGAGTTTGAACTGGCTTTCCGTATAATTGACCGGAAAGACTGGAAATGGAACTTGAATTGGAATGGTGCATTGAATAAGAATAAGGTCGTGGCTTTGCCGGATAACGGACTGGACCGCAATCGGCAGGATTCCTATCAGGTATATACCGGTTATGGCGATGCAAAAATGTGGGTTGGAGGTTATCAGGAAGGACAACGTCCGGGCGACTTGTATATGTTTATTGCTGAAGGCATCTATAAATCACAAGATGAGATACCGGCAGGATTAATCGATATAACTTCCGGTAATAACGGTTCGACTGGCAGACCTTTATATGGAGGAGCAGAAGGTTACAATAAATTGTCAGACAGTCAGAAAGGAAATGCGTTGCCTATCCAGCCGGGCGATGTGAAATGGAAAGATGTCAACGGAGACGGAGTGATTGACAATTATGATATGGTGAAGGTCGGAAATACAGTGCCGAAATGGACAGGTGGTTTCAATACTACTGTGAGCTGGAAAGACCTGACATTATCAGCGCGTTTCGATTATGCTTTAGGATTTAAGGCAGTAGACTGGAAATCAATGTGGATCATGGCTTGCGCACAAGGTACGTACAATACTATTCAGGAAACTAAGGATACTTGGACACCGGATAATCCGAATGCCAAATACCCTACCTATGTTTGGGCAGATCAGTTAGGAAAAAGAAACTATTGCCGTAGTTCTTCCATGTTTGTATATAATGGTAATTATCTGGCACTTCGTGAATTGTCGCTTACTTATCGGTTGCCGTCAATATGGGCGCAAAAGGCTAAGTTAAGTAATGTCGAATTGTCCGTGACAGGACAAAACCTGGGTTATCTGACAGAAGCGAAGCATTTGTTCTCACCTGAAAAGGCGGATAACAACGGTGGCTATCCGTTGCCTCGTACTGTGATTTTTGGTATAAACGTTTCTTTCTAACATATAAATAAGACAGATTATGAAAAAAATAATATACATCATTTCTTTATTTGTATCTACTGTCCTTTATACATCGTGTGATGCTTTGGACCTTGCTCCTGAAGATTATTTCGGGAGTGGAAACTATTGGAATAATGAAGCACAGGTGGATGGATATATGACAGGTATGCATTCTCAACTGAGGAGTTATTATGATATGTTCTATGTTTTGGGCGAGGTTCGCGGCGGCACACAGCGTGTAGGAACTTCATCCGAGAATACTAGCTTGAATTATGCAAACTTGCGTTCGAACGTCATCGATCAGGACAGACCGGGCATTAGCAACTGGTATGGGCTTTATTCTCCAATCATGCAAGTAAACCATTTTATTCAAAAAGTGGAGAATGAATGTAGCTTTTTGGATGATACAAACAGGAAACATTATTTAGCCCAAGCTTACGGATTAAGAGCGTTATATTATTTCATGCTTTACAAAACATATGGCGGCGTACCTATTGTAACCGAAGTTGAATTACTGAATGGTAAGGTGACGGCTGATAAGTTTTATGTAGAACGTTCGACGCCGGAAGCGACACTGGAGTTCATAAAGGGTGATATTGTAAAGTCTGAGAATAATTATTCGGATGTCACGGTGGCAAATGGTTACGATAAAACGATATGGTCTAAAGCCGCTACTCTGATGCTAAAAGCTGAAATATATATGTGGGCTGCCAAAGTCTCTATTACCGGGCATACGGCTACCGGAACAACGGATTTAAAAGTAGCCCAGTCTGCTTTGAATCAGATTATAGGTAAGTTCGAATTGCTGTCTGACTTTGAGAATGTATTTAATACTTCCAACCGTAATAATAAGGAAGTTATTTTCACTTTACATTTTGCGGATGGCGAAGCAACTAACTGGGGAGGGCAGTTCCTGTATCAGGATGCAGTATTTATCGGACAAGTATATGGACGTGACAGCAAGCGGATAGAAACGGATACATTAAATTTAAAGGGGACTGGTGGTGTATTCCGGCACGAATATACTCATGCTTTCTGGTCTGCTTATGATGAAAAAGATATTCGTCGTGATGCTACATTCCTGGAGTACTATACCCAAGAAGATAAAGACCCTTCAAGTTTCGGATGTGTGTTGAAGAAATGTATCGGTTCGATTAATTCTAATAATAACCGTATTTATGATACAGATGTCATCGTATATCGTTATGCGGACGCTTTGCTTATGATGGCTGAAGTTGCGAACGGGCTGGGTGAATCTTGTAGCACTTATATTAATGATGTACGTAAACGTGCTTATGGTGACGACTATGCCGGACATGAATACACTGATGGTAGTTTTGAGGAAAACGAACTGGCTATATTACACGAACGTGATAAGGAATTTGTATGGGAAGGCAAACGATGGTTTGATGTTGTGCGTATGCAGGATGCATCTCACAATTCGTTGGCATTTTCCGCAGCAGCCAACTATCCGGCTACTTCTCCTTTGATTAGTGTGAGTGAAAAGCATAAACTCTTATGGCCGTTGGATATTAGTACAATGAATATCAATCCATTGCTGGAGCAAACTCCGGGATATGAACAGGAATAGGTATTAAGATTGTCGTTTTTTACAGCTAACAACATTTGAGTCTGCTTTAGAAAGTTGGGAGTAACTTCATGATAGAACTAACTTTTTAAGGTAGACTCAACATTTAAATCAATATTTATGAAATATATATTTTTACTCCTACCTTTTTTTATTGTCTTTACCGGATGTGGTAAAGATGAAGATGAGAAAGATAAAATTATCACTTTAACTATTGCCTCGGAAAAGAGGATGTGGTACGCTGGTGGGACAGGAAGTTTGGCCCCTTATTATTTAGCTAAAAATATGGAAGATGATAAGTGGCGTTTCTTTTGTATTTATATTGAGGGTTTTGATTACGAAGAGGGATATGAATATGTAGTGGAAATAAAGGTACATGAAGAACCTGTTGATCCTACGCTGGCAGATCAGGAACTTATTTCGTATTCATTGCATAAAATAATATCAAAGGAAAAGAAAAATTCGGAGAATTTACCGGAAGATTTGGATGCGTTGACAATATACTATGATTAACCGGAAGAAGGGGGACAACCCTGCTCTTTGTGCTACCCACTTTAATTGAACTGATATTAATAACTGCTTTATAACATCAGCTGATACAAATTGATATAATACTAAATTAGTCCTTTCAGAACTTGGCTATTTGTATTATTAGTATTTTTCATTTTTATATATATAAAATGGTTAACATGCAGGCTTTGTTTCTGTAATTCGCTGCAAATATAAATATAATATTAATAATATCAAACTAATTAATAAAAATATTATTTATATATCGATGTGGAAATAAAAAAAGCAATGATTGCGTTAATATAAGCCATTTATTAATTGAACTAACATATCAACTTTCCAGGTAGAAAAAAATATATTAATCTAATGATTTTATGAGAAAAATGCATAATCAATAATATCTATATATAGATATAAGGATAGGGAAGGATATTGACCAAGTTCTGAAAGAACTCAAGCGATTATTTAAATTACCTTTTATTTATTCTAAAAAACTATCCTTATGAAGAAAAGCATCCTTTTGTTAATCTTGTGCTTTTTCTGCTCCATAGGAGCAATGGCGCAGTCGAAATCAATTACCGGTGTGGTGACGGATGGGACCGGCGAGCCAATTATTGGTGCGAGTGTTGTCGAGGTCGGTACTACAAATGGTATCATTACCGACATTGATGGTAAATTTACATTAAACATGAATCCGAATGGAAAAATTAAAGTTTCGTATATCGGATATCAGGCGCAGACTATTGATCTAAGGGGAAGGACTTCTTTAAAAATTCAAATGAAAGAAGATTCTGAAATGTTGGAAGAAGTGGTCGTGACGGGTTATGGAGGTAAACAGTTGCGTACAAAGGTTACTAACTCTATTTCTAAAGTAAGCGAAGAATCGTTGAAAGTCGGTTTGTTTTCCAATCCGGCTCAGGCACTCTCTGGTGCAGTTGCCGGATTGAAAGTGACGCAAGCCTCGGGGAGTCCGGGTGCTACTCCTACTATTGTCCTTCGTGGTGGTACGGATTTTAACGGTTCGGGTTCTCCATTGGTTATTATTGACGGTCAGCTACGTGATGGATTGAGTGATATCAATCCAGAGGATATCGAATCGATGGAAGTCCTGAAAGATGCGGGAGCAACTGCTTTATACGGTGCCCGTGCAAGTAATGGTGTGATTCTTATTACTACAAAAAGCGGAAAAAAAGGACATCGTGAAATCAATCTGAAAGTTAAGATGGGGTTGAATTATGTCAATAACCCGTATGAATTCTTGAATGGAGAGGAATATATTAGGACTCTGCGTACTACATATTCAAAGTCCGGTTATTATTATAGCGACGGAGAATATGCCTCTATAGCACCTTTGAGTAATCTGACGAGTGCATCTCCTTTTGGCTTGGGCAATGAATTAGGCAAATCGGCATGGAACGTTATGGGTAAAACTGCGGATAATGCTTATCTGGTACAGCAGCATGGATGGAAAGAAATGACAGATCCTCTTGACCCGACACAAACAATTATATATAAGGATATTAATCCTGCTGATTATAACTTGAATAATCCTTCTTTCTCGCAAGATTATAATGTGAATATGTCTGGAGGCGGAGATAGGGCTGCTTATTATGCCGGTATTGGCTATAATCGCCAGGAAGGGTTGCCTATTGATACCTATTATGAGAGGTATAGCTTTATTCTGAATGCAAGTTATAAAGTTACAGACTGGTTGACATCAACTTCTAATTTTAATTATAATCGTGCGAACTGGAAAAATATGCCGGGATCAAATACGAGTGAGGGCAACTATTTCGGACGTATTATGTCTACGCCTCCTACGTCACGTTATGAAGATGAATACGGCAACCCGACTTTAGGACCTGGTGTTGCAGACGGTAATCAGGCTTTCCAACCGGAGAAATGGACAAACTTCAATCAAACGGATAAGTTCACGATGATTCAATCTTTCCAGATTGATATAATGAAGGGATTATTTGTGAAAGGAACCGCCAACTGGTATTATTCAGAAGGTTTGTATGAAAGCTTCACAAAGGATTATCTGGATAATATGTTGACGAACCATTATACGAAAACCCGCAGTACATCTGCTAAATTCGAGCGTAATTTTGCGCAGACCTATAATGCGGTACTGAATTATTCTCAGACGTTCGTAAAAGACCATAATGTAAACCTTATGTTGGGTATGGAATATTATGCGAACGAGAAACGTGGATTTTCGGGTTCAGGTTCCGGTGCTCCGACAGATGATTTCGCGGATTTGGCTTTGACGGATAAAGGCGAAGGAAAGCGTGCTATCGACTCTTGGCACGAACAATATCGTATTTTATCTTACTTCGGACGGTTGAATTACGATTATAAAGGTAAATATTTACTTTCGGCAGTGTTCCGGCATGATGGTTATTCTTCTTTGTTGGGGGATAATCGTTGGGGATTCTTCCCGGGTGTCTCTGCCGGTTGGATTTTCGGGCAAGAGCAGTTTGTTAAAGATGCTGTCCCTTTCCTGTCGTTTGGTAAATTGCGTGCCAGTTATGGTGTGAATGGTAATGCTACGGGAATCGGTGCTTATACCTTGCAGGGCTCTTATAGCCCGGCTACTTACAATGGCAATACAGGTTTCCTGATAGGTTCGCTGCCTAACCCCGGCTTGAGATGGGAGAAAACGAAAACGGCTGAAGTCGGTTTGGATTTGAGTTTCTTTGATAATCGATTGAATGCTAACTTTACTTTCTATAATCGTTTGACTTCGGATAAGTATGCCAACTTTAGCCTTCCTTCAACGACGGGTTTTTCTTCTATTAAAAATAATAATGGAGAATTCCGTAACAGAGGTTTGGAAATAGAACTTTCCGGAAAGATTATTAATACGAAAGACTGGAAATGGAGTATGTCGGGCAATATCTCCTACAATAAGAATAAGGTGATATCTTTACCGGATAATGGTCTGGAACGTAATCGTCAAGGCGGGCAACAGATTTATACGGGAGAAAAAATAACGAAAGAGAATGGTGAGATTGAATATGTAAAACGTTGGGTTGGTGGTACGCAGGTAGGTATGGAACCTGGAACTATGGTCGTTTATAAATCAGAAGGTGTATATCGTAGCTGGGATGAAATTCCCGGTGATTTGGTTGTAACGTCAGGAAATTATTACGGAAAGAAACTGTACGGACCTGATGCGTGGAAAAAACTGACAAAAGCGGAGCAAAAGAATGCTTTGCCGATTATGCCTGGTGATATGAAGTGGAAAGATATCAATGGTGATAAAATAATCGACCAGTACGACCAAGTGGAATTGGGCAATACTATTCCGCATTGGACGGGTGGTTTTAATACGACACTACGCTGGAAGAACTTGCAACTTTACGGACGTTTCGACTTTGCTTTGGACTATTGGATTTACGACCATACTACTCCGGAGATATTCCTTGCTTGTGCGCAAGGTACTTATAATACGACAACGGATGTATATAACACATGGTCGGAAGATAACCCGAACGCAAAATATCCTCGGTATGCTTATGCCGATGTTTTGACGAATGCCAATTATGCCCGTAACTCTACGATGTTTGCTTATAAGGGCAATTATCTGGCTATCCGTGAGTTGTCTCTCACTTATTCACTTCCTGAGCTTTGGGCTAAAAAAGTATTTTGTCAGAAAGTAGATGTGTCTATTACCGGACAGAATCTGGGTTATATAACTGCTGCCAATGTGGCAACTCCCGAAGTATCCAGTGCCGGTTCGGGCTATGCTTTGCCGCGAACTCTTTTATTCGGATTGAATGTGACGTTTTAAGTAACTAACTTTAAAAGAAAGAATTTATGAAAAAATTGAATATACTATCTGCTGTACTGTTTGTTGCAGTAGCGGGAGGAATTTGTACTTCTTGCGCTGACAAGTTGGATCTTTCTCCTATTGATTACTATGGAAGCGGTTCATATTGGAAGACCGAAGCGCACGTGATTGGATATATGGACGGCATTCATAAGCATCTTCGTGATGCTGCATTCCAGCATACGTTTTTATGGGGAGAAGCGCGCGGGGGAAATTTGATTACTACCGGTACCAGTTCGGATGGCATGGGTATGCTATATGGAGATATCAAGCTGCAAAATTTCGATGAGGCTCATACCGGAGTTACGGGCTTTGGAGATGTTTTCGGACGCCTCACCAATATCAACCTCTTTATTGCCCGTGTGACGGACGCTACTTATATTGATGAAGCAAAGAAAGGGTATTATCTGGGGCAGGCTTATGGATTGAGGGCATTTTATTATTTTGACTTGTACCGCACGTATGGCGGAGTGCCTTTGCGTCTTACGGCAGATGTGGTGGAAGGTGTAATTGATCCCAACCAACTTTATTTAGGACGTGCGACTCCACAGGAAGTGATGGCGCAGATAAAGAAAGACTTGAATAAATCTATGGAATGTTTTGGAGATAACAATTCTTTTGACCCTAATAACAGAGGGAATAAAAAAGGATATTGGTCTAAAGCAGCCACAGAATGTCTGATGGGAGAAGTATATCTCTGGATTTCCAAAGTGACTACTGGTAATGATGCTGCCGATGAAAGTAATCTGGCTACAGCAAAGACGCATTTGCTGAATGTTTTAAATAGCTACGGGCTTGAGAGAATGGATAACTTTGAGAATGTTTTTGAGGCTAAAAATAATAAAGGGAATAAAGAAATAATTTTTGCGGTTCGTTATGCCGAGGGAGAGGCTACTAATAGTAATAATCTCTTTACTTATGCTATGGCTACCGGTAGCACGAAAGACAGATACAAAAAGGATGGAGAGAAGTTTTTGGATGCATTGAACATTGGCAATACAGGCAGCCAGCAGTTAGAATATAAAATAGAACTTTATAATAGTTTTGATGATAAAGATACACGTAAAGATGCTACGTTTATTGCTTCCTACAACAAAGATGCTGAGACTGGTGAGCTATCTTTGTATGGTACCCACGTATGCAAGAATATCGGTTATGTAAATGCCCAAGGTGCACGTATTTATTGTGGCGATTATATTATTTACCGTTTGCCATGGGTATGGTTGACTCTTGCTGAAATTGAGAATATGCAGGGAGGAGACGTTGCTGCCTATATAAACAAAGTTCGCCAACGTGCTTATGGAGATAATTGGGATGAAGAAACTTATGGTTATAAAAATGCGGATTTCACAACGAATGAGTTAGCTATATTACATGAAAAGGATAAAGAGTTTGTTCAGGAAGGACAACGCTGGTGGGATCTTCGCCGTATGACTTTGACAAAAGGCGGCAAACATCTGGTTTTCTGTAAAGAAGGAAATATAGGAACAGACCAGCCCGTACTAAAGGAAGAAACGGAAGCTCATAAAGTGCTTTGGCCGGTAGATATCACTCTGCTGGGCAACGACCCGCTGATTTATCAGACGCCGGGATATGACACTTATAAGCAGCAGCCGGAATAAAAGTTAGTACATTGTGATAAAAAGCGGGATAGGTGCTAATTTGCCTGTCTTGCTTTTTATCTTATTTTTCTTTTTGAAGAAAGAAATGGTATATCAAAGTGGATTTATTAATGCTCTTGTATATAATAAAATATTTAATTATTTGCTAGTAATATGATAAATTTATATCTTTGCATCCAAACAATTAATAATACCATGAAAAGAAACCTGCTTTTATTATCGTCTATCCTTTTTTTGTGTGTCTGCGGAACCTTGCAGGCTATCGCATCGGATACTGTATTTGTGCGTGAAACTCAGATTCCTTTTTTGATTGAACGACAGGATAATGTGTTGTTTATGCTGCGTTTGAATGCAAAAGAGAGTCGTAGCCTGGATGAAGTAGTTTTGAATTTTGGCAAAGATGTTAATATGGCGGATATACAGTCCGTTAAGTTATATTATAGTGGTACGGAAGCCAGACAGAACTACGGTAAGAATTTCTTTGCTCCTGTATCTTATATTTCCAGTCATACGCCGGGAAAGACACTGGCCGCGAATCCTTCTTATTCGATTAATAAGTCGCAAGTGGATAATCCGAAGCAGAAAGTTGCATTGAAAGCTAATCAGAAGCTTTTTCCCGGAATCAACTATTTCTGGATTAGTTTGCAGATGAAGCCGGATGCTTCTTTATTGGATAAGGTTTCGGCTAAGATTGCTACGATTAAAGTTGATAACAAAGAAGCCCTTGTACACACAGTTTCTCCGGAAAATATAGCTCATAGAGTAGGGGTAGGCGTGCGCCATGCCGGTGACGACGGTTCAGCCGCTTTCCGTATTCCGGGATTGGTGACTACCAATAAGGGAACATTGCTCGGAGTATATGATGTACGCTATAATAGTAGTGTCGATTTGCAGGAGCATGTAGACGTAGGTTTGAGCCGCAGCGTAGACGGTGGCAAGACCTGGGAGAAGATGCGCTTGCCTTTGGCTTTCGGCGAAACGGGTGATTTGCCTGCTGCGCAGAATGGTGTCGGCGACCCTTCCATCCTGGTGGATACCAAGACCAACACAGTATGGGTGGTGGCAGCCTGGACACACGGAATGGGCAATCAACGTGCCTGGTGGAGCTCATATCCGGGAATGGATATGAATCATACAGCCCAGTTGGTACTGTCAAAGAGTACGGACGACGGTAAAACGTGGTCTAAGCCTATCAATATTACAGAGCAGGTGAAAGACCCTTCCTGGTATTTCCTTCTGCAAGGACCGGGACGTGGCATCACTACGCAAGACGGCACATTGGTATTCCCGATTCAGTTTATCGACTCTACCCGTGTTCCGAATGCGGGAATCATGTACAGCAAAGACCGTGGCGAGACATGGAAAATCCATAACTACGCACGTACCAATACAACAGAAGCCCAAGTGGCGGAAGTAGAACCGGGCGTGTTGATGCTGAACATGAGAGATAACCGTGGCGGTAGCCGTGCTATCTCTACTACTAAGGATTTCGGCAAAACTTGGACAGAACATCCCTCATCCCGCAAAGCCTTGCAGGAACCGGTTTGTATGGCAAGTTTAATCAGCGTGAAAGCGAAAGACAATGCATTAAATAAGGATATCCTTTTGTTCTCCAACCCGAATACGGTAAAAGGTCGTAATCATATCACGATTAAGGCTAGTCTGGACGGCGGCATCACATGGCTGCCCGAACATCAGGTAATGTTGGACGAAGCCGATGGATGGGGATATTCTTGTCTGACTATGATTGATAAGGAGACAGTTGGCATATTGTATGAAAGTAGTGTAGCTCACATGACTTTCCAGGCTGTCCGGCTAAGGGATATAATAAAATAGACACCAAGTACTCATTTAAAACTGGTACTTACCATACGACCTGTAATCATGAAAAACAAATTAATACTATTAATATACTTTATAATTAACTTATACACAGTTTCAGTGGCAAAAGCAGGTGATAATCACCTGCTCCCCCAGCCACAAAAGTTTACCCCCTCTTATACAAACTTTCAAGTGAATAAGGTGATGCTTTCCACTCCTGTGCTTCAACAGGAGTGGGAAGCTTTTATCGTTGAAATGGGCGGAACTGTCTCTCCGAAGGCAACTGCCGTCATTGAGGTGAAACTACTGCCTTCTCTCCCCGGAATACCGATGAACCAGGATGAGGCTTACCGCCTGAATGTAACCAGGAAACGGATAACCGTTGAGGCTGTGACCGAACGCGGCGTTTATTGGGCTATGCAGACTTTACGGCAACTGGCAGAGAAAAGAAACTCAAAAACACAGATTCAAGGAGCCGAAATCGTTGACTGGCCTGCTTTCCGCATCCGTGGATTCATGCAGGACGTAGGACGTAGCTACATATCTCTGGAAGAACTCAAGCGTGAAATCGCCGCGCTCGCCAAATTCAAAATCAATGTTTTCCACTGGCATCTGACCGAGAATCAATCCTGGCGTTTGGAAAGCAAGATATTCCCGATGTTGAATGATAGCGTAAACACCACCCGGATGCCCGGCAAATATTACACGCTGGAAGAAGCCAAAGAACTGGTCGCTTTCTGTAAGGCACACCACATGACGCTAATTCCCGAAATAGATATGCCCGGACACAGCGCCGCATTCATACGCACCTTCCGCCATGATATGCAAAGCCCTGAAGGGATGAAGATATTAAAACTCCTGTTGGATGAAGTCTGTGAAACGTTTGACGTACCTTATTTGCATATCGGTACGGATGAAGTCCAGTTTACCAATCCCCGGTTCGTACCGGAAATGGTGTCCTATGTACGTTCCAAAGGCAAGAAAGTAATCTCATGGAATCCGGGATGGCACTATAAACCCGGAGAAATTGACATGACCCAACTTTGGAGTTATCGGGGAAAGGCGCAGGAAGGTATTCCCGCCATTGACTCGCGTTTCCATTATCTGAACCATTTCGATACCTTCGGTGATATTATCGCATTGTACAATAGCCGTATTTATAATAAGGAACAAGGAAGTGACGACCTCGCAGGCACGATTCTGGCTATTTGGAATGACCGGTTAGTCGATACCGAATGGGGTATGATTATCGAAAATAATTTCTATCCCAATATGCTGGCTATGGCAGAACGTGCCTGGAAAGGCGGTGGGACAGAGTACTTCGATAAGAACGGCACAATACTTCCCACCGACGAACAGTCGGAACTGTTCAAGAACTTTGTCGATTTTGAACGTCGCTTATTATGGCATAAAGAACACACTTTTACCGGCTATCCGTTTGCATATGTCCGTCAGACAAATGTGAAATGGAACATAACAGACCCTTTCCCGAATGAAGGGGATTTGGCAAAGGCTTTTCCACCGGAAGAAACTTTGCAGGATAGTTACAGCTACGCAGGAAAGACATATAATGTACGTCCCGCCATTGGTGCGGGAATCTATCTCCGTCATGTATGGGGCACGCTTATCCCCGGATTCTACAAAGAACCGAAAGAGAACCATACGGCCTATGCCTACACCTATGTCTATTCGCCGAAAGAACAGACCGTCGGCCTGTGGGCTGAATTTCAGAATTACGGACGTTCCGAAGCAGACCTGCCACCCTTGCCGGGAAAATGGGATTATAAAGAAAGCCGTATCTGGATAAATGGACAGGAAATAATCCCACCAGTCTGGACAGCCACCCACCGGACTAAAAGCAACGAAATAGCATTGGGCAATGAAAACTGTGTAGCACGTCCCCCTTTGAAAGTTCATCTGCAAAAAGGGTGGAACAAGGTATTGCTGAAATTGCCGGTAGGGAAGTTTACTACTCCCGAAGTCCGGTTGGTAAAATGGATGTTCACCACCGTCTTTGTTACCCTCGACGGACAGAAGGCGGTAGACGGACTCGTCTACTCACCGGATAAAACACTAAAGTGACATACCAATCATAAAGGGAAGGACTTTTATGAATATGCCATGAGCTAATTTGAATATGCTATAATGAAAAAAAGATATGCTATAATGAAAAGAAAATATGCTATAATGAAATACAGATATGCTATAATGAAAAACGGATATACTAATTGATAAATAAAAAGGATAGCCATGAAGAAGAACTTTTTTTTAATGGTCATATTGACCTTGACTTTGGCATGCCATGCTCAGGAACGCAAATATTCTACGTTTTATTACCAGCGTGCTACGTTGTTTGAAGAACTACCTGTTACTTCCAACGACATTATTTTCCTCGGAAACAGTATCACGAACGGTGCCGAATGGGCGGAACTGTTTCAAAATAAACACGTGAAAAACCGTGGAATCAGCGGCGATATTTGCATGGGAGTATATGACCGTCTGGACGCCATCCTGAAAGGAAAACCGGCTAAAATATTTCTTCTGATTGGTATTAATGATGTGAGTCGCGGAACTCCTGCCGATACGATTGTATCCCGTATCGGAATGATTGCCCAAAAGATAAAGGCTGATTCTCCGAAGACAAAGTTATATCTGCAAAGTGTTCTTCCCGTCACCGACCATTACAATATGTTCAAGGGGCATACTTCCCGTTGGCAGGTTATCCCCGAAATCAATAAAGGATTAGTCCGCCTCGCAGAGAAGGAAGGATTGACTTATATAGACTTGTACTCTCACTTTATAGACGGGCAAACCGGAAAGATGAACACTGCCTACACCAATGACGGTCTGCATCTTCTCGGAAAAGGTTATCTGAAATGGGTGGAGATTGTGAAACCTTACATTGGGAAGAAGTAAATATCTGAAACTACTAAATATCTGAAACAACTAAATATCAGAGAAAACTAAACACCGGAAGAAAATAAATGAAAAAGATTCTGATACTATCCGTCTGTCTGTTCGTTTGTTGCGCACTGTCTGCCCAACAACGGATGAAAGTTGCATGCGTCGGAAACAGCATCACCTACGGAACCGGATTATCCGACCGTGCAACGCAATCTTACCCCGTACAGTTGCAGAAACTACTGGGAGAGCGATATGAAGTCGAAAACTTCGGGAAGCCCGGCGCTACCCTGCTCAATCAAGGGCACCGCCCCTATACCCGGCAGGAAGAATATCAGAAAGCATTGGATTTTGCAGGAGACATTGTCGTCATTCATTTGGGAATCAATGATACCGACCCCCGTGACTGGGCAAACTACCGTGATTTCTTTGTGAAAGACTATCTGAGTCTGATTGATACATTCCGCAAAGCCAATCCCGACGTACGGATTATCATAGCGCGAATGACCCCGATTGCCGACCGCCATAACCGTTTCCTTTCGGGAACCCGTGACTGGCACGGCGAGATACAGACGGCTATCGAAACAGTAGCGCGTTATGCCGGTGTGCAGTTGATAGATTTCCACGAACCGCTTTATCCATATCCTTTCTTGCTGCCGGATGCCGTTCATCCTACTGCCGAAGGGGCAGTCATCATGGCAAAAACAGTTTATTCGGCTATAACCGGAGATTATGGCGGCTTGAAATTATCCCCGCTTTACACGGATAATATGGTTCTCCAACGTGATACCCCCTTGCTGATACAGGGAACAGCCAACGCAGGAGAACAAGTAACAGTCCGCATAGACCGTCAGCAGTGGATTACAAAAACTACACCGGACGGGAAATGGTCAGTGAAATTATCACCGTTGAAAGCAGGCGGTCCTTATACACTGGTAATCTCTACCTCAAAAAGAACCTTGAAATACACCAACGTCCTGGCAGGAGAAGTCTGGCTATGCTCCGGTCAGTCGAACATGGAATTTATGTTGAGCCAAGCCACTACCGGCAAAAAAGACATTCCTCAAGCTGCCGACGAACAGTTGCGCCTGTATGACATGAAAGCCCGTTGGCGCACGGACGCGCTACAATGGGACGCTTCCGTCCTCGACTCCCTGAATCATCTTCAATATTATAAAGACACAGAATGGCAAACCTGTACTCCCGACAATGCCGCCCGTTTCTCGGCGATAGCATCTTATTTCGGTCGGATGTTGCGGGATAGCTTGAAAGTTCCGGTAGGGCTGATATGCAATGCAATCGGCGGTTCGCCTACCGAATCATGGATAGACCGGAATACGTTGGAATACCACTTCCCGGCTATATTGAAAGACTGGACACACAATGACTTTATACAAGACTGGGTACGTGGACGCGCTGCATTAAACATCAAACAATCGAAAGAGAAATTCCAACGCCACCCTTACGAACCTTGTTATTTGTACGAGTCCGGTATTCGTCCGTTAGCGCAGTATCCGGTCAAAGGTGTGATTTGGTATCAGGGGGAATCGAACGCCCATAATTACGAAGCGCACGAGAAACTCTTCAAACTCTTGATAAGCAGTTGGCGCAAGAACTGGGAGAATGAAGAACTGCCGTTCTACTACGTTCAGCTTTCCAGTATAACCCGTCCTTCCTGGCCGTGGTTCCGTGACAGCCAGCGCAGGATGATGAACGAAATACCGAATACGGGTATGACGGTATCTAGTGATTATGGCGACTCATTAGACGTACACCCTAGAAATAAGAAACCGATTGGCGAACGTCTTGCCCGTTGGGCATTGAATAAGACGTATGGCATGAACCATATACTGCCATCCGGCCCGTTATTTCACCAAGCCGATTTTCGTGAAAATGCCGTATATCTAACTTTCAATTACGGCAAAGGCTTAAAGATTTCGGACGGTCATCCTTTGCGCACGTTTGAAGTCGCCGAGACGGACGGCATTTATTCCCCTGCCGTTGCGGAGATAATAGACGGTCGGATAAAAGTATATAGTGAACAAGTAAAGCATCCGCAATACGTCCGCTACGGTTGGCAGCCTTTCACACGGGCAAATCTGGTGAATGAAGCAGGCCTGCCGGCTTCAACCTTTCGTGCGGAAGCACCCGAACGGTTCATTACGGACATTCACTTGCAGAAAATGGAAGGATTCCCCCAATCGGAGAAAGGCTTCAAACTAGGCGTTTCCGCCTGCTACTCAGGAATCCTGAGCGGCAATCTGCTGATGGCGGGCGGTTGCAATTTTCCCGGTGTTCCTGCCAGCGATGGTGGAAAGAAGAAATTCTATCGGGGAATTTATGCGGCAACGATGAATCCCGATACGGTACTTGCCTGGCGTAAGGTAGGAGAGTTGCCGGTCGCTTCCGCTTACGGAGTTTCTGTATCTTGTCCGGACGGTATCATCTGCATAGGGGGAACTGATGGAAAAGATGCGCTGACATCTGTCTATAAAATCTGTTTTGGGGACAATCCGAAGGCTGCAAAGCAAGGGAAAGTCAAGATAGAAACTCTTCCTGCATTGCCTTATACACTAGACAACATGTGTGGTACATTGACAGGCGGGCAACTGTTCGTTGCAGGCGGCAACAAAAACGGCAAACCTTCCAACTCATTCCTTTGTCTCGACTTGGATAATCTTGAGACCGGTTGGCAGGAGTTACCGGATTTTCCCGGAGATGCACGGACGCAAGCCGTCTGTGCCGGACAGCTTAAAGACGGTGAAGCCCGTATCTTCCTATGGGGCGGATTCGCCGCTTCCACCGATGGCAAACCGGCAACACTTTCCACCGACGGCTATTGCTACTCATCCGCATCCCGGCAATGGACTTCCATAGCCACCCCGACAGGAAACGACGGTGAAACCATCTCCTTAGGTGGCGGAACAGCTATCGCCATCAATGAAAACCTGATTCTCTGTACAGGCGGAGTGAATAAAGATATCTTCCTCGCAGCTCTCCGACAGCCCGAAAAGGACTATCTTCTTCATCCAGCCGAATGGTACAAATTCAATGACCGTATATTAATATATAATATCAGTCAAAACACATGGCAGGAAGTCGCCCGTACCCCGCAAACAGCCCGTGCCGGAGCAGCATTGGCAGGATGGGATAAAACTTATTACAACATAAACGGAGAATTGAAGCCGGGTGTCCGCACTCCCGAAATAATCAGGATAATAATCGAATAATAAAAACAATGCCGCTTGTAATCTATATTTTGTTAAATTATCAGGGAAAATTGGCGGAAAAATAATATCTTTGACACCGTTAATATCTAATGCCCCCACTATGATGATTAATTTAACCGGAAAAAAAGCTCAAATAGCGTGTGGATTACTCTGCTGTTGCAGCATGGCCTATGCCCAGAGCAATGACAATTCAGAAGTTCTAACTTTGCACACAGGCTGGGAATTTTCCCAAGTGGGGACAGAGGTATGGCGCACAGCCGTAGTCCCCGGCACGGTACATCAAGACCTTATTCATCATAACCTCATTCCCAATCCCTTCTACGGTACCAACGAACAGAAAATCCAATGGATAGAAAATGAAGACTGGGAATACAGGACGGCTTTCACAATCACCCCCGACCAACTGAAACGTGACGACGCCCAACTTACCTTTGAAGGGCTCGACACCTACGCTGACGTCTACCTCAACGGAGCATTGCTATTAAAAGCCGACAACATGTTCGTCGGCTATACAATCCCCGTAAAACAATACCTTCGTTCCGGAGAAAATCTCCTTCACATATATTTTCATTCGCCCATCCGGCAGACATTACCCCAATACGCTTCCAACGGATTCAACTATCCCGCCGACAACGACCACCACGAGAAACACCTGAGTGTATTCTCCCGCAAAGCCCCTTACAGCTACGGCTGGGACTGGGGAATCCGCATGGTGACCAGCGGCGTCTGGCGTCCGGTAACTATCCGCTTCTACGATGCCGCCTCAATCAGCGACTACCACGTGAAGCAACTATCCCTGACCGACCAGGTAGCGAAGCTATCCAATGAACTGGAAATAAACAACATACTTCCCCATCCGCTTCAAGCAGAAATAAAAATAAAAACCTCGCTCGAAGGGGAACAGGAATCCGCCATCACCCAAACCGTCACCCTGCAACCCGGAATCAACCGCATATGTATCCCTACGGAAGTCGTCTCACCGGTACGCTGGATGCCGAACGGCTGGGGAGCTCCGACCTTATACGACTTCTCCGCCCAAATCATCACCGAAGGCAACGTCGTAGCCGAACAATCTCACAAAATCGGACTTCGCACCGTCCGCCTGGTGAACGAAAAGGACGTGGACGGAGAATCCTTCTATTTTGAAGTAAACGGTATCCCGATGTTTGCCAAGGGAGCCAACTACATACCCCAGGACGCGCTATTGACGAATGTGACTACCGAACGCTATCAGACATTGTTCCGCGACATCAAGGAAGCGAACATGAACGTCATCCGCGTATGGGGCGGGGGAACCTATGAAGACGACCGCTTCTACAATCTGGCAGACGAGAACGGAATACTGGTATGGCAGGACTTCATGTTTGCCTGCACCCCTTATCCGTCCGACCCCACCTTCTTGAAGAGGGTAGAGGCGGAAGCCTGCTACAACATCCGCCGTCTCCGCAACCACCCTTCGTTAGCCATGTGGTGCGGCAACAACGAAATACTCGAAGCCTTGAAATACTGGGGCTATCAGAAAAAATACACTCCGGAAATCTACCAGGAAATGATGACCGGCTACGACAAACTCTTCCGTGAGTTGCTTCCCGCCAAAGTGAAAGAACTCGACGCAGACCGCTTCTACATCCACAGCTCTCCCTATCTCGCCAACTGGGGACGTCCCGAATCATGGGGAATAGGGGATAGCCACAACTGGGGCGTCTGGTATGGAAAGAAACCCTTTGAATCCTTAGACACCGATTTGCCGCGTTTCATGAGCGAATTCGGTTTCCAGTCCTTCCCCGAAATGAAAACCATTGCCACATTCGCATCCCCCGAAGATTACCAAATCGAATCGGAAGTGATGAACTCCCATCAGAAGAGCAGCATCGGCAATGCTTTGATTCGTACCTATATGGAACGCGATTATATCGTACCTGAGAAATTTGAGGACTTCGTCTACGTCGGACTTGTATTGCAAGGACAAGGCATGCGCCACGGACTGGAAGCCCATCGTCGCAACCGCCCCTATTGCATGGGTACATTATACTGGCAATTGAACGACAGTTGGCCTGTTGTCTCCTGGTCGGGCATCGACTATTACGGCAACTGGAAAGCCCTGCATTATCAGGCGAAACGAGCTTTCGCCCCTATCCATATCAACCCCATCCGGCAGAATGACAGCCTGTGCGTTTATCTTCTTTCAGACCGTCTCGATACGATGGAGAAGATGACATTGGAAATGAAGATAACAGATTTTGAAGGGAAAAAGGCAGGAAAGCCGATACAACTGAAATCCTTGTCGATTCCGGCAAATACTTCCCAATGCGTGTACAAGGCGAAGCCCGGCGATTTGCTCTCTTTAATAGAGCGTAAATCCTCGGAAACGTCTCAATCTTCTGTGGAAAAACGGCTTTCGGAAGCACTCCGCCATTGCTTCATGCAACTGACCTTGAAAGACAAAGCCGGTCATACGGTAGCCGAAACAGTCTACTTCTTCGAGAAGACCAAAGACCTGCTCCTGCCCGAAACGACCATCACCTGCAAGATGAAGCAGACAGACGGCAAATGCGAACTGACACTTCTTTCTCCCGCTCTGGCAAAAGATGTCTTTATCGAAGTACCTTTGCAGGGTGCCCGTTTCAGCGACAACTTCTTCGACCTTCTGCCCGGAGAGCGTAAAACGGTCGTCATCACTTCTCCCCAAATAAAGAAAGGGGAAGAGTTGTCATTGAGACTCAAACATATTCGTGAAACCTATAATTAAATATCTATTAGTAACTTAACACCTAATTTTTTAGTTTATGAAACAACTTTTAAAACTAACCGGATGCCTGGCAGTGGCGGGACTTTTTGCTTCGTGCCAATCCGCGCAACAAGAAGCTGATTACCAAATCATCCCCTTGCCGCAGGAAATCGTTACAGCTCAGGGAAGTCCCTTCATCTTGAAGAGCGGAGTGAAAATCCTTTATCCGGAAGGTAACGAAAAGATGCAACGCAACGCAAAGTTTCTGGCAGACTATCTGAAAACAGCTACCGGAAAAGACTTTGCCATCGAAGCCGGAACAGAAGGCAAGAACGCTATTGTACTGGCATTGGGAGCGGAAGCCGAAAATCCCGAATCCTACCAGTTGAAAGTAGCAGGTGACGGAATCACTATCACCGGTCCTACGGAAGCCGGAGTATTCTACGGAATCCAGTCTTTGCGCAAATCCTTGCCCGTTGCAGTGGGTGCGGATATATCCTTGCCGGCAGTAGAGATAAAGGATGCTCCCCGTTTCTCTTATCGTGGCGCGCATTTCGACACCAGCCGCCATTTCTTTACCGTAGATGAAGTGAAGACATATATCGACATGATGGCTTTGCACAATATGAACCGTTTCCACTGGCATATTACTGAAGACCAGGGCTGGCGTTTGGAAATCAAGAAATACCCGAAACTGACGGAAATCGGTTCCAAGAGAACGGAGACAGTTATCGGACGCAACTCCGGTGAATATGACGGCAAACCTTACGGCGGTTTCTACACTCAGGAACAGGCGAAAGACATAGTAGCTTATGCTGCCGAACGTTATATCACGGTTATCCCCGAAATCGACCTGCCGGGACATATGCAGGCTGCTCTTGCCGCTTATCCGGAACTCGGATGTACAGGTGGCCCGTACGAAGTATGGAGACAATGGGGTGTATCCGAAGACGTGCTCTGTGCCGGAAACGACCAGGTATTGAAATTCCTCGAAGACGTATATGCCGAACTGATTGAAATCTTCCCGTCGGAATATATCCATGTAGGCGGTGACGAATGTCCGAAAGTACGTTGGGAGAAATGTCCGAAATGCCAGGCACGTATCAAGGCGCTGGGCTTGAAATCGGATGGTAAGCATAGCAAGGAAGAACGTTTGCAGAGCTTTGTAATCAACCATATCGAAAAATTCCTCAACGACCACGGACGTCAGATTATCGGTTGGGATGAAATCCTCGAAGGCGGGCTTGCACCGAACGCGACTGTCATGTCATGGCGTGGCGAGAGCGGTGGTATCGAAGCGGCAAAACAGAAACATGATGTTATCATGACACCGAACACTTACCTGTATTTCGACTACTACCAGACAAAAGACACGGAGAACGAACCTCTCGGTATTGGTGGTTACCTGCCTCTTGAAAGAGTGTATAGCTACGAGCCGATGCCGGCTTCCCTCACTCCGGAAGAACAGAAATATATCAAAGGCGTGCAGGCTAACCTCTGGACTGAATACATTCCTACTTTCTCTCATGCCCAGTATATGGTATTACCCCGTTGGGCTGCCTTGTCCGAAATCCAGTGGTCGGCTCCCGAAAAGAAGAATTATGAAGACTTCCTGTCCCGTCTGCCGCGCTTGATTAAGTGGTACGATGCGGAAGGATACAATTATGGTAAACATGTATTCAACGTTACTGCCGAATACACTCCGAACCCGGCAGACGGTACGCTGGACATCACCTTGTCTACCATCGACAATGCGCCTATCCACTACACTTTGGACGGCACGGAACCTACCGCCGCTTCTCCGCTTTATGAAAGCCCGCTGAAAATCAAGGAGAATGTAACCTTCTCTGCCATTGCTGTCCGTCCTACCGGAAACAGCCGTGTGGTTTCTGAAAAGATTAATTTCAGCAAATCCAGCATGAAGCCGATTGTAGCCAACCAACCTGTCAATAAGCAATACATGTTCAAAGGCGAATCTACACTGGTAGACGGCTTGAAAGGAAACGGCAATTACAAGACCGGTCGTTGGATTGCATTCTACAAGAACGATATGGATATGACTATCGACCTTCAGCAGCCCACCGAGATTTCGAGCGTTGCTATTTCTACTTGCGTGGAGAAGGGCGACTGGGTGTTTGACGCGAGAGGACTCTCCGTAGAAGTTTCGGACGATGGCAAGAACTTTACCAAAGTCGCTTCCGAGGAGTATCCTGCTATGAAAGAAAGCGATAAGAATGGTATCTACGAACATAAACTGTCATTCAGCCCGGTAAAAACTCAATACGTGAAAGTGGTTGCCCTGTCTGAAAGTAAAATACCAGCATGGCATGGTGGCAAAGATAATCCGGCATTCTTGTTTGTAGACGAAATCACGATAGATTAATGAATATAAGAAATAGATACGCTAAAGTTTGTCTTTTCTTATGGGTATTGGGAATGTGCTTGACCGCACATTCCCTCAAAGCACAGTCCGTCATTCCTGTCCCGTTGAAAATGGAGCAGGGGACGGGCTCTTTTTTACTGTCAGAGAAAACAAAACTTTATACAAACCTACAAGGTGGAGAAGCGCAGCTTCTGGAGAATTGCCTGCAAGCATTGCCGGTTCATCTCAAGAAAGGGAAAAAGAAAGATACGCAGAATGTACTTTCTCTATTGATAACGGAAAAGAGCGGACAGTTGCCCACTCCTGAAAGTTATACGCTGTCCGTCACACCGGAGCGAATCCAGATTCAAGCAACTTCGGGAGCCGGACTCTTCTACGGGATTCAGACACTCTTGCAGCTATCGGTTTCTTCGGGCGCGGGCGTCATCACCGTTTCTGCCGTTGAAGTGCAGGACACGCCCCGTTTCGCTTATCGCGGATTGATGCTCGACGTATCCCGCCACTTCTTCACCAAGGAATTTGTGAAGAAACAGATAGACGCACTGGCATTCTATAAAATCAACCGTCTGCATCTGCACCTCACGGATGCGGCAGGCTGGCGGATTGAAATCAAGAAATACCCTCTGCTGACAGAATTTGCAGCCTGGCGTACCGATGCCAACTGGAAAAAATGGTGGAATGGCGACCGCAAATACGTCCGTTTCGACGAACCCGGAGCTTCCGGCGGTTACTATACCCAGGATGATATCCGTGAAATCGTAGAATATGCCCGTCAGCATTTTATCACGGTTATTCCGGAGATTGAAATGCCTGCCCACTCGGAAGAAGTACTGGCAGCTTATCCGCAACTCTCTTGTGCGGGTGAACCCTATAAGAATGCGGACTTCTGTGTCGGCAACGAAGAGACATTCACTTTCCTTGAAAATGTACTGACCGAAGTCCTCGAACTTTTCCCTTCCGAATACATTCATATAGGCGGTGACGAAGCCGGTATGGCAGCATGGAAAACCTGCCCGAAATGTCAGAAGAGAATGAAGGACGAGCACCTCTCTCACGTAGACGAACTGCAAAGCTACCTGATTCACCGGATAGAAAAGTTTCTGAACGCCCGCGGCCGTCGTTTGCTGGGCTGGGACGAGATACTTAAAGGCGGTCTGGCTCCTAATGCGACAGTCATGTCATGGCGTGGCGAAGAAGGCGGCATTGCTGCTGTTACTTCCGGTCATCGGGCTGTCATGACGCCGGGAAGCCACTGCTATCTGGACAGTTATCAGGATGCCCCGTACTCCCAGCCGGAAGCCATCGGCGGATACCTGCCTCTGAAAAAGGTCTATGCTTACAATCCGGTTGCCGCTTCATTGTCAGCGGAACAGGCGAAACTTGTGTATGGCGCACAAGTTAACCTTTTTACAGAATATGTTCCGACTCCCGAACATGTAGAGTATATGTTATATCCCCGCACATTGGCGTTGGCGGAAGTTGCCTGGTCGGCTCCCGAACGTAAATCATGGCCGGACTTCCATGCCCGTGCTTTGAAAGCCGTATCGGATTTGCAGGCAAAAGGCTACCATCCTTTCGACCTTAAAAACGAAATCGGTAGTCGCCCGGAATCTACCTGTCCCGTTACGCATTTGGCATTAGGGAAAAAAGTGACTTATAACGCTCCGTACAACTCTTCTTATGCGGCGAAAGGCGACGTGACATTGACGGACGGCATACGCGGTGACTGGACATACGGTGACGGTGCATGGCAAGGTTTTATTTCAAAGAACCGCCTGGACGTAACCATTGACATGGAAGCCGACGTTTCCGTCCACTCCATTATCGCTACCTTTATGCAAGTAGTAGGCGCGGAAGTATTCCTGCCCGCATCTGTCACGATTTCTATTTCCGATGACGGAACCAACTTCACCGAGTTGAAACATCAAACCTTTGAAGTAACCAAAGAAGTCCCTATTAAATTCACGGACATCTCTTGGGAAGGAAATGCGCAAGGAAGATATGTACGCTATCAGGCACAAGCCGGAAAAGAGTTCGGTGGCTGGATATTTACCGATGAGATAATCGTGAAATAGATATTCAGGCACGGATTACACAGATTACACGGTTTTCACAGTTTTCACGATTTTCACAGTTTTCACGATTTATCTGAATATCGGTATTATATAACAACAGTGAAATCCGTGTAATCCGTGCCTAATTTCATACTATATATGAATAAAAGAGGGAATCTACTCAACCAGATTCCCTCTTTTTTTGTTATATTTGTAATATTACCTTAAAAAACTAATCAGCATGGTACGACGACACGGTAAACTAACTTTTCTCGGTCTTCTTCTGATAACCTCTTGCAGCAGCTTGTTTGCGCAGAAGATTCCTGTAACTGTTCCCATAGATTCCCTAATCACGGTAGGATACGCCACCGGAAGTCTGAAAACTATCTCCGGCTCCGTAGAGAAAATCACGGAAAGACAGATGAACAAAGACCAGATAACGAATCCTTTGGAAGCGATTCGCGGCCGTGTCCCCGGTCTGACCATCCAACGGGGAAGTAACGGGCCTGCCGCCCTCGACGCTGTTCGCCTGCGGGGAACGACCTCTCTCACCAGTGGCAATGACCCGCTGATTATCGTCGACGGAGTATTCGGCGACCTCAGCATGCTGACCTCTATTTACCCCACTGACATCGAAAGCTTCACCATCTTGAAAGACGCTTCCGAAACCGCCCAGTACGGCTCGCGCGGTGCTTCCGGTGTCATAGAAGTCACCACGAAAAAAGGGATGCAAGGCAAGACGCAAGTAGCCTACAATGGCAGCTTCGGCATCTCCACCGTCTACAAAAACTTGAAAATGCTCTCCGGCAACGAATTCCGCCAAGTTGCCTCGGAACGTGGTATCTCCATCCTCGACAAAGGCTACAACACCAACTTCCAAAAAGAAATCGAACAAACCGGCTTGCAGCAGAACCACCACATCGCTTTCTACGGCGGTTCCAGTGAGTCCAACTATCGTGTCTCCCTCGGTTTCATGGACCGCCAGGGAGTTATCTTGAACGAAGACATGAAGAACTTCACTTCCAACATGAACATGAACCAGCGTATGTTCGACGGTTTCTTAAACTGCGAACTGGGAATGTTCGGCTCCATCCTCAAGAACCATAACCTGGTAGATTATCAGAAGACATTCTACTCGGCAGCCACCTTCAACCCAACTTATCCCAACCATAAAGACCCCGTCACCAACTCTTGGGACGGCATCACCACCGCCAGTCAAATCACCAATCCACTGGCATGGATGGAAGTGCAGGACGACGACGCCACCTCGCATATCAGCACCCACGCCCGCCTGACATTCAACTTGATGAAGGAACTGAAACTCACACTCTTCGGCGCCTACACCTACAACATCGTCGAAAACTCCCAATATCTCCCCACATCCGTCTGGGCAAACGGGCAAGCCTACAAAGGAACTAAAAAACGTGAATCCCTGTTAGGCAATATGATGCTGACCTACAAGAAGCACTGGAAGAAACATTTCTTCGACGCCCTCGCCCTCGCCGAACTCCAGAAAGAAACCTATACCGGATACTACACCACAGTAACCAACTTCAGCACCGACAA
Source organism: Bacteroides faecium (assembly GCF_012113595.1). Lineage (NCBI taxonomy): Bacteria > Pseudomonadati > Bacteroidota > Bacteroidia > Bacteroidales > Bacteroidaceae > Bacteroides > Bacteroides faecium. The sequence goes on from NZ_CP050831.1 coordinate 4,468,086, forward strand.
ATTCGGCTACAATAACTTGCAAGCAGGCGCGCTCCGCCTGTGGGAAGGTACAAACTCCTACTACGAGCAACCCCGCCTTGCTTCCTTCATGGGACGCTTCAACTACACCTACGCCGACCGTTACATACTCACCCTCAACGCCCGTACCGACGCATCCTCAAAATTCGGCGCTAACAATAAATGGGGATTTTTCCCTTCCGCATCCGCCGCCTGGGTGATTAGTGAAGAGAAATTCATGAAACAGCTCCCTATGGTAGACAATCTGAAATTCCGTATCGGCTACGGCCTTGCAGGTAACCAAAGCGGAATAGACTCCTACACAACGCTGAACCTCGTCAAACCGAACGGTGTCGTTCCCGTAGGAAACTCCGCCATCGTCTCCCTGGGCGACTTGCGGAACACCAACCCCGACTTGAAATGGGAAGTAAAGCATACCTTCAACACCGGCATCGACGTAGCCCTGTTCGGCAACCGCCTGCTGCTCTCCGCCAACTATTACAACTCCCGCACCACCGATATGCTCTACCTCTACAATGTCAGCGTGCCGCCATTCACCTACAACACCCTGTTGGCGAACATCGGCTCCATGCGCAACTGGGGTACTGAAATCGCTATCGGCATCACCCCTCTGAAAACCCGGGACATGGAACTGAACATCAACGCCAACATCACCTTCCAACGCAACAAACTGCTCTCCCTGAGCGGTATGTACAACGGCGAAATGATTTCCGCCCCCGAATACAAAAGTCTTGCCAGTCTTGACGGCGCCGGCTTCCACGGCGGATACAACCACATCGTCTACCAAATGGTAGGCCAACCGCTAGGCGTCTTCTACCTTCCCCATAGCACAGGACTGGAATCCGACGGCAACGGCGGATACACCTACGGCATCGCTGATTTAAACGGCGGCGGTGTCAGCCTTGAAGACGGCGAAGACCGTTACGTAGCCGGGCAAGCCGTCCCGAAAACGATTCTTGGTTCCAACATCAGTTTCCGTTACAAACGCTTCGACCTCTCCGTCCAGATTAACGGAGCCTTCGGTCACAAAATCTACAACGGAACTTCTCTGACTTACATGAACATGAATATCTTCCCCGACTACAACGTCATGAAAGCAGCCCCGAAGCAGAACATAAAAGACCAGACCGCCACGGACTACTGGCTGGAAAAGGGGGATTACGTCAACTTCGACTACGTGACCCTAGGCTGGAACGTCCCCATAGAGAAAGTGCAGAAACTCAAAAAGTACGTCCGTTCCCTGCGCCTGGCGTTCACCGTCAACAACTTGGCGACCATCTCCGGCTATTCGGGACTCTCGCCCATGATTAACAGCTCCACCGTAAACTCAACTTTAGGCGTGGACGACAAACGCGGCTACCCGTTAGCCCGTACCTACATACTGGGACTAAGTATTAACTTCTAAAAACAGAGGACGACATGATGAAAAAACAGTTGAAAAATATAGAGCAATTTTCCGAAGTAACGGAACAACGCTCAAAGAAGATGGAACAATGCTCAAAGAAGATAGAACAATGCTCAAAAGAAATAGAACAATGCTCAAAGAGGATGAAACAGCCGTTAATAACAAGAATAACAGGACTTACAAGAATAACAGGACTTATTCTTATCATGTGTATGACTCTCTTTTCGTGCGATAAATTTCTGGAAGAAAATCCAAAGGACAAACTTCCCGCCGGTGATGTTTACAACAAACTGTCCGACGTATATCTCAACGCCGTAGCCTCACTCTACACCTACGTCGGCGGTTACAGCGACAGCCAAGGCCTGCAAGGAACGGGTAGGGGAGTCTACGACCTGAACACCTTCACCACCGACGAAGCCATCATCCCTACACGTGGCGGCGACTGGTACGACGGCGGCTTCTGGCAAGGGCTCTACCTGCATGACTGGGGAATCGAAAATGACGCCATCCAAGCCACCTGGGAATACCTCTACAAAGTCGTAATGCTCAGCAACAAATCACTAGAAATAATAGATAAATTCAGCGAAACCCACTCCGACGCGGAACTCCCCGCCTACCGTGCCGAAGTGCAAGCCATGCGTGCCATGTACTATTACTACCTAATGGACTTATTCGCCCGCATCCCCTTGGTGCAATCTTCTTCCGTAGCCATGAAAGACGTACTCCAAAGCGACCGCAAAACCGTCTTTGAATTTATCTTCCGCGAATTGCAGGAAGCCGAGCCTTTACTCAGTGACGTGCACAGCAACCAATCCGGCCCTTATTACGGTCGTATCACCCGTCCCGTAGTCACTTTCCTGTTAGCCAAACTAGCCCTGAACGCCGAAGTCTACACCGACAACGACTGGACGGACACCCAACGCCCGGACGGAAAGAACATCAAATTCACCGTAAACGGCACCGAGCTCAACGCCTGGGAAACAACCATCTACTACTGCGACCAACTAAAATCCCTCGGCTATAAACTGGAACCGAAATACGAAACAAACTTCTCCGTCTTCAACGAACCGTCGATAGAGAACATCTTCACCATCCCGATGAACAAAACCTTATACACCAATCAAATGCAATACCTTTTCCGTTCCCGCCACTATAACCACGCCAAAGCCTACGGCTTAAGCGGCGAGAACGGTCCTAGCGCAACGATTGAAGCCCTCGAAACCTTCGAATACGAGAAGTCAACCCAAGACCCCCGCTTCGACATCTGTTACTTCGCCGGCATCGTGCGTGACCTCAAAGGAAACGTTATCAAACTGGACGACGGCACTGTCCTGGAATATCTTCCCTGGGACGTAAAACTGGACATCACCGACACCCCTTATGAACAAACGGCAGGCGCCCGCATGAAAAAGTACGAAGTAGACCCGACCGCCACCAAAGACGGTAAACTGATGGAAAACGACATCGTCCTCTTCCGCTACGCCGATGCCTTACTGATGAAGAGCGAAGCAAAAGTACGAAACGGTGAAAACGGCGATAATGAACTGAACGAAGTCCGTAATCGTGTGAACGCCGCTCCCCGTTCCGCCACTTTAGAAAACATACTTGCCGAACGTCAGCTTGAACTGGCCTGGGAAGGTTGGAGACGTCAAGACCTGATTCGCTTCGGAAAGTTTACAAGAGCGTACAGCAGCCGTCCGCAATTACCGGATGAAGCAAGCGGCTATACAACCGTGTTTCCTATCCCGGAGAAGATACGGGTAATGAATACGAATTTGAAGCAGAATCCGGGATACTAAGTGAAATTTATAGTAAACGCCCCATGTGTTACCAAACATTCATGGGGCGTTTTATTATTTATAGGGGAGAGTCACTCCCTTTTATTTCTTCATATAGTGATATCTCATAGAAAATACATATATTTCAATCGTATCTTCATGTACGGAATAGATGATTCGATGTTCTGAGTTAATACGTCTTGACCATTTGCCCGCAAGTTCATATTTTAGCGGTTCCGGTTTACCTATACCGGTATATGGATGCTCTGAAATATCTCTGAGCAAAGCCGTTATTTTATTCATAATGACTTTGTTCCCAGTCTTTTTCCAGTACTCAAGGTCTATTCTAGCCTGTTCAAGAAGTTTTATTTCCATAGATTTTCAATATCAACCGAAGTACCGCCGCCATTTTTTATTTCATCGTCTCCCTTTCTGATGATATCCATCATGGCGGGGGATTTCATGATGTATTCAGTCTCTTTGATAGAATTGTATTCTTCCAAAGAAATAACGACTACACTTTCGTTTCCTGAACGATGAACGATTAATGGTTCACTGTCATTGATAACCGCATCGAGATAACTCTTGAGGTTATTTCTTAGTTCTGAATAATTGGTTGTTCTCATAATCTTCCTTTTGATAAGTACAAATATAAGTACTTAATATTGTATCTGCAAATGAATTGAGACTTATTTATGATACCTTTGAAGAATCATTATACCTCATCTGATTCAATCCACCAATTCGAAACTATACTTTTCAAACTCATTTCCGTTGATTATTACAGCGATTTGATGAAGTCCGAGATGAAACTTCCTCGTTGTCACTACCCGAAAAGAGTGTTTTCTGGTTATTTGTGTAACAGAATCTCCGGCATATTCTTTTTCGCTGATTTTATGCACTTTTTTCGTCAACGTTCCATTCGCTTTTTGGTAATAGATGCCATATTCAAGTCGTATCCTGACCTTTTTATCATTATGATTCAGCAGCTTAAAACTAAACTCCAACGAATCTCCGACTTTCACTTTGGGCGTTGGGATTTGGAAATTATCAATACTGATATTTTCTATAACAGAGTCAAAGCCGAACAGCTCCATCATTTCCGGATTACCCTGTTTCAAGAGAGTCCGACAGCCGTGTTTAATAATCCAATCCACCTCTTTCGACTCTCCCCGCCATTTTTTCACCAAGTCAATCACCGTTTCGGGATTATCTTTCGCAATATCATTCAGATTATTGGCAACGCTCAATCGTACAAACCTAGACGGGTCATTTTTGAGATTTTCCAGAATAGGAATGATTGGCGCAGGATTCTCTTTCAAGTTCGGCAACGCCATTGCCCAGGGAAGGCGCGGGCGGCAACCCTCTGACGCAAGCCGTCTCACTCCCCAATGTTCGTGCTTGGACCAGACCAGCATTTGCTTCATCATCTCGTCCGGATATTTAATAATAAAAGGATGGACAGCAAACTCGCAACTGGTGAACTGAGTGATATTCTCAATCGCCCTGACAGAAGTTTCGTAGTCGTCCAACCCATATTGTTCGACATAATTATCCAGAATCGCCCCATATTCCAGTGTCAGCCCGAACTTCTCATCGTCTATGACCGAGAAGTCAGGATACGTACTTTTTACATAATCCAACAGTTCGAGTATTTTGGCGATTGCATCTTTGTAATCAGCCGGCAAAAACTCTTTCAGAACAGCCGTAATATGTCTGCAACGTTGTTTTAATTCTCTTTTTTCCCATTCATCATCCATTATCCGGGCCACAAACCCGCGGGCGTCAAAATCGTTGATAACAAGTTTCAAGTCTTTCGTAAATCTATCGAAAAACTGCTCATTGTACATGTTCTTAAAAGGCTCTGCCATATCTTCAAATTATTTAATTCATCCAGTCATTTCCATTTCACCTTACCTTATATAAAGTATAAGTGAGCCGCAAAAAAAATTACAGCTCACTTATACCTTTTATCTATATATAACAGCAAAAAATCAATCGAAGAAGCTCTTGAACTTCTTGAAAATCTTCTCCTTCACCGAAGTGCTCGGCTTGAAGTTATCCGAAGCATCCATTTTCTCCAGCGTAGCTTTCTCTTCTTTGTTAAGAGCTTCCGGCACATAAATACTGATATTCACGAGCAAATCCCCCGTTCCATATCCATTCACGTTCGGCAACCCCTTTCCACGAAGGCGAAGCACTTTCCCCGGCTGAGTACCCGAATCAATCTTCACTTTCACCTTACCGTCAATCGTCGGAATCTCCACAGCGCCGCCCAACGCAGCCGTCGGGAAACTCAACAACAAATTGTAAATCAAGTCATTCTCATCGCGAATCAAGTCCTGATGCGGTTCTTCCTCTACAAGTATCAGCAAATCGCCCGGCACGCCATTATGTTTTCCGGCATTACCCTTGCCACCCATAGCGAGCTGCATACCCTCTGCCACTCCGGCAGGGATTTGCACCGTCACCACTTCTTCACCGTAAATGATTCCGTCGCCACCGCACTTCTTACACTTGTTCTTGATAATCTTACCTTCACCGTTACAAGTAGAACAAGTGACACGCGTCTGCATAGTGCCCAGAATCGTCTGCTGGTTGCGAATCACCGAGCCGCTACCCTTACAAGTAGGACACGTCTCCGAACCGCCGTCACCCTCGGCACCCGAACCATGACACTGGTCACACGGCACATATTTCTTGAGTTTGAACTTCTTTTCCACCCCTTCGGAGATTTCCTTCAAAGTCAGTTTCACTTTCACGCGAAGGTCACTACCGCGATACCGGCGCTGTTGTGAACCGCCGCCACCGCCACCGAATCCGCCAAAACCGCTGAATCCGCCGCCGAAGCCACCGCCACGACCACCGAAAATATCGCCGAACATAGAGAAAATATCATCCATCGACATACCTTCGCCACCGAAACCGCCGAACGGCCCGCCATTGCCTGCCGCACCGCTCACACCCGCATGACCGAACTGGTCATACCGCGAACGCTTATCCGGATTACTCAACACATCATAAGCCTCGGCCGCTTCCTTGAACTTCTCTTCCGCTTCTTTATCCCCCGGATTCTTGTCAGGGTGATACTGAATCGCCTTTTTGCGGTAAGCCTTTTTAATTTCTTCTACTGTGGCGGTCTTCGTCACTTCCAGTATTTCGTAATAATCTCTTTTTTCTGCCATGCTTCTTTGTCAATTACAAATTAATCTTATTCCCCTACCACTACTTTAGCGTGCCGCAACACCTTGTCGTTCAATGTATATCCCGTCTGCACACAATCCAGAATCTTGCCCTTCTGTGCTTCCGACGGCGCAGGGATTACTGCGATGGCTTCGTGATAATCCGTATCCAACGGCTGGTCTTTCGTCTCGATGACCTTCACCCCGTTTTGTGCCAACACAGCCAGAAACTTATTGTAAATCAGCTCGATGCCCTCTTTCACGGCATTCACATCCGTTGCCGTCTCCATCGTCTTGATGGCACGTTCGAAGTCATCCACTACCGGAAGAATACTGCTCAGGCTCTTTTCGCCACCGTTCAGAATCAGCTCGGCTTTCTCCTTCATGGTGCGTTTGCGGTAATTGTCGAACTCGGCAGACAGGCGCAGATACTTGTCTTTCTGCTCCTCAATCGTCTCCTGAGCCTTTCCCAACTCCTGCGCGAGCTCTTCCTCGTGCGTCAGCGGAGCCGCGTCCTCAGCCTGTTCGTTCTGCGGCTGGTCTTCCGCACCATTGTTCAGAATGTCTTCCACATTCATCTCTTCTTCCTTCACCTTTTTTTCTTTCGGATTCATATCTTTTTTTATTTTTATTCGTAATATCAATTTCCCAAGCAAAAACTTTGCCAAGTTGGCGTTTTTGCCAAAAACGCTGCAAAGGTAACACTTTTATGTCAGATTGGCACATACCGGATAGCTCATAATTCATTTTAATTGCCTACCTTTGCGGCTTCAAAGCGAAAAAGTTTAAAGTTAAATAGAAAAAGGTAAGATGATTACAGTTTCGAATGTTTCGGTACAGTTTGGTAAAAGAGTGTTGTTTAATGACGTAAACCTGAAGTTTACGAGTGGTAATTGTTATGGTATTATCGGTGCGAACGGTGCGGGAAAATCTACATTCCTTCGTACGATATACGGGGATTTGGACCCCACTACCGGTTCGATTGCCCTGGGACCGGGCGAACGCCTCTCCGTATTGAGCCAGGACCACTTCAAGTGGGACGCCTTTACCGTGATGGATACCGTAATGATGGGGCATACCGTGTTGTGGGACATAATGAAACAACGCGAAGTATTGTATGCCAAAGAAGATTTCACGGACGAAGACGGACTGAAAGTATCCGAACTCGAAGAAAGATTTGCCGAGCTGGACGGATGGAATGCGGAAAGTGACGCAGCCATGCTGTTGAGCGGACTGGGCATTAAGGAAGACAAGCATTACACATTGATGGGTGAACTGAGCGGTAAGGAAAAAGTTCGTGTGATGTTGGCGCAAGCCTTGTACGGAAACCCGGACAACCTGCTGCTGGACGAGCCTACCAATGACCTCGATATGGAAACTGTGACCTGGCTGGAAGAATATCTCTCCAACTTCGAACACACGGTGCTCGTAGTAAGCCACGACCGTCACTTCCTCGACTCCGTGTGTACGCATACGGTAGACATCGACTACGGAAAAATCAACATGTTTGCCGGTAACTATAGCTTCTGGTACGAATCAAGCCAGTTGGCACTCCGCCAGCAGCAGAACCAGAAGGCGAAGGCTGAAGAGAAGAAGAAAGAACTGGAAGAGTTCATCCGCCGATTCAGCGCCAACGTAGCGAAGAGCAAGCAGACCACAAGCCGCAAGAAGATGTTGGAGAAACTGAACGTAGAAGAAATCAAACCCTCTTCACGCAAATATCCGGGCATCATCTTCACTCCCGAACGCGAACCGGGCAACCAGATTCTGGAAGTCTCCGGACTGAGCAAGAAGACGGAAGAAGGCGTAGTGCTCTTCAACGACGTGAATTTCAACGTAGAGAAAGGCGACAAAATAGTATTCCTTTCACGCAACCCGCGTGCCATGACTGCCTTCTTCGAAATCATCAACGGAAACATAAAGCCGGATGCGGGAACCTTCAACTGGGGCGTGACTATCACCACCGCCTACCTGCCGTTGGACAACACCGACTTCTTCAACACCGACCTCAACCTCGTAGACTGGCTCAGCCAGTTCGGCGAAGGCAACGAAGTATATATGAAAGGCTTCCTCGGCCGTATGCTGTTCTCCGGCGAAGAAGTGCTGAAGAAAGTCAGCGTACTCTCCGGTGGAGAGAAGATGCGTTGTATGATTGCCCGCATGCAGCTCCGCAACGCCAACTGTCTGATTCTGGATACTCCTACCAACCACTTGGACTTGGAATCTATCCAGGCATTCAACAACAACTTGAAGACGTACAAGGGAAATATCCTCTTCTCTTCCCATGACCACGAATTCATCCAGACCGTTGCCAACCGCATCATCGAACTGACTCCGAACGGCATCATCGACAAGATGATGGAATATGACGAATATATCACGTCAGACCATATCAAGGAACTGAGAGCGAAGATGTACGGTGACAAATAATCACGCTAACGCTTAGCCATAGCCATAAAACTAAGGCGCGGATTACGCGGATAACACGATAACTAATCATTTTTGATTAACAAAAACCGTGAAATCCGCGTAATCCGCGCCTAATTTTTTATTTAGCAATCCGTGTCTGATTTTTATTGATAAGCCCCACTCACACATTTCATGTGATAAGTTTCCCTATACTTCTCATGTGATAAGTTTCTCTATACTTCTCAAGTGATTAAGTCTTCTTATACCTCTCGTGTGATTAAGGCTCCCTATACCTCTACTTCTTCCGCCAGCGCCAATTCCCAACTGCGCCATACAACAGTTATCAGTTTCAGCCCCCCTTTCTCCCGAGCTTCCGCCACGCATTCATCCCCACTATAACGAATCAACTGCTCCCGCGCATCATCGGCAAGCATCCTAATCTCCTTTTCCGACGCACCGGCTTTCGCATACTTCACTTCCAGCAGATAAGTGTACGGCGGCATTACGGGTACTGCCGGACTGGGTTTAAAGAAGAAATCGGCAAACCCTTTGTTCATCTCATATTCCGGATACAGTTGATAATAGCGGAACATACTCAGATAGGCGAGAAGAAAACCCTTGATATGTGCTTCTCCTTCTATATACTCGCGGATGCGGCTCTGCTCGCGGATAGCTCCGGCAACAAATTCGAACAATGGCTTCCAATCTCCCTTGAAAGACATATTCTCAAACAAGGAGAACAGCCGGTTCACGTCGAGCTTGAAGACATCATGGCGGGCATATCCCTGAATCAGAAAATTGAATAGCTGTTCGCGAACCACCAGATTGGGAACGTGCAGGATAGGGCGTCCCATCATATCCACCCCTTTGATGGAAAGCAGTCCGAAATAGAACAGCAGGGATTTGAAGTTGCTCACGTCCGTCATTTCCAATGCAGAGAAATGAGTGACGATATCAGTCACTATCTCTCCCTTTTCCGCAATCTCCTTGATGACGGAGAAATTTTCTCCCAGTCCGTGGTCAAGGCGGACGAGATAGGCCAGCTTGTTAAAGTCCGTACGGATATTGGGGTCCACAATCTCGTCCGGCTTAACTCCGTGCAATATCAATGACTTCATACAGTAGAGCACCATGTCCGAGTTGAACATGCAATCCGCCAATTTGTTTCTGCTAAAGCAATAATTGTCATAATTGGGTTTCATCATAGTTACCGCGTCATCTACCGACAAAGGCAAAGCCCCTTGCTCTGTGTAATACGTCAGCATCTCGCGTAGTTCCTTCTCGCTGAAACCTACAAGGTCGTTAAACCAAGGGTCGGTAGTGATATTCGTGCCGATGTTGAATCCGCTAGTCACGTCGTCCATCGTCACCGGGCTTACTCCCGTGATGAACAAACGGTTGACGGCAGAACCCATTCCCGTCGTGGCAGCTTTGATTACATTAAAGAATCTCCGGATATATCCTTCGCCATGCGTCGCTTTCCGGTAAAGGTCCGTGCCGTAAGTTGAAAGAATAGTATTCGTAAAATTATCATATTCATCAATCAGGAGATAAATCTTGATATCTCCCTTGAGAGTAGCGTACGAATTGATAGCGGACAGCAATGCTCCCGGTTCTTCGAGTGTCTCCGCGTTCAGCACATCCCAGATTTCCTTTCCCAATATATGCTCGTACTTTTGCAGAAAATGTCTGAGTTTCCCGCAGCAATGCAACCGGAAAGATTCTTCCACCTCATTGATATTCGAGCTCACCTCAGAGAAATTAAATCTCATGATGAGAAACTGGTTATGTATCGGCGTAGGATGCTTCCCGATATACAGATTGCCGAACAATTCGTCGAACTGGTCGGCATACCGGACATCATAATAAGCTTCCAGCATAGCCAGCGTGAGGCTTTTCCCGAAACGCCGGGGACGAATCAGAAACAGGTAACGGGGCTGCTTCTCTATTTTCTCAATAAACATGGTTTTGTCCACGTAATAGAAGCCATCTTTAATAATGGCTCCGAAGTCCGTCAATCCGTATGGTATTTGCTTCAGCATATTGCGATTCCTTTCTTTATTCATCATTCATAATTGAAGCAAATATACGGAAAAACAGATGAATGTGGCACTCTTGATGTCACTAATTTATCCGTTCATCCGCCATTTCGTAAAAAACTGCCGTCTTACGGGAAAATTACAACTCCAACCCCTTCTGAACCGGCAGTTGCGGGCGTATCGAGTTTTCTGTACGTTCTTGGGGCGTATACTCCACCACACAATATTCTGTCACCTTGTTGTCGGTCTTCCGTGAGTGGAAATGGTTATTTTCCAGTACTGTGACCAGCATTTGTTTCATCTGCGCGTTGGACTGTGTGCGCCCGTTCAGGCTCAATACCGACATCAGGTAGGCGGCAGGAAACCATTGCGCATGTATATCGTTCGGCCTGGCAGCCCGGAAATAGAAGAAAAGATTTTCCTCTAACGGGTCTTTTTGGCGGAACGCCTCATTGCGGTTGTTGAGAAACGTAATCTCCTCGTTCTCATACCAGTATTGGAATCCTTGCCGGTAGAGCGCGTATGCCTGTGCGTATATCCCCTCATGATTGACAGGCGTGTGATAGTCTATGTCCAGAAGAGTGTTGAACGCGATACGCCTGTTCTGACCGATGTCCGGCAGGCAGTGAGGGTTGTTGGTACTGGCAATGAACGACGCGCGGCGGATGTACGTATAGTTCTGGATGTCATAGGCCTTGCGCTCGTTTACGACATCTTGTGTGATAAGACTTTTCAAGCTCTGCATACGCTCGGGGGAGAGCGTGTCAAATTCATCCAGATTGATGAGCAAGCAAGACGACATTTGCAGCAGATGGTCTTTGTTGTCGGGATTGATCATACCGTTGCGATAATAATCCTTAAGTTCCGGCGGGAGAAGGTGGCGGATAAAGGTACTCTTTCCCTTTCCCTGTGCACCGTGGAGTAGTATCAATATGTGGTTTTGCGCATCGTCGTCGATGGCGCACGCCACCATTCCCACGAGCCACCGGCGGAAACTGTCTTCGAAAAAAGCCTGGTCTGCCGCCTTCACCGTTTTCGTTATTTGGCCGATGAAGTCCGTTTTCCCGTCCCATGCCTTGCGTGAGGTGAAATAATGGACAAACGGGTTGAACGGTTCTGCGTAGTCCGAGTCTACCACTGCTTTCAAATCAGTTTGCGTGCAGTTGATATTCTTTGTATGTGCGTTGACATAGAATGTGTTGAAATCCTTTACACGAAGTGCGTTGAAAGGCGGCAATCCTGCTTCGGGGCTGGCGGGCGTTTTCTTCCGGAACTCGATTTGCTCTTTCACTACGTTTCTCCTGATTTCGTAGTGTTCGTCCATAAATTTGATTATCTGGCAGATTTTCGGTTCCTTCTCTTCTTCTTCCGCCCGGTCGGTCTTTGAGGTGTATTGGTAGGCATTGTGCAGGGGGAGTTCGAGGTCGAAGTCGGGAAGGTTGTCGCCGAAATGACTGTGTGCCAGGCTGACGGCTTCCTGTTCCGTGATATGGCGACGGTAACACTGAGTGCCAAGGCAATAGAAGAAATTGTCGCGGTTGCCCGTCTCAAGACGTTCTTTGCGCCGGGTGTATTCCAGTGCCTTGCGGAAGTCGAGCTGCACTTGCAGGTCGATGGGCGACGCGTTCTCCTGCACGGGAAGGAGCGGGGAGCGTTCACGGGGAGTCTTGCGTTTCTTGTTCTTGCACTCTTCCTCGGTGGGGAGTGTCACCTTCACGGTGAGCGGCTTTACGTTTTCCAGCCGTTCGGGAGAGAGGAAGGCGTCCGGGTCATGCGACACGAAGAATCCGCGTCCCGGGTCGCTTCCGCTTGTATCCACTTTCGTATTGAGCAGCTTTTCGTATTTGTCGCTTGCCAGGGCGTACATGCGGTGATGGTATCGTTCGAGTGTGGGGAAGTCGACAGTTCCCAGCGCGTTCAGTTCGGCGCGTAAGGCTTCCGCCTCTTCACCGGTGAGATAGACGAAGATTTTCAGCCCGTGCATGCGGGGGCTGACGAAATCCCCTAACGTGTCGGGACAGTCATTCACCAGTCGGCGGAATTCCGGGAGCTTTTCTGCCGGCATGTCGTCACAGTCAAGCGTGATGATGTCCTGATATGTGTCGAGACTGTAAGCCAGTCTTTCCTTTATGTAGGTAGCCGTGATGGTGTGGTAGGGCAGTTGCTTCTTCATGCGGTCTGCCTTCGTGGTGTCTCCCTCTTCCATAGCTTCCCGAAGTCTCCGGATTCTGTCGCGATAAACATTCCCCCGGATAAATTCGAACAATTGCTGGATACTTATACTTCCCGATACGAGTGATAGTCCTCTGTATGTGGTTATTACGATATTTTTCATTTTACTTGTTGATATGTATTTAAATTGTGCCAATAGTAACACGCTGCAAAGGACGGCTTTTTGTGTAGAATAAAAAAACTGCTTTTTGTACCCAAAAAGCAGTTTTTTAACATTTGGCTCTTAACCATCAATCATCAAGAAGCGTTCTCTTCAGCCTTTGTATCTCACAATCAATCTCTTCCACACTTAATGATTCGTCCGAATCATCAGATTTCTTGAAATTAACAGCCAGAAACAACCACTCTGCGAAGAACTTGGGGCCTTTAATGTTAAAGGGAGAGTCACGGTTATAGCAGAGATGGACAATGGGAAGGAGAAACTCCTTGCGGTCGCGCGGGCTAACCTCTATCCTGTTGGTATACAAATTATTGACAGTATCAAGCGTTTGTGTGATGAACCGGGATACTTTGGGGAACTCTCCTTTTTCGAGCGTTACAGCCTGCTTGTTTTGGTAAACGAAGCCTTCGGAAAAAATGTCTTTTTTCTCATGATTTTAAGTGTTTTTTGTCCGATGTTAAAAAATGTAGTTTTAAAAAGACGCAAAGGTACGTTTTATCTTGTTTCTTTCATTTACTTATCCTGTTTATTCTCTTATATATTTTATTTGATGGAAAAAGCGTGTATTCGAGGGTGAGCACCTCACCCTCGAATACACGCTTTTTTCTTTATAAATAAAGTAATCTATCGCGCCCGCGCTCGCGTACATTACTTATAAGGAACTCCACAGCATTTTATAAGAATCCCCCAGTGCTTTATAAGAAGTTCCCTATCACTTTATAAGGCCCCCACAGCCTGCCTGTCCTCAACACGTTATGTGTTGAACGGAATTCCATTATAGCCGCTTTTATTTTCTTCTATCGCTAATCCCGGTTTCATTATAGCAAATCTTTTTTTCATTATAGCATATCTGATTATCATTATAGCTAATCCGGATTTCATTATAGCTAATCTGAATTTCATTATAGTCGATTTTTTTTCATTATGGCCCATCGAAATCCACTATAAAAAGATTCACGGCTCATCCAGATACTTCACGATGAGCCTCACCTGCCTTGCGCTGTAAGCGTGGTCATTCTTACCTTCGCCGCCGCTATACATTGCGTCATACAATTCCTTGTTATTTCTGATCCACTCCCTCATTTTCCGCATGGCATACACCAACGGTACATAAGGATTGTATAGATGTGCCAGCTCCGACTTCAAATACGGTCGTATGACAAACGGCTCTTCCGCCGCCTCTTCCTTTTCTGCTTTCATGTCTTCGGAAAATTGATTTTATCGTATTCCAAATATACGAAAAATCCCCCGGAAAGCCAACTGTATAAGTAAAATAAAATCAATCCGAATTAAAGTAAATACACTCTAAATGAAACTGAATCAAAGTAAGACAAACGGAGACAAAGTACGTCATCTCATCCCACTGTGATATAGTACCTTTGAGGTATCGAAAGAGAAAGAAACAGAGCTCGTTCACCTCTCCCGATACCCATTGCGGCAACCGCAATCTGTAACATTTATTTTTTAATTTTTAATTCTCAATTTTTAATTTAAAAAAATTATCATGGCAATACCATTTAAAAGAATGGGTCGTAAAGACCCGAGAAAGGTTGACGGGGTGGTGAAGTTTCACCCGCAACTTGTGACGCAGGGACAGAGTGTAGACCTGGATAAACTCGCTTACACCATGAAGGACAAAAGTTCCTTGTCGCTGGGCGATATCCAGAGTGTGCTGACCAATCTCGTAGAAGCGATGCGTGCGGCACTGTTCGACGGCAAATCCGTCAATATCCGTGACTTCGGTGTATTCAGCCTTTCCGCCACCACGCTGGGAGTGGACACGAAGGACAAGTGCACGATGAAAAACATCAAGGCTGTGAATATCAACTTCCGTCCTTCGAGCAGTGTCCGTCCCAACCTGACATCTACCCGTGCCGGAGAAAAAATCGAGTTTCTGGATCTCGATGCGCCCAAAACGAAAAACGAGGGCGGCGGAACTCCGGACGGTGGCGGCGAAACACCTGACCCCGATGACGGCGGTGGAGAAACTCCGGATCCGGCAGCATAAGCTATCGGTAACCGACAATCAACAATCGGCAACCGGCAATCAACAACTGGCAACCGGCAATCAACAATCAACAACCGGCAATCAGTAATCAGCAATCAGCAATTGAAATATCAGCTACACCATGAGAAAGATTGACTTAATCGTGATCCATTGTTCCGCCACACGCGAAGACCGTTCGCTCACCCCGGATGACTTGGAAACGATGCACCGCCGCCGCGGATTCAACGGCACGGGCTATCACTACTACATCCGCAAGGATGGCACAGTTCACCTCACCCGTCCGATTGACCGTATCGGGGCACACGCCCGAGGTTTCAACGCTCAGTCGATAGGCATCTGCTACGAAGGTGGTCTGAACTGCCGGGGATGCCCGGCGGACACGCGGACACCGGCTCAATGGTCTTCGCTGTGGCAACTGGTGAATCTGCTGCTTGAGAAATTCCCCGGCTGCCGCGTGTGCGGCCATCGCGACCTCTCGCCCGACCGCAACGGAAACGGGGAAATAGAACCGGAAGAATGGATCAAGGCGTGCCCGTGCTTTGAGGTGAAAGACGAGTTTTCAGGAACAAGAGTGACTAAGAAAAAGAGTAACTAATCTTTTAAAGTATCAGAAAGGAGGTGTGTAAAGTTATGGCAGTCAAGAAATCCCTTTGGGACATGATCCTGAAAGTAGTTATCGCAGTGGCTTCGGCAGTGTTGGGCGTTGTGGGTGGTAATGCGATGAATCTGTAACCTGCATTTCGGCGGGAAGTACGCGTGCTACTTCCCGCCTTTTTTAGTTACTGATATGCGTATTCAAGCATTTTCTTCAATTTGCATATCGTTGGCAATCTCATCTTATATGTTTTTGCGATAACAAATAATAATTACCCTAACATAGAACATAATCATTCTCATGTTAGGGTATTGGGTAAATCGAATATAATTCATTAAATTTGTCGGATACTGTGATTATAGACAAGAAGCATTGCATATATTACCGTTCATGGAGACGAAGGAAGTAAAATTTCAAGTAATTCATGAAGATTATCTTACCCTGATACAAGTTGATTAAGGATTGATTTATATCAAGATAATTCTAAATATATAGGAAAATAACATTGATAGCTATAAACTATTTGTAAGTAATATGAAGACAATTATAAAAAACATATACGTAAAAGAATATTGTTTTGGCTCATATCAGGAACAAGCATTGTTTTTAGATAATATAAATAACCAGAAACAATTAGTACTAGAAAACACGTATGAAGAACTGTATTATTGTTATGTGTTTTACAATTCAATTACGCAAGAAAAAGAGCTTACATTATCATTTAGCAGTGACTTCACTAAAGAAAATATAAGTATATGTTTTTGGATAAATAAGAATATTGTAATTGTAAGTTTTGATTCTTTCGTATATTTTATTGATAATAAGGAATGTAAAGTTATAGAGGAAATAGACCTAACAAGTCCATTGATTGGCATTTATCAAATAGATGATGATAAAATACTTATTTTAGAAGAAACTTATATTAGAACAATTGATCCTAATGGGAAAATTATTCAAGATATGAAGACAGATTTAATTGAAAACTTTAATATCCAAGATGATATACTATATGTGTGCGCTGAGGATAACAAATACATATATAAATTATAGCGTCTAAAAAATGTTATTATGACTTTGGAACAAGAACTATTAATCAACCAATATGGTCAGAACCTTGTGCCGATTGAAACATTGGTAGAAGATTATAATAAGATATTAGAACCAGATGACAGGAAAATGTATTTAAATCATTTGGTATCTCTTATTATTCAATCTAAATCTGAAGATTCGGATATTTCACGAGCAATAGAAAATAGTCATCTAAGGGAGACTTTTACCCCTTGTGTACTTTTGAAAAAAGGCGGTACAAAATATCATAATTTAAGAAAAATCATAGAACTTCCTGATTATGAATTAGAAAAGGCACTGGTCTTATTTCTGAATTTATTTAAAATAGGATATAACAGGCGTTTTCAGAAAGAAAAAAACAATCCTGACAAGTGGTGGTATTGGGATTTGTCTGATGAAAATAAACTTGATTCAATTAAAAGAAGAACTCTATCAGAAAATAAAAGAGGTTCGATGTAATTGTGATGTCTTATTTTTAGAGATTGGTAAATGAATGTGCCTTATCTTGAATTCCCCTGATATAAACTCATTAATAACGAGTTTATATCAGGGCAATTCTTTTTCTTCTTATTTCTTATAAACCAACTTGCTCGGCACACCGTCTCCAAACAAACTATCGCCCAGCGTTGTAATCTTATCTCCCGTAGCCAACACGTAACGCAGATTATCGCATCCCATAAACGCACCGAACTCGATAGCCGTCACACTGGCCGGCAGCTCCAATGTACCGCAAAGGCGACCGCAATTGCTGAACACACGCTGCCCGATAGATTTCAGATTATGCGGTAATTTCATATTCAATAGATACTTCTTCTGCGCGAAAGTAAAATCGGGGATAGCTGTTGCATTTGTCTTGGAAATATCGACTGATACCAAATTAGGCATATAATCGCGGATAAGTTTGAAATCGGCATTGTCCAGTTTACCTTCAACAGTCAGGAAGTTGATGTCGCGGGGTTGCAGTCCTGCTTTCAGAATCTCTTCTTCCAGTTTGCCCATAAGTCCTACCTGCAAAGTAGCTTCTACCGGTTCGCCTTCGATGAAAGCAAAGTTCTGCCATCTGTCCTTGTAGCGGTAAGCGTCGCTGCTGCCCAGAGGGACGAAGATAGCGGTAACGCTGTCTGCCAATGCTTCCGGCAACAGGTTGGGAGCTGTCTTTTTGCGAATCTGGCAGATTTTCAGATTCTCGCAGCCTTTGAAAGCGGCGTCTTCGATATTCTTGGTCTTTTCGGAGAGGATTACTTTTTCTAAAGTTTGTTTGCCTTTGGTCACTCCGTCCACTACACTGGAGAAAGCATAGGCAGGGATAAAGTTCGGCATATAAATGTAGAACTTGCCGTTGGGATAGGTTCCCGATTTCCCGCTGTACATTTTTATTTCGG
This sequence comes from Bacteroides faecium, assembly GCF_012113595.1. Taxonomy (NCBI): domain Bacteria; kingdom Pseudomonadati; phylum Bacteroidota; class Bacteroidia; order Bacteroidales; family Bacteroidaceae; genus Bacteroides; species Bacteroides faecium. The sequence continues at coordinate 4,486,362 of NZ_CP050831.1, forward strand.
CATTCGAAATATCCAGCACTTTCAGGTTATCGAACTCATCACGCAGGTGTCTGAAATCTTCGGCATTCAGTTTTCCCGTAAGGGTGAGGTGGGTGACGGCGTTGGCTTCGTCTTCCGTCATCATGGAAATCAGTGTTCCCGGTTTGCTTACATAATACGTTTTACTTACCTGGGCTGTGACTCCTAATGAGTTGGCAGCCAATAAGAAGCTTATCAATAGTAGTTTAATTTTCATAATTTTGCGGATTTGTTCTGACAAATATAGGAAAAATAGAGATTACATGATGTTTTTTTATGTTTTATATCTAATTTTGTAGCCGGATTAACAAATTGTAAAAATGACGGCAGACAACATTGTAGAGAAAAAAGAGCCTAAAAGACTCCCCGTATGGGCGTGCATCCCACTGTTCATTGTGGTGTTTTTTGTATTTATGGGATTGTATGGTACATTAGCTCGCGGGTTCTTGTCATTGGTTCTTGGTGTGGAAGCACGTCATCCGGGGATGGTGGGGTATATTCTGCTCGAAGGCAGTATGCTGCTGGCTGTTCTTACTGCTGCTGTCATTATGCTCCGGTTGGAGCGGCGTCCGTTCTCCGATTTGGGATTGTCCGTCAAGGGGCATGCCAAAGGGTTGTGGTATGGTTTTCTGATGGCTGTTTTGCTGTATCTGGTAGGCTTCGGGTTGTCCCTGGTTATGGGAGAAGTGGAAGTGACCGGTTTTCAGTTCAAGCCGTTGGATTTACTGGGGGCGTTGCTGTTTTTTCTGTTAGTCGCGCTGTTTGAAGAGATTCTGATGCGCGGGTATATTCTCGGACATCTGCTGCATACCCGTTTAAATAAATTCCTGTCACTGTTCATTTCGGCGGCGTTATTCGCATTCCTGCATATCTTTAATCCGGAGATAGACTTCCTGCCGATGATAAATCTTGTGCTGGCAGGCATGTTGCTGGGAGCTTCCTATTTATATACCCGGAATCTTTGTTTCCCCATCTCGTTGCATCTTTTCTGGAACTGGATACAAGGCCCGATTCTGGGCTACCAGGTGAGCGGAAACAATTTCATGTCTACGATGCTGAAATTGCATATGCCCGAAGAAAATGTGCTGAATGGCGGAGCCTTCGGTTTTGAAGGCTCGCTCATTTGCACAGTACTTATGATAGTATTTACGATTCTGATAGTCTGGTGGGGAGAGAAGAGAGAGGCAATCAGTCTTGCGGTACCCCAATCATGCTGAGTTGAATCCGTTTCCGGTCGGTATCTACGTTCATCACTCTCACCATGACTTGCTGATGGATGGATACGACTTCCGTCGGGTCGGAGATGAAACGTTCGGCTAGTTGGGAGAGATGCACGAGTCCGTTCTCCTTGATTCCTATATCGACGAAAGCACCGAAATTGGTGATATTGCCGATAATGCCCGGAAGAATCATGCCTTCGCGCAAATCGGTTATGGTGCGCACGTTCTTGTCAAATTCGAATACCTTGATAGCTTTACGCGGGTCACGCCCCGGTTTGTCAAGCTCTTGCAGAATATCCTGTAAGGTAGGCAGACCGACGGTGGGAGTGATATAGTCGGAGATGTTAATCTTCTGGCGAAGTTCCTTGCCGGCTATCAGTTCGTCGACGGTACATTTCAGGTCTTTTGCCATCTGCTCTACGATGTGGTAGCTTTCGGGATGCACGGCTGTGTTGTCCAGCGGGTTCTTTGCTCCGGGGATACGTAGGAATCCTGCACATTGCTCGAAGGCTTTCGCGCCCATACGCGGGACTTTCATCAGTTCTTTGCGTGAGCCGAAGGCGCCGTTCTCTGCCCGGTAGTTGACGATGTTTTGCGCCAGTTGCGGGCCTAAACCGGAAATATAGGTCAGCAGATGGCTGCTTGCCGTGTTCAGGTTGACTCCGACGAGGTTCACGCAGTTTTCTACGGTCTGGTCGAGCGCTTTCTTCAGTTTCGCCTGGTCTACGTCATGCTGGTACTGACCGACTCCGATGGATTTAGGGTCTATCTTGACTAATTCCGCCAACGGGTCCATCAGCCGGCGTCCGATGGAAACGGCTCCTCTGACTGTCACATCATATTCGGGAAATTCGTCGCGAGCAATTTTGGAAGCCGAATAGATGGAAGCTCCCTGCTCGCTGACTACAAATACGGGAATCTGGCGGTCGAAACTTTGGCGGCTGATGAAGTCTTCCGTTTCACGGCTTGCCGTTCCGTTGCCGATAGAGATAGCTTCTATCTGATAGGCTTCGACCATCTTACGGAGTTTTGCTGCCGCCTCACTGGTTTTGTTGACCGGCGGATGCGGGTAGATATTTTCGTTGTGCAGCAGATTTCCTTGTGCGTCGAGACAGACGACCTTGCATCCGGTACGGAATCCGGGGTCGATGGCGAGCACCCGTTTCTGCCCCAATGGAGCCGCGAGAAGTAACTGGCGAAGGTTTTCGGCAAATACGCGGATGGCTTCATCGTCCGCCTTCTCTTTCGATTGGGCGGCAAATTCCGTTTCGATGGAAGGTTTGAGCAGGCGTTTGTAAGCGTCGATGGTGGCTTCGTTCACTTGTCGGCTACATTCGTTGTTGCCGCGTACGAACTGGCGTTCCAGGCGTTCGATGCATGCTTCGTCGTCCGGGGTGATGGAGACTTTCAGCAGTCCTTCCGATTCTGCCCGGCGGATGGCTAGCAGGCGGTGGGAAGTGCAGCGTTTCAGCGGTTCGGAGAAGTCGAAGTAATCACGGTACTTGGCGGCTTCTTCCTCTTTGCCTTTCACTACTTTGGCGCTGATTTCAGCCTGGCGGGCGAATTGGTTACGTACGGCATTACGGGCACGTTCGTCTTCGTTCACTTGTTCGGCGATGATGTCACGGGCTCCTTTCAGGGCGTCTTCCACGTCTTTCACTTCACCTTTCACGAAGGATGCGGCACGGGCGTCGAGGTTGTTTTCTCTTTGTAACATCAAGATAGTGGCAAGCGGTTCCAGTCCTTTCTGGCGGGCTGCTTCGGCACGTGTCTTCCGTTTGGGCTTGTAGGGGAGATAGATGTCTTCCAGTTCCGTCGGGTTCCAGGTGTCGTTGATACGTTTTTCCAGCTCGGCGGTCAGCTTTCCCTGTTCGGTGATGGTGCTGAGAATCGTCTCTTTCCGTTTGGCTATGTCGCACAACTTATCGTGTTGCTCCTTGATTTGCTCTATCTGGACTTCATCCAGCCCGCCCGTAACTTCTTTACGGTAGCGGCTGATAAAAGGAATCGTAGCACCTTCACCCAAAAGGCGGAGTGTGCTGCTTATTTGTCTTTCCGGTATTCCCAGCAGTCCGGAAATCATTTTGTGAAATAATTCCATAAACAGTTTTTTGAAAATGAATGAGCGACAAAAATACATATAAATCTCATAAACCCGACAAGTTTTATTATATTTGCGGCTTAAATAAATGAATTGACACATCAAAACTGCATGATTATGCCAAGATATTCCGGATATCTTTATATCTTCTTCATTTGGCTTCTACAGTCAATGGAAGCTTTTGCTGCCCCTAAAGATAAGAATCCGATTCTGATTATCTGTTCTTATAATCCGGCTGCGCACCAGACTTCGGTAACGATTTCCGATTATATGGAAGAGTATAAAAAGTTGGACGGGAAGCGAGATATTATCATCGAGAACATGAACTGCAAAAGTTTCTCCGAGTCTCCTTTGTGGAGCGATATGATGACGCAGATTCTTTCTAAATATAAGGGGGAGAACCATCCGGCTCAGATTATTCTGCTAGGGCAGGAAGCATGGGCGGCTTATTTGTCGCAGAGGGATTCGATGCAGGTGAAAGTGCCTGTGATATGCAGCCTGGTCAGCAGCAATGTAGTGATATTGCCGAAGGATACGATGGCGAACCTCGATAGCTGGATGCCCGAATCGGTCGATATCTTTGATGACCATCTGAATATCCCCGAATTGAAATCGGGCTTTATCAACCATTATAATATAGAAGATAATATCCGCATGATTCAGGCGTTTTATCCGAAGACGGAGCATATTGCTTTTATCTCGGACAATACCTACGGCGGGGTGACCATGCAGGCGTTAGTGCGGAAGGAGATGAAGAAATTTCCCGATTTGGACTTGATTCTGATGGACGGGCGGAAGCATACGATTTACACTATTGTCGAGGAACTGAGGCATCTGCCGGAAAATACGGTGATTATGGTGGGAACCTGGCGGGTGGATATGAACGAGGGATATTTCATGAGGAATGCCACGTACGCGATGATGGAAGTGACTTCTACTATCCCGGCTTTTACGCCTTCGTCGGTGAGTTTGGGATATTGGGCTATCGGCGGCGTGCTGCCGGATTATCGGAAGGTGGGCGGAGAAATGGCTATAGAATCCATCCGTCTGGATAGTCAAGCGGGCGATGATGTGGAGAAACATCTGGAGATTATCGGTTGTAAGGCGGTGCTCGATAGCCGGAAGGCGAAAGAGTGGGGGCTGAATCCGAAAGTGTTGCCTTTTGATGTGCAGCTTGTCAATCAGCCGGTTTCGTTTTATCAGCAATATACGTATCAGATATGGTCGGCGTGTGCGCTGTTTGTGATAGTGACGTTGGGACTGTTCATTTCTCTTTTCTTTTATTTCCGTACCAAGCGTCTGAAAGATGAACTGTTGAAGTCGGACAAGGATTTGCGCGTGGCGAAGGACAGGGCGGAAGAATCCAATCGCCTGAAAAGTGCTTTCCTGGCTAATATGAGTCATGAGATACGGACTCCGTTGAATTCGATTGTCGGATTCTCGGATGTGCTTGCCGTGGGCGGCAGTACGGAAGAGGAGCAGCAGACTTATTATCAGATTATCAAAACGAACTCGGACTTGTTGCTTCGACTGATTAATGATATTCTCGACCTTTCGCGCCTGGAAGCCAACCGGGTGACTTTGACTTGGGAAGAGTGCGACGTGGTGCAGTTATGCAGGCAGGTTGTCGCTTCGGTCAGTTTCTCGCGGCAGTCGTCGGACAACCAGTTCTTGTTTACTTCGAGTTTTGAGACTTACCGCATGGTGACGGATGTGCAGCGTATGCAGCAGGTGATTATCAATCTCTTGTCTAATGCTGATAAGTTTACGAAAAAAGGAAAGATTACCTTGGACTTTTCGATAGATGAGGAGAAGCAAATGGCTGTCTTCTCAGTGACGGACACAGGATGCGGCATCCCGAAAGAGAAGCAAGGACTTGTGTTCGAACGTTTTGAAAAGCTGAACGAGTATGCCCAGGGAACAGGACTGGGATTGTCTATCTGCAAATTGATTGTGTATAAATGGAAGGGTGCTATATGGATTGATTCCGACTATACCGGTGGGGCTCGCTTCGTATTCTCGCATCCGCTAAAAATAGAAAAAGAATGAAACGGATTACATTGATTTATTTCTGGCTTTTATGCCTTGTGCTGTCGGTGGCAGCGCAGGAGAAAGTAGTAAAGCTGAAGATTGTACAAACAAGCGACGTGCACGGCAATTATTATCCTTACAATTTTATTACCCGCCAGGAGTGGAAAGGCAGTCTGGCGCGCATCTACTCGTTTGTGCAGAAAGAACGGCAGCAGTATAAGGACAACTTGATATTGTTGGACAACGGGGATATTCTGCAAGGGCAGCCTACCGCTTATTATTATAATTACATTGATACCGTGTCTCCGCATCTTTGCGCGGAAATGATGAATTATATGAAATATGATGCCGGCAACATGGGTAACCATGATGTGGAAACGGGACGCGCGGTATTCGACCGTTGGATTGGTACTTGTGACTTTCCTGTGCTGGGCGCCAATATCATAGATACTTCTACGGGAAAGACGCATCTTCCGCCTTATAAGGTGCTGGAACGTGACGGTGTGAAGATTGTCGTTCTTGGCATGATTACGCCCGCTATCCCGGCATGGCTTTCTGAAAATCTGTGGAAGGGTTTGCGTTTCGACGATATGGAAGAGACGGCACGCAAGTGGATGAAGATTATCCGTGAAACGGAAAAACCGGACTTGGTAATCGGACTGTTCCATGCGGGACAGGAAGCGTTCAAGATGTCGGGAAAATATAATGAGAATGCATCTTTGAATGTAGCGAAGAATGTACCGGGTTTTGATATGGTGTTGATGGGACACGACCATGCCCGTGAATGTAAGAAAGTGGTGAATGTTGTCGGAGATTCGGTATTGGTTATCGACCCGGCAAGCAATGGGGTTGTTTTGTCCAATGTTGATGTCACTGTCAGAATGAAAGACGGCAAGGTAGTGGGTAAGGATATTCAGGGAGTACTGACGGCTACGAAGGATTATGGTGTCAGCGAGGACTTTATGAAGCGTTTCGCTCCGCAATATGAGGCGGTGCAGAAGTTCGTCTCCAAGAAGATTGGCACGTTTACCGAGGATATTTCTACGCATCCTTCTTTCTTCGGCCCTTCTGCTTTTATCGACTTGATTCATACGTTGCAGCTTGACATTACGGGGGCTGAGATTTCCTTTGCCGCCCCGCTTTCGTTCGACTCGGAGATAAAGAAGGGGGATGTGTACGTCAGCGATATGTTCAACTTATATAAGTATGAGAATATGTTGTATGTGATGACATTGTCGGGAAAAGAAATCAAGGATTTTCTGGAAATGTCGTATTATATGTGGACTAACCGGATGAAGTCGCCGGACGACCATTTACTCTGGTTCAAGGAGAAACGTCGTGAGGGTGCAGAGGACAGGGCTTCTTTCCAGAATTTCAGCTTCAATTTCGATTCGGCTTCGGGTATTGTTTATACGGTAGATGTCACGAAACCGCAAGGGAAGAAGGTGACGATTGTCAGTATGGCGGATGGCTCTCCTTTCCATTTGGATAAGATTTACAAGGTAGCACTGAACTCTTACCGGGGTAACGGTGGCGGAGAGTTGTTGACGAAAGGGTCGGGGATTCCTCAGGAGAAGTTGAAAGACCGGATCATTTTTTCTACGGATAAGGACCTTCGTTTCTATCTGATGAATTACATCGAGAAGAAGGGAGTGATGGACCCGAAAGCGTTGAATCAGTGGAAATTCGTTCCGGAAGAGTGGACAGTGCCTGCTGCCAGGCGTGATTCCGAGTATTTGTTCGGGGTGGTCAATAAGTAGCAAAAAATGTTCATTTTGTCTTGTAATATCCTGTCTTGGCTTGTATTTCTGATTTATTGCTGGTATATTTGTCGGAAAAAAGAGAGAGAACATGGATATTCAAAGTGTTCCGAAGATTGGTATTTCTTCGGTAGTTCATTCTAAGCATATAGATTTCAACAAGATAGATGTTGTCGATAATGATATAGCGCTCTTCGATACGGAGAGCGTTATTTCCTTGTACAATGGCCCCAGCAAGATGGAAGTGTTGACGATAGGGCTTTGTCTGGAAGGTGAGGGGGCTTTTAATATCAGTTTACGTGAGTTTCAACTGTCGCCGGGGGTGATGGTGGTGGCGTTGCCGAATCAGATTATAGAACACCGGTATTTCAGTCCTGACTATAAAGGTATATTCTTTGCCGTGTCGAAGAATGTATTGGAGACGTTGCCTAAAGTGGGGAGTATGCTTTCATTGTTTTTCTATCTGAAGGATTACCCGTGTTTCAATCTTACTCCGCATGAACAGGAAGTGGTTAAGGAATATCATGTGTTTATGAGGAAGCGGTTGAGGGACAAAGAGGGGACATACCGCAGGGAAGCTGTGATGGGACTGATGCAGGGCTTTTTCTTCGAACTGTGCAATATCTTTAATAATCATGCTCCTGTGGCTGCCGCCGCGCCTAAAACTAAAAGTAGGAAAGAGTATATCTTCGAGCGTTTTTATGAATCGTTGGTTGAGTCTTATCAGTCTGAGCGTAGTGTGAAGTTTTATGCGGACCAGCTTTGTCTGACGCCCAAGCATTTATCGGGCGTGGTGAAAGAGATTAGTGGAAAAACAGTAGGAGAGTGGATTGACGAATTTGTTATTCTGGAAGCGAAAGCGCTGTTGAATTCTTCAAGTATGAATATACAGGAGATTGCCGACCGGTTGAATTTTGCGAACCAGTCTTTCTTCGGGAAGTATTTCAAACATTATACGGGCATGTCTCCCAAGGAATATAGGAAAAGCCGATAACAGAAAGTTTTGATAACAGGAAAAGTCGATAACGGGAAATTCCGTTATCGCAGATGGGAATGTCTTTATAAAACGCCGGAACGTACGCGGCTTAATGTTTCGGGCGTCATCAGCAGGTAGGAGGCTATGTGCGCCAATGGAGCCCGTTTGATGATTTCGGGATGGGTTTCTAGCAAGAGGTTGTAGCGTTCGCGGGCGGATTCAAAACGCCAGGAGTCTGCTTTTACCTGTGATACGATGAGGGAGTATTCCAATATTTTCTGATAGAACATGTTGATTTCCCAGTTCTCTCTTGCCAGTTTCTGTATCATGTCCCGGGGGAACAGGTAGATGATGGAAGGTTCCAGAGTTTCTACTATCAGCCGTGTAGGTACTTGCTTCAGAAAGCTTTCGATGCACATGACGATGCAGCCTTCATAGGAGAAGTGTTCGGTGACGTCTTTTCCATTCTTATAGTAGTACTGCCTGAGCATTCCTTTGCCGACAAATACGATTTCGTGGGCAACTTCTCCTTCATTCAGCGCGATGGCGCCTTTAGGGAATTCTTCACGAATCAGCATGCTTTCTATCTGTCGCCTTCCTTCTATACTCATCTCGGGAAAACGGGAGTTTACAACGGCATTTACGGTATCTCTTAATAGTGTATCCATGTCTTTTCTGTCTTGATGTGTGCAAAAATACTAAAAACGGTTGACATAAATCAAGTGTGGTGCAAAAAAGATGTATATTTGCCCTTTAAAATCAATATGTAAAACGGAATGAATAAGATAATAGGATTGGCAGTGTTACTGCTTTGTTTCTGTAGCTGTGCGAGGGATAATGACGCTATATATTATCCGGTAGGCAATGTGAATGTCGAGAAAGGCGGTCCGGCTTTGGAAGATGGAAGGGGTGAATTGGTTGCCCGGAGTTATAATGCTGAAGATTATGTGCTGGACACAGTAGCGCAATATCCGGGGAATCCTACCCTCGGCAAACTGACATTTATGGTGAATCTGAAAAATCAATTGGCTGGTCAGGAAGCAAACGGGTTTAATGGAATCGGTAAATCGGGATTGACGATGAGCCTTGGCTACAAGGATGGCAACTATCCGGAAGAAAGCCAGGTTCCTGTCTATACCTCGCCGGATGTAACCACGGCTTATGCAGTAAAGCTTCGCCTGAAAGGCGAATTAACCTTGTCAGGGGATGAATGGATGATTGACTTTGTTTATGCTCAACTGGCGAGCTTGTTTCAGCCGTATCCGCCTACCTCTTTCCCGGAAGTCTTCATGTGTAAAGGCGGGGAGCAATCATTTGCCAATTTCGACTCTTTCCGTAGAACCTGGACATTCGACATAGAATATAATCGTTCCAACCTTTCTTTCAGCCAGCTATATTTCAACTTGTTTGTGAATCTGGCAGGACAGAAGCGGGAAGACAGAATTCGGCTAAGGATTGATAAGGAGTCTTTCTTTGAGATATATAAATTAGAAGAGGGAATGTAGTCAGAACTACAATTTGCATACAATTTGCATTTTTCTTTTGAAAATATCCATTTATAACGCCTAAAAACGATACTTTGAAATAAATATAAGGTAATAAAAAAGCCCCTTACTACTTGTAAGGGGCTAATAATTAGATAGTAGTGGGTACGAGAATCGAACTCGTATTACATGCGTGAGAGGCATGTGTCCTAACCGTTAGACGAACCCACCGGAGTTTGATTGATTTAAAAAGAGCTAAGTCCTAAAACTTAGCTCTTTTTTATATTGAGATTTTGCGGAAGCTGGGGGATTCGAACCCCCGGTACCCTTACGAGTACGTCAGTTTAGCAAACTGGTGGTTTCAGCCACTCACCCAAACTTCCTTGAACCCACATTCTCTCTCAAATGCGGTGCAAAGATAGGGGGAAGTTTTTGACTATGCAAATCTTTTAGCAAGATTTTTTTTACCGTTTTTTCGGGAAATGAGATAACCTGCTATGTTTCAAATGTTAAACGGGAGAAATTTTTTTTCGGTGTCTTTGATTTTTTTTGTTGATAGGGAAGGAAGTTGAAACATATTAACGCTATCCGCTTATGGTAGTAACAGTATCTTTGTGAAATCAGGAACTATAATTGATTGGATATTGATGTTATATTCAGTTTCTATTGAGTTTTAATAAATAAGGGATTTTATGTAAATCTGATGAATACAGAAAAAAAGAGCAGAGGAAAGGGCATAAAAAAAGGCTATCTATCCCAGACAGCCAATCTTTTTTGTTAACCTTAAATCTAATACTATGAAAAACACATTGCAAATATACGGACTTCTGTGAAATTAGCAAATAAAACAAGGAAAAACGCATGTTTTATAACATTGATTAAATATTTGATTCTTCAATTCTATTTTTATTAAGTTTTTCGGCGCTCTGAATGCTATATTCCCAATATTTATCACATAATTTCAGATAACTGGCTTCAGCGCTTTTACCACCTAAGGAAATGGCATACATCTTTGTCTGTTTGGCTTTCGCCCGTTCTATGCTTTTGGCTAACATATTATCGACAGGACGCATTTCAAAGTCGGACACTGTGATGATGTCTGCTTCCATATATCCTTCCTCGCTGATTTTCCGCAAGGCATGAGTGATGACGGGTTCCATATCTGTGCCGCCATGAAAAGACTGGCTCAGGAAATCGACAAGACGGTCGAAGTTACTTCCCAAATCGGTAATTTCAATACATTCAATATCATCCGAGAAAAGGATGATATAGCATTTCCGATGTTGCACTTCCGTCAGTTCGGCAATGGCGAGTAGGGTTGACTTCGCAATTCTTTCCCGTTCTCCCGCCATAGAACCGGAAGTGTCCAGGCAGACGATGAAAGGACCTTCGACTTCTTCGGAGACTTCATTTCCTGCCGTTTTCTTGTCATTGATATCTTGCTTTTCGTGCGATTGGTAATCGATAACTTGAAGCCGTTTCTCTATAAAACGTTCGAAGAATACGGTTTGCAGGCTTTTTTCTGCCAGATAGCAATACTCCAGAGGGAGAAGGCTGTTCAAATCGTTTCCTTCACAAATGCCTGTAATATCACTACGTGTGGCATGGGATACGATTTGCTCCCGATGAATGCCCGCAGTCATTTTGAAACGTTTCCGGCTGCTTTGATGCTTCTTTCCCAATATCTCCACCAATTCGCGGATTACTGGATTCCGTTTGATAGTTTCTTCGTATTCCAGGATTTGCTCCGCTATCTGTTTGTGGTTACGGAGCAGCCAGACGAGGCGTGAACCGCCGCGTACCGGAAGATTTTTGGAAAGTGACAGTTGAAGGCGGTAAAAGTCATCACAGAGCTGTCCGATATGTTCCATCTGGTAGTTGAACTCGTTGTTCGAGAGAAATGTATGCCATTTGTCGAAAAAGAGAGCACGCAGAGCTTTCCATTCCTTGGAACGGGGGCTGATAACGGCAAAACGTTGGAGATAATATTTCACGTTCAGGTCTACCAGGTGATATTTCATGGAAAAGGGATAAGCGCTGTTCTTCATAAATTGAAGAAACTTGGCATCGGACGCTTCATCCATTTCGTGGAAATATTCCCATTGCGATGCATAACGGGAATAGAAATCCTGCAAAGAGGGTTGTGTATGGCGAAAATACTGATGAATATCCGCATCCAGTTCTTCGGGGCGGATAATCAGGTTGTGCAGTTGTTCATCGTACACGTCGTAGGCTATTCCCTGCAATTTCTCGTAGTAGATGTCTTGCAGATGTTTGAGCCTAATACTCTCTGTTCTCTTGTTCATGGGCATGGGCGATGATGCGAAGCTCGTTCCGGTAGTTTTCGATGATATGTGCAGTTTCTCCTAAAATCCGTCTAATCTTGCTTTTCTGCGACGGACTCAGGAAAAGATGTTCTTTCGTGTATGCAGTCTCCCGTTCTGAAATCGTCTTATATTCTACTTCCATCTGATGGAGCAGGTCGATGACTTCCTGCAAGGTGAATTCGAACGGAGTACTGTCATCTTGCTGTGCCGGCAGAGGGTCGCAATTATCGTAGCATAATAGCGGATACTCTTGGTTGTTGACAAAAACAGAGCGTCTTCCTTTTCGGAGAGAATAGATGTTCTTTTGTGCAACGTTCCTGTTTTTTACAAAGTCGTAGGCTTTCAGGATTTTGTTGACAGGGCGAAACTTGTCTTGCTGGATATAGAATAGCCGGTTGCTGTCTTTTTTCAGAGATTGGTAGTCCGAAGCAAATATAAGCAGGTTTCCGGCAATATGATATCCCTCGATGCGATGATAAAATGTATCTACCACCTGGATTCCCGGGTCGCTGAGTTCCCGCAAACTATGTTCGGATTTCATGTTTTCTTTCAAGCTATCCAGTTTCTGCTCCAGCCTTTTTTCGCCTAACAGATAAGCATTGATACCCCGTGTTATGGATTGCTCTACCATTTCTTCGATAATGGGCAATTGGGAGACTTCATCCCACAGGCAGGCACTCATCAAGAGACAATCGGAGAAGTGGATTCCCGCAGACTCGTTCAGATAGGCGGAAGTGCGGAGCAGGCCTACTATTTTCTTCCAGCGGCGGTCGGATATATAGATGGGCGGGGTGTTTTCATCGCGTCCTGTGTTATACAGCTCTATTTCCCGTTTGATATTATGAATCAGTTCAAAGATTGTATAATGGATTCCTACTTTTTCACTTTCAGCTTGTATCTTAGAGTATAACTCATCATCTATCTGGAGTTCCCCGGGAATTTCGGGTTCCATCTCTTTCGTGGAAGAAATCATCTGGTCGAAAGCATATTCCTGTTCGATGCATCCCACAAACTGGCGAACCAGGAAACGGTCGTACAGAGCTTCCAGTCCCTCACCTTTGGCGGGTAGTTCGTTGGAAGCGGCAATCAGGGCTTTCAGAGGTACACGAACCGTGAACTGTCCGTTGCGATATATCTTTTCATTGATAACCGTCAGAAGTGAATTCTGAATGGCAGGCCCGGCTTTCCATATTTCATCCAGGAAAACAATCGCAGCCGTGGGTAAATACCCTTTTGTGATGCGTTCGTATGTATCTTCGTCTTTCAACTTGGATATGGAAACTGGACCGAATATTTCGTCGGGTGTACTGAAACGGGACATCAGATACTCGAAAGCGTCCGCATTCTTGAAAGCAAGCTTGAGCCTTCGAGCCACCAGACTCTTGGCTACCCCCGGGGGACCCAACAGAAAGATGCTCTCACCTGCCATAGCTGATAGCAGGGAAAGTGCGATGGTATGTTCCTTTTCAAATACTCCCTCGTTGAGAGACTTTAGTAATTGGGTGATATGCGATTTGATAGACTTCATGCGACAGATGATTTTATGTGTTGTCAGTGGGGGACAAAGATACAAGAATTCCTTGAAATGAACTTCATAATTCCTTGAAACGAATTTTATCAGTTCCGGAAGCTTTAGGGGATTTCCTCTCGACAAGTAGGAATTTTCAGTTTTATGGGGAAATTTCATTCTATACTTTTGTCATATCGAAAGATAAATGATAGATAATAATAAATAACCATTAAAAATAAAGGAATATGAAAACGAACACATTCAGATACTTAGGCTTGGCTTTGATGGCCGTATTGATGATAAGCTTTACTTCTTGCGAAGTAGAAATTGACAGCTTTTATGATGATGACAATATTAGCGGAGGTTATTACAATCGTTCTGTCGATTTATGCAGCCGCACGTGGGCGAGTTCTTATTGGGATATAGATGGTAACTATTGCCGTCAGGAACTAGACTTCTTTTTAGATCGTACAGGGATTGACTACATACGGGTGAAGTATCCCAACGGATATGTAGAGGAATTTGAATATAAATTCCGTTGGAGCTGGGATAACTACGCACAGACCTCTATCCGTATGTCTTATGGACCGAATGATGTATCATATCTGGATGACGTATATATCGGTGGCAACAGGTTGAGCGGTTATCTGGACGGACGGAATAACTTTGTGGAATATCAGGGGAAAAGATAACAAAGAATATGTAATGGGATAATAGGTGAAAAGTACGTAAATGTCAATATGCGGGTAAAAAGAGAAAGGATAATAAAGTAAAGACAGAAGTTTTACAAAGATTAAAAACAAAATAATAGGTAAGGCGGTAAAAGGGTTGCCAATAAGATTTCAGGATATTAAGAATCAGACCATATATGGGGCGCGAAATGAAAGCTAAAAGTTTTGAATGGGACTAAATAGTTTTTATCTTTGCGCCCTATTAGTTTGAATATACATGGAGTGGTTATATAGTTTATTTCTCGAACATTCTGCCTTACAGGCTGTTGTGGTACTTTCGCTGATTTCGGCAATAGGTCTGGGGCTGGGAAGAGTGCATTTCTGGGGAGTTTCCCTGGGAGTCACTTTTGTTTTTTTTGCGGGTATTCTTGCCGGGCATTTCGGGCTTTCGGTGGATGCGCAGATGTTGAATTATGCAGAAAGTTTCGGACTCGTCATATTTGTTTATTCCCTTGGGCTGCAAGTGGGGCCCGGTTTCTTCAGCTCTTTTCGTAAAGGCGGAGTGACGCTGAACATGTTGGCGCTCGGAGTCGTTCTTTTAGGAACATTGCTGACGGTGGTAGCCAGTTATGCCACGGGTGTGTCTCTTCCCGATATGGTTGGTATTCTTTGTGGCGCAACGACCAATACTCCGGCATTGGGAGCTGCGCAGCAAACTTTGAAACAGATGGGAATGGAGAGCAGTACGCCTGCCCTGGGATGTGCGGTGGCATATCCGATGGGAGTAGTCGGCGTAATTCTTGCCGTTTTATTAATCCGTAAAGTACTGGTTCGTAAAGAAGATTTGGAGATAAAAGAGAAAGATGATGCGAACAAAACTTATATTGCAGCGTTTCAAGTACACAATCCTGCTATTTTCAATAAGAGTATAAAGGATATTGCTCATATGAGTTACCCGAAGTTTGTCATCTCCCGTTTATGGCGGGACGGGCATGTCAGCATCCCGACTTCCGATAAAGTATTGAAGGAAGGAGACCGCCTGCTGGTGATAACCGCAGAGAAAGATGCTTTAGCCTTGACTGTTCTTTTCGGGGAGCAGGAAAATACGGATTGGAACAAAGAGGATATTGACTGGAATGCGATTGACAGCGAACTGGTTTCCCAACGTATCGTCGTCACTCGTCCTGAACTGAACGGAAAGAAACTGGGCGCTCTCCGGTTGAGAAATCATTATGGGATTAATATCAGCCGCGTTTACCGTTCGGGCGTACAGTTGCTTGCCACTCCGGGACTGATACTTCAGTTGGGCGACCGCTTGACAGTGGTAGGAGAGAAGGCAGCTATCCAAAATGTAGAGAAAGTACTGGGTAATGCTGTCAAGAGCTTGAAAGAACCTAATCTGGTGGTTATATTTATCGGTATCGTGTTGGGATTGGCATTGGGTGCTATTCCTTTTTCCATTCCGGGAGTCAGCACTCCCGTGAAGCTGGGATTGGCGGGTGGACCGATTATTGTCGGTATCCTTTTGGGTACATTCGGACCACGGATACATATGATTACCTATACCACCCGCAGCGCAAATCTGATGTTGCGCGCACTGGGACTTTCCATGTATCTTGCCTGTTTGGGACTGGATGCCGGAGCGCATTTCTTCGATACTGTATTCCGCCCGGAAGGCTTGTTATGGATTGCTTTGGGAGCAGGACTGACGATTGTTCCGACAGTCTTGGTAGGCTTTATAGCCTTCAAGATGATGAAGATAGATTTCGGTACGGTGTCCGGTATGTTGTGCGGAAGTATGGCGAATCCGATGGCGTTGAATTATGCAAATGATACAATCCCCGGTGACAATCCGTCCGTAGCTTATGCGACAGTATACCCGCTGTGTATGTTTCTGCGGGTGATTATCGCGCAAGTGTTGTTGATGTTCTTGTTAAATTGATAATTGAGAATTAAAAATTGAGAAATAATAGACTTGTGAATAAAAAGTACTATATTTATAACGAATAACCGAATCGTATGATTCCAAACAAAGAACATAAGAAGCAAAATAATTGGTAATTAGTAAATTGTAATAAAATAAAATGACTGCTCAAAGTAATATAACTCCTGAAAGTATTGTGAGCGACCTTCGCTATCTGCAATTGCTTTCCCGAAGTTTTCCTACGATTGCTGATGCAAGTACGGAAATAATCAACCTGGAAGCTATCTTGAATCTACCTAAGGGGACGGAGCATTTCTTGACAGATATACATGGTGAATACGAAGCCTTTCAACATGTGCTGAAAAATGCGTCGGGTGCGGTAAAACGTAAAGTGAATGAAATATTCGGTAATACTCTCCGTGAGGCGGAAAAGAAAGAAATCTGTACTCTGATTTACTATCCCGAAGAAAAGCTCCAACTCGTGAAAGCGCGTGAAAAGGATTTGGACGACTGGTATCTGATAACGTTGAACCAACTGGTGAAAGTCTGCCAGAATGTATCGTCCAAGTACACCCGCTCCAAAGTGCGCAAATCCCTTCCTGCCGAATTTTCTTATATCATACAGGAACTGTTGCACGAATCTTCCATCGAGCCGAATAAGCATGCTTATATCAATGTGATTATCAGTACGATTATTACTACAAAGCGTGCGGATGATTTTATCATTGCCATGTGCAACCTGATTCAGCGTCTCACTATCGACTCTCTTCATATCGTAGGTGATATCTACGACCGTGGCCCGGGCGCTCACATTATTATGGATACTTTGTGCAACTATCATAACTTTGATATTCAATGGGGTAACCATGACATTCTTTGGATGGGCGCTGCTTCCGGCAACGACAGTTGCATCGCCAACGTTATCCGTATGTCTATGCGTTATGGCAATCTGGGTACACTGGAAGATGGTTATGGAATCAATCTGCTTCCATTGGCTACTTTCGCTATGGATACTTATGCCGATGACCCTTGCTCTATCTTCATGCCCAAAATGAATTTTGCGGATACTCACTATAATGAGAAGACTTTGCGTCTGATTACCCAAATGCACAAAGCTATCACTATTATCCAGTTTAAACTGGAAGCCGAGATTATCGACCGTCGTCCAGAGTTTGGAATGGCAAACCGCAAACTGCTGGAGAAAATAGATTTTGAGCGTGGCATCTTTGTTTATGAAGGGAAAGAGTATGCACTCCGCGATACGAACTTCCCGACCATCGACCCTGCCGACCCTTATCGTTTGACGGATGAAGAGCGCGAATTGGTGGAGAAAATTCATTATTCATTTATGAATAGTGAGAAACTGAAGAAACATATGCGCTGCCTGTTTACATATGGCGGAATGTATCTGGTTTCCAACTCTAACCTTCTCTATCATGCTTCCGTACCTTTGAATGAAGATGGCAGTTTTAAGCATGTCAAGATACGGGGGAAAGAATACTGGGGACGCAAGCTGCTGGATAAAGCCGACCAATTGATTCGTACCGCTTATTTCGATGAAGACGGGGAAGAGGATAAGGAATTTGCAATGGATTATATCTGGTATATGTGGTGTGGTCCGGAAGCTCCTTTGTTTGACAAGGATAAAATGGCTACTTTTGAACGTTACTTTGTGGACGACAAAGAGTTGCATAAGGAGAAGAAAGGTTATTATTATACGCTGCGTAACCGGGAAGATATATGTGACCAGATACTGGCTGAGTTCGGGGCTTTAGGTCCTCATTCGCATATTATCAATGGTCACGTACCTGTGAAAACGATTCAGGGAGAGCAACCGATGAAAGCCAATGGCAAGCTTTTCGTTATTGATGGCGGATTCTCAAAAGCTTATCAGCCGGAAACGGGAATTGCGGGATATACGCTTGTTTATCACTCTCACGGTATGCAGCTCGTGCAGCATGAACCGTTCCAGTCTCGTCAGAAAGCTATTGAAGAGGGCTTGGATATAAAATCGACTAACTTTGTTTTAGAGTTTAACTCCCAGCGGATGATGGTGAAGGATACCGATAAAGGGAAAGAACTTGTGACGCAGATTCAAGATTTGAAAAAGTTACTTGTCGCTTATCGTACCGGTTTGATAAAGGAAAAGGTGTAATAGATAAAGTCGTACATTATATCATAAATAAGCCCTGTAAGAACGATGAAATTGAAGTTTCACTCTTACAGGGCTTATTCTTTTATTTTGTTTTTGGGGAACTTGTAGTTTGCCTATTTCCTTCTATTAAAAGAGAATAATTTAGAAAAGAACAATACCCGCTTCTACAATCGCTCCTTTATCGTAATTACTAGATTTATTATAGAATCGGGTCAAGCCGTAGCCGCCTGTCGCGAAAACACCGAATTTCTTAGTGAACTGATATTCCAAATTAGCACGTGCCTGCAATGCGTACAGGCGTCTTGGAATTACTTCATCCTTATTATCACAGGCTTCTATATGCTGGTATCCGAGGTCACCACTGATAGAGAGTCCCTTATAGATAGGAAAGGACAGGCCGGCACGATAGGACGCACTCATAGAAAACTTGTCATTCAATCCCTGGTACATGGAACCCACTCCTAGAATCGTATAGAATAATTGGTTCTTGAAACGTACACCTATATTGGCAGGAGTCGCATTACCACCATATACCATCATCTGTATTCTTGTATTAGGATTTGCGTTGACCAATCCTAATTGAAGTCCTTTCATGTCTTCCCTGTAATAATTGACCAGACCAATCTGCAGTCCACGGACTTTTGTAGCGTAATTGCACAATGCTATCTGTACACCATTCAATTTTGTAGCCGTAATATTGGCAATGCCGGCTATTTGTAAACCATTCATGTTTTCGCCTACCACATTCAAGAGTCCGGAAGTCATCATACCATTGAAACTTTGTCCCGTGATATTCGCTGCGCCAGAGAAATGAATACCCGAAGCCATGTTTCCTGTCACATTCATAAAACCGCTTATCATTACTCCTGAGCTATTATCTCCACCGATACCGGTAAGTCCGGCAATGGTTACTCCACGTGTACCGTCACCGGTTATATTAACCAGTCCGGCAGTGGAAAATCCCACCGTATTGTCTCCGCTGATATTGCTGACACCGGCTATTTGAACGCCTCGCATTGTTCCCCCTGCCAGGTTGGCCAATCCTGTAATCTGAACACCATTCATATCACCGTGAATTACGCTTCCCAATGCATTGATTCCTACACCATTCAGACGATTCATGGTAGACAACAGACCGATATTCACATAAGTGGTCTGCGTACTGTCATGCGGTTGCGTACAAATATCTTTCCAAATGGAAATATTAATACCGGCACTCTTGTTCTGTGCTGGTAAACAAACGGCAGCCATTAGGATAGCTGCCGTGATTATTGTCTTCTTTATTTTCATTCTTATGTCTCTTTATCTTCGGTTTAAGTTATATTCTTCTACGCTAAGCTTAGTTGCCTCAACCTTTAGCTTCCTGATACAAATACCGTTTGATACTCTTTTTCGGTGTCTTTTCAAATTCCTCGGGATAAATCTTCATCTTTGAAACCTGGCTATACGCCGGCAGCATTGTATTCAGTGTCACCCGGTTTTCTTCCATTACCCTTTCGATGTCCTCATTCTTCAGACCGTGAGCGAAAGCGTCGTCAAAATCCGGATAAACAAGACCGACGAGCTTTTCGTTCTGCTGAACGATGATACTTTCGGCTACGTATGGCATATTATTCAGTTTATCTTCGATTTCCTCAGGATAGATATTCTGCCCGCTTGCACTGAGAAGCAGGTTTTTGCTGCGTCCCTTGATAGTTACATTGCCTTCGGCATCCATCAATGCGAGGTCGCCTGTGTGCAGCCAACCGTCTTTATCGATAACTTCCTGTGTAGCTTCCTCGTTCTTATAATACCCCAACATCACATTCGGGCCTTTACAAACAATTTCTCCGACGATATTCGCCGGGTCGGAAGACAGAATCCGTACATCCATACGGGGTGCAGCCTTTCCGCAAGAACCCGGCTTGAATTTTGTCCAGTCTTCGTAGCAGATAATCGGGCCACATTCCGTCATTCCATATCCTACCGTATAAGGGAAATCAATCATTTTCAGGAATTGTTCCACTTCCTGGTTGAATGCAGCTCCACCGACGATAATTTCTTTAAAGTTCCCGCCGAACGCTTTTATCATTTCCTCGCGTACCGTAGCTTTGATTTTATCATTGATGATAGGCACTTTCAACAATATCTTCATAGCGGGAGTTTCCAGTTTCGGAAGTACGCTCTTCTTTATGATTTTCTCGATGATAAGCGGGACGGCTATAATCAGACTGGGTTTAACTTCTTCAAATGCCTGGAAGATAATTTTCGGACTCGGCATGCGGGTAAGGAAGTAAATATGGCATCCGACGGCAAACTCATAAAGAAATTCGAACGCCAATCCGTACATGTGTGCCATAGGAAGCATGGATACGATTTTGTCCCCGGCTTCCAATTCCAACACTTCGAATGCGAATTTGGTATTCGACCACAAACTGCGATAGGGAAGCATTACTCCTTTGGAATAGCTGGTCGTACCTGAAGTATAATTGATGACGGCTAATTCTTCGGGTTCGTCTTTATGGTATGCGACATGCTCTTTGCGGAAGTTTTTGGGATATTTCTTACCGAACATTTCATTCAGATGTTCGCGGGCGTAAGTCAGACGTTCGCTGCGTGATACCAGCAGACTGAAATCGTTCATCATTAGGATACCTTCCAGTAGCGGCATTGCCGATTCGTTCAGATTTTCCCATACCATGTCTCCTACGAGTAATAATTTCGCTTCGGAGTGGTTGACGATGTTGTGCACATTGTCTGCTTTAAACTCATGGAGAATAGGTACGATAACCGCTCCATACGTCAGCGTAGCAAGGAAAGTTACCCCCCAATGCGAACTGTTTCTTCCGCATACGGCAATCTTGTCTCCCTTGCGGATTCCACTTTCCTCAAAAATGATATGGAGTTTTTCGATTTTGCGAGCTACGTCTTTATACTGTAGGGTGGCACCCTTGTAATCGGTCAGGGCATCCAAGTCCCAATTATTCTTGATACTATTTTCAATGTAAGCTATAAAACTCTGTTCCATTGTTTTTGCACATTTGGTATTAAATTGTGCAAATATAGCAATTAAATTAAGAATGAAGAACTATGAGTGAAGAATTTTTGGAAATGGGGTGGGAGAGGGAGTAAATCTGTGATATGCTATGAGCTGATTCTTATATGCTATAATGATAATCAGATATGCTATAATGATAATTAATTATGCTATAATGAAAATCAGATATGCTATAATGAAAATCAATTATGCTATAAGCTAAAATAATGATGCTGATAGCATATCAACAGATTGTTTTTACTTCTTATTTCAAGTACCATTCGTACATTTTCCGTACGCCTTCCTCGATTTCGATTTTATGATGCCATCCGAGAGCATGCAGCTTTGAAGGATCGGTCAGTTTCCGCATAGTACCGTCCGGTTTACTGCTATCGAAAGTCAGTTTGCCTTGATAACCTACGGTTTCTACGATGCGTTCCGCAAGCTGGCGGATAGTGATTTCCTTGCCGGTTCCGATGTTAATGTGGCAGTTACGGATGTCCTTGTCACCTTCTTTGTAGGTATCCTTGAAATCAACGTGCTCCATGACGAATACACTGGCGTCTGCCATTTCTTCGCTCCAAAGGAATTCACGAAGCGGAGTACCAGTACCCCAAAGAGTCACTTCCGTGTCGCTGATACCATATTTCTTCAAGATAGCAAGGATTTCTTCTTTTGGACTGTCGCCATCGACACCTTCTACCGGACGCAGGTTCATATCCTTGCGCACAGCTTCCCAGTCACCCTCTTTCAGACAGTGAGCCAGATGAATCTTGCGAATCATGGCAGGCAATACATGACTGCGTTCCAAATCGAAATTATCATTCGGGCCGTAGAGATTGGTCGGCATCACAGCGATATAGTTTGTACCATATTGCAGGTTGAAGCTCTCGCACATCTTTAATCCTGCAATTTTAGAAATTGCATACGGTTCGTTGGTATATTCCAGCGGAGAAGTGAGCAGCACATCTTCTTTCATTGGCTGTTCGGCATCACGCGGGTAAATACACGTGCTACCCAGGAAAAGCAGCTTCTTCACATTGTGACGGAAACTTTCTCCAATCACATTCTGCTGAATCTGCAGGTTCTTGTAGATAAAGTCGGCACGGTAGATGCTGTTTGCCATGATACCGCCTACAAAAGCGGCGGCAAGGAAAACATATTCCGGCTTTTCTTCATCAAAGAATTTGCGGACAGCCACACCGTCCAGTAAGTCAAGCTCCTTATGGGAGCGACCTATCAGATTGGTATATCCTTTATCTTGCAAATTTTTCCAGATAGCAGACCCTACAAGACCGTGGTGTCCCGCTACGTATATCTTTGCATTCTTTTCCATTCTATCTTTTTTTATTCTCACCACAGATTAACGCAGATTTTCACAGATATAAAGAACATATTCTGTGGAAATCTGTGTTAATCTGTGGTGAAACAAGTATTAATGTTTGTTGGCTATCATGCGTTTCACCTTCTCCATATCGTGGCGGACCATGATACTTACCAGTTCTTCGAATGAAGTCTTGCACGGATTCCATCCCAATAAAGTTCTCGCTTTAGTCGGGTCGCCCAGCAATTGTTCCACTTCCGACGGACGGAAATATTTAGGGTCAACTTCTACCATTGTCTTTCCGGTAACTACGTCGATACCTTTTTCATTCACGCCTTCACCTTCCCAACGAAGTTCGATGCCTGCCTCTTTGAAAGCCAGTGTCGCAAACTCGCGTACAGTGTGCATTTCTCCCGTAGCAATCACGAAATCTTCGGGAACGTCATGTTGCAGAATCAGCCACATACATTCCACGTAATCCTTGGCATATCCCCAGTCACGGCGTGCGTCCAGATTACCTAAATACAGCTTGTCCTGTTCGCCCTGCGCAATACGTGCGGCAGCCAGAGAAATCTTGCGGGTAACGAAAGTCTCGCCGCGGCGTTCGCTCTCATGATTGAACAAGATACCGTTTACGGCAAACATTCCGTAACTTTCACGGTAATTCTTAGTAATCCAAAAACCATATTGTTTGGCTACCCCGTACGGAGAACGGGGATAGAACGGAGTTGTCTCTTTTTGTGGAACTTCCTGCACCTTTCCGAACAATTCGGAAGTAGAAGCCTGATAGATGCGGGTTTTCTTTTCCAGTCCCAGGATGCGTACAGCTTCGAGCATACGCAGTGTGCCGATGGCATCCGCTTCGGCAGTGTACTCGGGCACGTCGAACGAAACCTTTACGTGGCTTTGAGCAGCCAGATTGTAGATTTCATCCGGTTGCACCTGTTGGATAATACGGATTAACGAACTAGAATCTGTCATATCCCCATAATGCAGATTAATAGTACGTTTTTGTTTCATGTCGCGCACCCACTCGTCAAAATACAAATGTTCAATACGTCCTGTATTGAACGAAGAAGAACGACGGAGAATACCGTGTACTTCGTAACCTTTTTGCAATAGAAACTCGGCAAGATAAGAACCATCCTGCCCGGTGATGCCTGAAATTAGGGCTTTTTTCATACGCTATGTATTTAATAATTGAAAATGTGGGTGCAAATGTCGTCATTTTTTGCTGCATATGCAAACCTGTTTCCATTTATTTTTCAGCACAGTCGTTCAGCACGGTTTTTGCCCATCATTTTGTCGATAATCAGCGCAATAGCTCCGTCTCCGGTGACGTTGCAGGCGGTCCCGAAACTATCCATTGCGATGTAAAGAGCAATCATCAAAGCCTGCGCCGATTCATCGAAGCCGAGCATGGATTGCAGGATTCCCAGGGCAGCCATGATAGCCCCGCCCGGAACACCCGGTGCCGCCACCATCGTGATTCCCAGCATAAAGATAAAACCGGCAAAGAGAGGGAAGTCGAACGGCATTCCCTGCATCATCATCAACGCCAGTGCACAAGCTACGATTTTCAGCGTACTGCCCGACAGATGAATCGTGGCACACAGTGGAATCACAAATCCTGCAATATCTGCCGATACCCCGTTTTTCTTCGTCTGTTCCAGCGTTACGGGGATGGTAGCCGCCGATGATTGCGTACCCAACGCCGTGAAATAAGCCGGCATCATCTTGCCGAGCAGCTTGAACGGATTCTTGCGTACAAACAGTGCCGCAATGGAGTATTGGAAGACTAACAGGAATATATGCAGGACAAAGATTACTCCGATGATTTTGATAAATACCATCAAGATAGAATAGACTTGTCCCGAATGTGTCATATTCAGGAAAATGCCGAAGATGTAAAGCGGCAATAAAGGCAGAATCACGGCACTAATCATACGGACGATAATCTCCTGAAAATCCCGTGCCACATTCTTCAAAGCATCGTTGTTCAGCGAAGCGAGCCCTAACCCTAGCGTGAAAGCGAGAATCAAAGCCGTCATCACATTCATCAGCGGGGGGATGGATACGGAGAAGTAGGGGAGAATCCCTTGTGCCTCGCTCACCTCTTCGAGTGGCGCACCCGGTTCGATGAGTGACGGAAATATCGTGACTCCGGTGAAATAGGAGAGGAAACCCGAAAACAGAGTAGCCCCGTAAGCAATCAGAGCGGTGATGAGCAGCATCTTTCCCGCGCCTTTGCCAATGTCGGCAATAGCCACAGTGACCAGTCCGAGGATAATCAACGGAATGGAGAAATTCAGAAACTCACTGAAAATGCCGTTGAAAGTGACGAATATCCGTACCAGCGGAGCCGGGAAAAAAGTGCCGATGGCAATGCCTAGAATGATAGCGATGACAATACGGGCCAGTAAACCGATTTTGATTTTCTTCATTTCTGTTTCTATTTGTTGCCCGCAAAAATAATATTTTAATCTAAATATATCGAACAAATGTTCATTTCAATTGTTACTATGGTAAACATTATTACAAAATATACAAGTTATGGCAAATCAGAATAAAACAGATATCGGACTTATCGGCTTGGCTGTGATGGGCGAGAATCTAGCTTTAAACATGGAGAGTAAGGGATGGCATGTATCGGTTTATAACCGTACCGTCCCCGGAGTGGAAGAAGGAGTAGTAGACCGTTTTATGAACGGCCGGGCAAAAGGCAAAAATATCGAAGGATTCACAGATATAAAAGCTTTTGTAGACTCAATAGCTACCCCCCGGAAAATAATGATGATGGTTCGTGCCGGAAGTCCGGTAGACGAACTGATGGAGCAGCTTTTCCCGTTGCTCTCACCCGGTGATATTCTTATCGACGGTGGTAATTCCAATTACGAGGATACCAACCGCCGTGTCGAGCTTGCCGAATCGAAAGGTTTCCTTTTCGTCGGCAGTGGCGTGTCCGGCGGTGAAGAAGGAGCTTTGAACGGTGCTTCCATCATGCCCGGCGGTTCGGAACAAGCATGGCCGGAAGTGAAACCGATTCTTCAAAGCATTGCGGCAAAAGCGCCGGACGGTACTCCTTGCTGCCAATGGGTAGGCCCGGCAGGTTCCGGCCACTTCGTGAAGATGATTCACAACGGTATCGAATATGGCGACATGCAGTTGATTGCCGAAGCCTATTGGGTAATGAAGAAACTGCTCGATTTGAACAACGAGGAAATGGCAGACGTCTTTGCCCGTTGGAACGAAGGCAAACTTCGCAGTTACCTTATCGAAATTACTGCCAACATCTTGCGTCATAAAGACAAAGCTGGCGGTTATCTCATTGATAAGATTCTGGACGCTGCCGGACAGAAAGGAACAGGCAAATGGTCGGTCATCAATGCTATGGAACTCGGCATGCCGTTAGGACTGATTGCTACGGCCGTGTTCGAACGCAGTCTCTCCGCCCAGAAAGATTTGCGCCGCCTGGCTTCCAAACAATTCCAGTGCCAACATACACAACCTATATATAATAAGGTGGAACTTGTCAAGAACATTTTCTCTGCCCTTTATGCTTCCAAGCTCGTCTCCTATGCCCAGGGATTCGCCGTGTTGCAACGCGCTTCCGACGCTTTCGCTTGGCATCTCGACCTGGCTTCCATCGCCCGTATGTGGCGTGGTGGATGCATCATCCGCAGCATATTCCTGAACGACATTGCAGCCGCCTTCGAAGCCACCGACAAGCCTAAACACTTGTTGTTGGCTCCTTATTTCAAAGAAGAGATGAAAACGTTGCTCCCCGGTTGGAAGAGCCTCGTGGCCGAAGCTATGAAAGAAGAACTTCCCGTTCCCGCTTTCTCTTCCGCCTTGAATTATTTCTATTCGCTCACTTCTGCCGATTTGCCCGCCAACCTCGTACAGGCACAGCGTGACTACTTCGGCGCGCACACTTTCGAACGTAAAGACGAGTTGCGCGGACAGTTCTTCCACGAAAACTGGACAGGACATGGTGGTGATACGAAGTCGGGCACGTACAACGTTTAACAGGATATGATGAGTAATAAGATTGTTTTATAAATAAGAAATAAAAAAGCGACAATGGATAAATTTGCAATGATTATTTTCGGTGCGTCCGGCGACCTTACCAAGCGTAAGTTAATGCCTGCCCTTTACTCTCTCTTCCGTGAAAAGCGGTTGACCGGAGATTATTGTATCGTGGGTATCGGGCGTACAATCTACTCTGACGAGGATTACCGTTCATATATATTAGGTGAACTTCAGACTTTTGTGAAGTCTGAAGAACAGGATGCGGCATTGATGGATGCCTTTGTCTCTCATTTGTATTACCTGCCAATGGACCCGGCAAAAGAAGAAGGTTACCCGACACTTCGTCAACGGCTGGTAGAGTTGACCAACGAGGTAGACCCTGACAACCTGCTGTTCTATCTTGCCACTCCGCCGTCACTTTACGGTGTAGTACCCTTGCATCTGAAAGCAGCCGGACTGAATACTCCTCATTCACGTATCATCGTAGAGAAGCCCTTCGGCTACGACCTCGAATCGGCACGTGAACTGAACAAAATCTATGCTTCGGTCTTCAACGAACAGCAGATTTACCGTATCGACCATTTCCTTGGTAAAGAGACTGCCCAAAACGTACTGGCTTTCCGTTTTGCCAACGGTATCTTCGAACCCCTTTGGAACAGGAATTATATCGACTACGTAGAAATCACAGCAGTTGAGAATCTCGGTATCGAACAACGCGGCGGATTCTACGAAACGGCAGGAGCCCTGCGTGATATGGTGCAGAATCATCTTATCCAGCTTGTGGCACTCACGGCTATGGAACCGCCCGCTGTATTCAATGCGGACAACTTCCGTAATGAAGTCGTGAAAGTCTATGAATCTCTGACTCCGTTGAATGAAGTCGACTTGAACGAACATATCGTTCGCGGGCAATATACAGCTTCCGGCAATAAGAAAGGTTATCGTGAAGAAAAAGGCGTATCTCCTGATTCGCGTACAGAAACTTATATTGCCATGAAGCTGGGTATCAGCAATTGGCGCTGGAGCGGTGTTCCGTTCTATATCCGCACAGGCAAGCAGATGCCGACAAAGGTGACGGAAATCGTAGTTCATTTCCGCGAAACACCTCATCAGATGTTTCATTGTGCCAGTGGCAACTGTCCACGGGCGAATAAGTTGATTCTTCGTTTGCAGCCAAACGAAGGAATAGTGCTCAAGATCGGAATGAAAGTTCCCGGCGCAGGTTTTGAAGTCCGCCAGGTGACGATGGACTTCAGTTATGCCCAGTTGGGTGGAGTGCCTAGCGGCGACGCTTATGCACGTCTGATAGACGACTGTATCCAGGGCGATCCGACCTTATTTACTCGAAGCGATGCAGTGGAAGCCTCATGGAATTTCTTCGATCCGGTACTCCGCTATTGGAAAGAGAATCCCGACGCACCTCTTTACGGTTATCCCGCAGGCACGTGGGGGCCATTGGAAAGTGAAGCTATGATGCACGAGCATGGAGCTGACTGGACTAATCCTTGTAAGAATTTGACGAACACAGATCAATATTGTGAATTATGAAACTAGAAGTTTTTCCCTCGTCCATAGAGACGTCTCGTGAGTTGATACTCCGCTTGGTGGAAATTATGAAAGAAGAACCGGGTAAGGTGTTCAATATTGCGGTGAGCGGTGGGAACACCCCTGCTCTGATGTTTGATTTATGGGCGAACGAGTATATGGATATTACTCCCTGGAATCGTATGCATATCTATTGGGTGGACGAACGTTGTGTGCCGCCCGATGATTCGGACAGTAACTATGGGATGATGCGCAATCTTCTTTTAGGATTGACTCCCATTCCATATGAGAATGTCTTCCGTATTCGCGGCGAAGCAAAACCGGCGAAGGAAGCTCTTCGTTATTCTGAATTAGTCAGGCAGCAGGTACCGCTCAAACAAGGCTGGCCGGAATTTGATATAATCTTGTTGGGTGCTGGAGACGACGGACATACTTCCTCTATTTTTCCCGGACAAGAAAATTTGCTGACTTCCAGTTCTATTTATGTAGTCAGCACCCATCCCCGCAACGGACAAAAACGCATTGCAATGACCGGTTATCCTATTCTGAATGCCCGTCATGTCATTTTCCTGATAACGGGGAAAAGTAAAGCGGATATAGTAGAGGAAATCTGCAATTCGGGAGATACAGGGCCGGCAGCCTACATTGCCCATCATGCACAGAATGTAGAACTGTTTATGGATAAAGGGGCAGCTTTGTATATTGAAGATCAGAGTAAAAAGGATGTGAACTAAAATAAAATCATCCGTTAGCGCAGCTAAAAGATAAAATAGAAAGATATGAATCCTAATCAAAATCCATTTCACGGTAACATACCGCAGGATGTAGCAGGAAAGCAAGGGGAGAACGTTATATTTATAGTCTACAAATTGAAGGAGTCTCCCGATATGCCTGACAAGGTGAAAGATGTGTGTGCCAATTTCTCGGCAATGATTCGCAGTATGCGCAATCGTTTCCCCGATCTGCAATTCTCTTGCACAATGGGATTTGGCGCTGATGCATGGAGCCGTCTTTTCCCGGAACAGGGCAAGCCGAAGGAACTGGTTACCTTTCAGGAAATAAAAGGAGAGAAGTACACCGCTGTTTCCACTCCGGGCGACTTGTTATTTCATATTCGTGCCAAGCAGATGGGGTTATGCTTTGAGTTTGCTTCCATTATTGATGAGAAACTTAAAGGTGTGGTAGAGTCTGTCGATGAAACTCATGGCTTCAGATACATGGACGGCAAAGCAATTATCGGTTTCGTGGACGGGACGGAAAATCCTGCCGTAGACGAAAATCCTTATCACTTTGCGGTGATAGGTGAGGAAGATGCCGGTTTCGCAGGTGGAAGCTATGTCTTTGTACAGAAATACATCCATGACATGGTTGCCTGGAACTCGTTGCCTGTGGAAGAACAAGAGAAAGTGATTGGCCGTCGCAAGTTCAACGACGTCGAACTCTCTGACGAGGAGAAACCACAGAACGCGCACAATGCTGTTACCAATATTGGTGATGATTTGAAGATTGTACGTGCCAACATGCCGTTTGCCAATACCTCTAAAGGAGAATATGGCACATACTTCATCGGTTATGCAAGTACTTTCAGTACAACCCGCCAAATGTTGGAAAGTATGTTTATCGGCAATCCGGTGGGTAATACCGACCGTCTGTTGGACTTTAGTACAGCAATAACGGGAACACTATTCTTTGTTCCTTCCTACGATTTGCTAGGGGAACTTGGCGAATAAAAGAATAAAGAAATATAGAAAAAGACTAGAGGAGAGTTACGCCTTTGTAATCTCCTCTACTATATAATTATCTTTCACTTTCTTGCAAGTACATACGAAGTATTCAGGATGTTGCAACGCTCCTTGTAAAGTATCAGGAAGAATTATCTCTTTTGTACGACGGTCTACCGCAACCATTGCATACAATATTCCCTCACTTTCGCATAGCTCAATTAACGCGCTTTTCAACTCTTCTACAGCATATTCCATTTGTGTGATATTTTGTCGCTGCAAAGTTATGGAAAATATGTATATTTTGTGCAATATTATTCTTGTAAAATATAAAAAGTGCTTCCTTGTTCGTCCGCCGACGAGGAAGCACTCAACACAAAAACTAAACTAGACTTAACTAAACTATTCTATTCTCGGAATTTCACAATCCCTTTCTGTTCTCTGCAAAGGTAGGGATAAAACGGGTTTTGACAAATAATAATCGACAAAAATCTTCTTTTCACCGATAAAATAGCCAACATTAGCTCCTTTCATCCAGAAAAGTCTGGAAAACTAGCTTGTAACTATCGCTGATGGGAATATATGTCTTGTCGAAAACGATACGACCACGGTCTATCACACGTATCTTATCTTTCTGAACAATGAAAGAACGATGCACGCGTATGAAACGGCTGGAAGGCAAAAGCTCTTCCATAGCTTTCATGCTCATAAGCGACAGGATGGGTTTGGGAGTATCTTCTGTATAGATTTTGATGTAATCCTTCAAACCTTCGATATACATGATTTTCTTCAGGTCTACCTGTACCAGTTTATAGTCGCTTTTCACGAAGATGCTGTCTATCTCTTCCGGCTTCTGCACCAGTTCAAACCACTGAAGCGCTTTGTTTGCCGCTTGCAGGAAATCAACGTATGAGATAGGTTTCAGCAGGTAATCGAGTGCATTGACGCGATAACCGTCGATAGCATACTGCCCGAAAGCAGTAGTAAATACGATACGGGTGCGGGAGTCTACCATCTTCGAGAACTCCAGTCCGTTAAGCTCCGGCATCTGAATGTCCAGAAACAGAAGATCCACCTCTTCATCGGGCAACTCCTTCATTGCCTGAACTGCACTGGAATACTTTCCCACGAGTTGCAGGAACGGAGTCTTGTTCACGTAACTTTCTAACAGGCTGAGAGCTAAAGGCTCATCATCAACAATTGCACAACGTAATACCATACTATTCTATATCTAAAGTTTTATACTAAACGTTCTCTACCTACTCTTTGATTTTAATGCTCAGTCTCGATTCATAGACAGACTCGTCTTCCGAGCTGCCTTTCGACCAGGTGTAAGCCCCGGGATAAAGTATCTCCAGCCGTCGGCTTACCTGTTCTAACCCCACACCCGAACCACTTTTATCTTCCACCGTCTTGGGATGATTGCTGTTGCGGATTTCACAAACCACTTCCTTATCATTCTCTGAAATATGAATACTGATAAAACTCGGTTCGGTAGAGGAGATGCCATGCTTGAATGCATTCTCTATCAACGAGATAAAGATAAGCGGTGCAATAAGTGTCTGACTATCCGGTTGAATCTCGAATTGAGTAGTCATCTGTACATTAGCCGACAGGCGGATACGCATCAATTCAATGTAATTGCGGATAAAGTCCACTTCCTTGCAAAGAGGTACATACATCTGCTGATTATCATACAATACATATCGGAGAAGTTTGCTCAACTCCTGCACAGCTTCCTGCGCTTTGTCCGAATCAAATGCAATCAGAGCATAGATATTATTCAGCGTATTCAGCAAGAAATGAGGATTCAGTTGGTTCCGCAGGTTTTTCAGTTCGGCTTCCGCACGATTCCGTTCCGCTTCTTTACGGGCGGCTTCGTTCTGCGTCCATCGGGCACTCATACGAATGGCGGCACTCAGTCCGATGGTAAAGACGAGACTCAGCATATCCCTGAGGAAGAATAACCATCCCGGCGGCATACCCGGTCTTTTGGGTCTGGGCGCAAAGGATGGGTCGAACGTCAGACTTTGCCATAGATGAAGTAAAAGTCCGATAACGCATAGGAAGATAATATTATAGATAACATATCTTTTAGCCTGACTTTGGAAAAGATAACGGGGAACCAAAAAGAAATAATTGGCGTAGAACACAATCATGAAAGATAGTGGTACGGCAAGATGGCGTATATACGCCATCCAGTTAATATTCCCGTTCCCGCGTTCAACAAAAAAGAACGGGAAACCGAACATAATCCCCCAGCCGATAATGTGTATCAGTATCTCCAGGGGACGACGTGCGGATGTAAAGGTTTGTTTCATAAAGACAAAGATAGTTTTTTATTCGTATCTGATGGCCTCTATCGGGTCTAAATCTGCTGCTTTCTTGGCAGGATACCATCCGAAGAAGACTCCGGTGACGGTACATACCGCAAAAGAAAGGAATACACTCCACGGCTGGATATAGATAGGCCAATGTGCCACGCTTTTCACAATCCAACTGGCTCCGCAGCCGATTATCACTCCGATGATACCGCCCGTGATACTAATCATAATGGCTTCGATAAGGAACTGGCTCAGAATATCGACCCCTCTCGCGCCGACTGACATGCGCAGGCCGATTTCGCGGGTACGTTCCGTTACAGATACATACATGATATTCATAATTCCGATACCACCTACCACCAGCGAGATACCCGCAATACAAGCAAGCAGAGTCGTCATCAAATCGGTAGTGGAGTTGAGCATCGTACTCAATTCCTGTTGTGTACGGATGGTGAAATCATCATCGTCCGTTGCTTTCAGCTTATGGTTACGGCGAAGAATCGTACTGATTTCATCCGTAGCATACTCCGTCATATCTTCAGTGAGGGCAGAAGCAAACACTCCCTGCAAGTACGTGACGGCAAGCAAACGTTTCATTACGGTAGTATAAGGAGCAAGCACTACGGCATCCTGGTCTTGTCCCATAGAGTTGTACCCCTTTGCTTTGAGTACACCTACCACCCGGAAGGGTATCTTGCTGAAACGGATAATCTTGCCTACCGGATCACTTCCGTCCGGGAAAAGATTGTCCACTATCGTCTTTCCTATCACGCATACTTTTGCCGAACTCTGTATGTCGGCTTCCGTAAACATCTCCCCATTTTCCACCGTCAACTGGCGAATATCGAGATATTCCGTTCCTACGCCATTCACAGATGCCGGATAGTTATTGTTGCCGGCAATAAGCTGTCCCGATGAAGAAACATTGGGACTCACGGCAGACAAGAAACTTGTCTCATCGCGCAAGGCTTCATAATCGGTAAGCTTCAAGGTCTGCATGGCCGACGGGTCTTGCCGTACACCACCACGCATATCAGCTCCCGGATGAATCATAATCATGTTCGACCCCATCTCGGAAATCTGCTGCTGGATGCTTTTCTTCGAACCCTGTCCGATGGCGAGCATTGTGATGACGGAAGCAACACCGATAATGATACCGAGCATGGTGAGAAAAGCACGCAGCTTATTGTTCGCCAACGCCCGGAGAGCTATCTTGAATAAATTAGTTCCATTCATAATAAAAAATTTGCTAATTGGTCAATATGCTGATTAACTAATTTCCCGGCTATATGATTACGTAGCCTGTTGGAGCATTAGCGCATCGGCACATTGAATAATAATTAATCCTCGTCGTTTTTCGGCAACGCAGCCAGTGCTTCGGCAGCGGACAGAATCTTCGGATTAGGAGTATCCTCTATAACGTGACCGTCGCGCAAGCGGATATTCCGGCTGCTGTATTGCGCGATTTCGGGATTGTGCGTTACGAAAATAATCGTGCGTCCTTCCGCGTGAAGTTTCTGAAACAGGACAAGTATCTCGAAAGAGGTACGGCTGTCGAGATTTCCGGTCGCTTCATCCGCAAGAATCACTGCAGGATTATTCACCAACGCACGCGCAATGGCAACACGTTGCATCTGTCCACCGGACATCTGGTTGGATTTATGTTCCAGACGGTCGCCCAGTCCCACAGCCTGCAAAGATTCGATGGCCCGGCGGCGACGTTCGGTAGCACTGACGGACGAGTTGTACATCAGCGGCAGTTCCACGTTCTCCACTGCGGTCGTTTTAGGCAGCAGATTGTAACTTTGGAACACGAACCCAATCTTACGGTTTCTCAGTACCGCACGTTGAGGCTTGCTCATCGTGCGGACGGGAATGTCGTCGAGCAGATACTCTCCGCTTGTCGGAGTGTCCAGGCAGCCTAATATATTAAGCAGCGTGGACTTTCCCGAGCCGGAAGTACCCATAATGGTGACAAACTCCCCTTCGTTGATAGTAAACGAAACGCCCCGTAACGCATGGACGGTTTCGTCTCCCACCTGGAAGTCCCGTTTGATATTTTGTATTTCAATTACTTTCTTCATGGTTGTCACTTATTGTTCTTTTTTTTGTTGTCTCCCGGACGACTTGGCATGAACGGGCTTCTTTCCCCACTGCTTTCATTATTGGGTTCAGCCCCCATTTTTTCACCCGGCAATGCACCTATGGTAGCTTCGGACACTACTTTCGTTCCTTCGGAGAGACCACTGACAATTTCCGTAGACATACCGTTACTGATTCCGATTTCTACCGGATGGGCTGTGAATGTCATTCCTTCACGCGTCCAAAGTTTATGTTCGCCTTCGCAATCTTTTACGATGTCATTAGCACCGATCAGAGGTTTTTCCGGTACGAAACGCAAGGCTTTGTTCGGAACGGACAATACATCCTTTTTATCAAGAATATAGATAGTAACATTCGCTGTCAAACGTGGTTTCAGCTTTTGTTCGGGATTAGGAGCGG
Source organism: Bacteroides faecium (assembly GCF_012113595.1). Taxonomy (NCBI): domain Bacteria; kingdom Pseudomonadati; phylum Bacteroidota; class Bacteroidia; order Bacteroidales; family Bacteroidaceae; genus Bacteroides; species Bacteroides faecium. Next base: position 4,521,003 of record NZ_CP050831.1, read on the forward strand.
AGATTACTACTTCATAAGTAACTACCGTGCTTGTGCTGCTACTTGTACTGCTCGTACTGCTTGCATCTCCCAAGCGAATCTGCGTCACTACACCATCGAACGTATCATTCGGATAGGCATCTACTGTAAAGCTGGCACGTTGTCCTTCTTCCACACCGCCTATATCGGCTTCATCCACATCGGCTACCACCTGCATCTGCGTCAAATCCGCAGCAATGGTGAAAAGCGTCGGGGTTTCGAATCCGGAAGCAACCGTCTGGCCGGCTTCCACATCACGGCTGATAACGACTCCGTCAATCGGCGAAGTAATTGTTGCGTAAGACAGGTTACGTTCCGCTTTTGCCAAAGACGCCTTGCTGCTGTCATAACTACTTTTAGCTTTCTGATAGTTATAGAGAGCCTGTTCGAAATCCGTATCACTAATCAGAGACTTCTCGTGCAGCCCTTTGCTGCGTTCATAATTCTTCTTCTGGTATTCATATTCAGCTTTGGCACTATCGTAAGTGGCCTGCTGGGAAGCCAGTTCACTTTGCAAAGTGGCACGGTCCATTTCAGCAATCAACTGCCCTTTGGTAACTGCCGAGTTATAGTCTACATAAATCTTGTCAATGATACCTGATACCTGCGTACCAACTTCTACTTCCGTCACCGGTTCGATGGTTCCGGTAGCAGTCACCGAATTGGAAATATCGCCTTTGCTCACGGTAACAGTGGCATATGTGACTTTGTGTTTGGCGGGTGAACCTGCAAAGAACCAGATTCCTGCACCTGCTACCACAACGACTGCCACGGCGATTAAGATAATCTTTTTCGTTTTCATTCGTTTATTATGCTTTTACTTATTTATTATAATGCTAATTTATCCCCTTGATAGAACTTCAGCAACTGAGTATTCAGTATAGCCATATATTTAGCTTGAAGTTGTTCCTGTTGCGCTTGCAGCAAGTTATTCTTCTCGGTAAGAAGTTCCACGGTATTTTTCATTCCCAAGTTGAACTGCTCGCTAATCAGGTCGTAGCTGATTTGTGTACTCCTCAGCTTCTCGTTGGCTGCCGCATAACGTTGCTGTGCACTGTTGGCATCCAGCCAAAGGCCTTCAATCGTCTTGTACAAAGCCTTTTGTTCGTCAAGCAACGACAACATGCTCGTTTCGCGTTGCAACTTAGCCTTTTGTACCGCGCTCTTTGTCTGACGGTTATTGAAGATAGGCACACTGACAGACAAGCCGATGGAATTGTTCCATCCGTTCTTCACCTGCTCACCGAAAGTAAAGTCGCTGCCGCTCGTATGATTCGTCCCGATGCCCGCGCTAAGGCTGACGGTCGGGAAATAACCGGATTTTGCAATATCAATCCCCAGTTCGGAAGCTTCTACATTGAGTTTGCTTGCTTCAATCTCCGGACGAATGGCGAGGGCGCTTACATACACATCTTTCTTGGTGGGCAACGGTGCAAGCACATTCTCGTCGGACAGGGCGGGGAGATAGACATTCATCTCATTCTCTCCATCCAGTTCGAGCAGTTGTTTCAGTTGTAATTTGTAATCTTGCAGGGTGGCTTGCGCTGTCACAAGTTGATAACGGTCGGTACTGACCTGAGCTTCCAGTTGCGCAAAATCACTTTTTGCAATACTTCCCGCATTCAGCAGTTGTTCTCCGCGATTACGCTGCGCAATGGAAACTTGCAGCGTATTCTCGTTTACTCTGACAGACTCGGCCGCATAAAGAATCTGAATGTAAACCTGCGCGATGGATTCCTGGATAGTATTCTCGGAAGTCGCCACATCAAGTCCGGCTACCTGATTGTTCAGTTGTTCCTGCTTAATGGTCTTCAACCGTTTGCTACCATTATATATAGTCCACGAAGTATTCAGGCCATAATTACCGTTATAACTGGTTTTACTGTTACTGCTGATAATCTCGCTACCGCTCACCCGGCTACTCGATTCCTGATACGGACGGTTCACCACCTGCTGACTGGTAGAGAACGAAAGGCTCGGAAACAAAGCAGCTTTAGCTGTCTTCACGTCAATCTGTGTACTTTCCGCAGCCACACGGTTTTTGCGAATCGTAATATTCTGTTCCAAAGCATAGTCGATACACGATTGCAAATCCCATTGGGCAGGGAGATTCACTTCGTTCTGTGTATCGGCTTGCAGCGGAGATTCTTGTGCAGATATGCCCGGAAGCATACCTGCGCCAAGAAATGCCATCACTGTCAATCTTCTTACATTTATCATATTCATACTTCTATTGATTTACTGGTAACGAAGGTACGTACATATTATATTAGCTGCAAAAGCGATAGACGGAATACGGAATTTTGCCGTTAAATGTTTTTTTTCTGTCGATAGGTCGATTTTTTCAGAAAAACACAACAAATCCTGCAACAATTCGGGGTATTTGTTTGTTTTAATTATAAAAATTGTATATTTGTACTCATTACAAACTATAATGCCGACATATGAAGAATACACTACTTTCTATTTGGAACTTCTATCTGGAAGGTTTCCGTAGTATGACACTCGGTCGTACGCTGTGGATTATTATTCTGCTGAAATTATTCGTCATGTTCTTCATCCTCAAACTGTTCTTTTTTCCTGATTTCCTCGGCGACCATCCTACGGATGCCGACAAGGGAACCTATGTGGGCAATGAACTGATACAACGCGCTCTTCCTCAGAAATCAATTGATTTTTAACTCTTAAACTACATAAGATTATGATTGAAAGTATTGACACTTCGCTGATAGATTGGTCGAGAGCCCAATTTGCGATGACAGCTATGTACCACTGGATTTTTGTTCCTCTCACACTCGGACTGGCAGTGGTGATGGGCATCATGGAGACGCTGTATTATAAAACAGGCAAAGAATTTTGGAAGAAAACCGCGATGTTCTGGATGAAGCTATTCGGTATCAACTTCGCCATCGGGGTGGCAACCGGCTTGATCCTTGAGTTTGAGTTTGGTACGAACTGGAGTAATTATTCCTGGTTTGTAGGAGATATTTTCGGTGCCCCATTGGCTATTGAGGGAATTTTGGCATTCTTTATGGAAGCCACGTTTATTGCCGTGATGTTCTTTGGCTGGGGAAAAGTAAGCAAACGTTTCCATCTGGCTTCTACCTGGCTCACAGGATTGGGAGCAACGATTTCTGCGTGGTGGATTCTCGTTGCCAACGCATGGATGCAACATCCGGTAGGGATGGAATTCAATCCCGATACCGTTCGTAATGAGATGGTCGATTTTTGGGCAGTGGCAACTTCACCCGTTGCTGTTAATAAATTCTTTCATACTGTGCTGTCCGGTTGGGTACTTGGCGCGGTCTTTGTAGTCGGTATCAGTTGTTGGTATTTACTGAAGAAACGCAATCGTGAGTTTGCACTTGCCAGTATCAAGATCGGTGCCATCTTCGGATTAGTAGCATCCTTATTGTCTGCCTGGACGGGCGACGGTTCCGGTTATCAGATTGCACAGACGCAGCCGATGAAGTTGGCTGCTGTGGAAGGTTTGTATGAAGGGGGAACGAATGTCGGACTGGTAGGAATCGGCATGCTGAATCCTGAAAAGAAAACTTATAACGACGGAAAAGACCCATTCCTCTTCCGTATTGAAATACCAAGTATGCTTTCTTTCCTTGCTGAGCGTGATGTAGACGGTTACGTTCCGGGCATCGCAAATATCATCGAAGGCGGTTATCAGATGAAAGACGGTACAAAAGCCCTTTCGGCTGCCGAGAAGATTGAACGGGGAAAAACGGCTATCGGTGCCTTGGCTGCCTATCGTGCCGCCAAGAGTGCAAAGAATGAAGAAGATGCGCAAGTGGCTTACAAAGTTTTACAAGAAAATATTCCTTATTTCGGTTACGGATATATTAAAGATGTGAACCAGTTGGTTCCGAATGTTCCCCTGAATTTCTACGCATTCCGTATAATGGTGATTTTGGGTGGATATTTTATCTTATTCTTTATCGTTGTCCTTTTCTTTGTCTATAAGAAGGATTTGAGTAAAATGAGATGGATGCACTGGATTGCTTTATTGACTATTCCTTTGGGATACATTGCCGGACAAGCCGGATGGGTGGTTGCCGAATGTGGTCGTCAGCCGTGGGCTATCCGTGACATGCTGCCTACGTCGGCCGCTATCTCTAAACTGGATGTAAGCTCCGTGCAGATAACTTTCTTTATCTTCCTGCTCTTGTTTACGGTAATGTTGATTGCAGGTGCCGGAATCATGGTAAAGGCCATCAAGAAAGGCCCGGATACGGGAGATAATGCTAATATTAACCATTAATCGTAAAGACTATGTATATATTTCTACAACAATATTGGTGGCTTGTCGTTTCCTTGCTGGGAGCTATCCTCGTGTTTTTATTGTTTGTGCAGGGCGGTAATTCATTGTTGTTCTGTCTCGGTAAGACGGAAGAACATCGTAAAATGATGGTGAACTCTACCGGACGTAAGTGGGAGTTTACGTTTACTACGTTAGTAACTTTCGGTGGTGCTTTCTTTGCTTCCTTTCCATTATTTTATAGTACCAGCTTCGGTGGTGCTTATTGGCTTTGGATGATAATCCTTTTCAGTTTTGTATTGCAGGCTGTCAGCTATGAATTTCAAAGTAAAGCGGGAAATCTGTTAGGCAAAAAGACGTATCAGACTTTTCTGGTGATAAATGGAGTAGTAGGACCGTTATTGCTTGGTGGAGCAGTTGCTACTTTCTTCACTGGTTCTGATTTCTATATCAATAAAGCAAATATGACGGATACCATTATGCCGGTTATCAGCCATTGGGGAAATGGATGGCACGGACTGGATGCGTTGACTAATATCTGGAATGTGATTTTAGGGCTGGCTGTATTCTTCCTTGCCCGTGTCTTGGGTGCGCTTTACTTTATTAATAATATAGCGGATAAGGAACTGACGGACAAGTGTCGCCGTGCGGTACGGAATAATACAGTCTTGTTTCTGGTATTCTTCTTGTCATTCGTTATCCGTACGTTAGTATCCGATGGTTTTGCTGTGAATCCGGATACGCAGGAGATTTATATGCAGCCATTCAAATATTTCACTAATTTTATCGAAATGCCGATAATTCTTGTCTTATTTCTGATAGGAGTTGTTTTGGTTCTATTCGGCATTGGAAAGACTTTACTCAAAAAGACGTTCGATAAAGGTATTTGGTTTACGGGAATTGGTACGGTATTGACAGTCTTGTCTTTATTGTTGGTGGCAGGATATAATAATACGGCTTATTATCCGTCTTATACAGACCTGCAAAGCTCATTGACTTTGGCTAATAGCTGTTCCAGTGAGTTTACTCTGAAGACAATGGCTTATGTTTCTATTCTTGTTCCGTTTGTGATTGCTTATATCTTCTATGCTTGGCGTAGCATCGACCGTCACAAGATTACGGAGAAAGAGATGGACGAAGGCGGACATTCATACTAGAAGAAAAGCCTGATAAACAGGTAATAATGAAAATAAACGAAGGGTGTCAAAAGGAATATGGTTTTCCTTTTTTGACACCCTTCTCTTTTATTGCCAGTCCTTGTACTATCTTACTTATTTACTACATTTTCCGGTGTTCCGGCAATGTATGCCTGTATGTTGCTGGTCGCGATATTCATCAAGCGTTCGCGAGCTTCGAGCGTTGCCCATGCGATATGCGGAGTGATATAGCAGTTCTTTGCTGTCAGCAACGGATTGTCAGCGCGAGGTGGTTCCGTAGAAAGAACGTCTACTCCGGCTGCGTAAATCTTGCCGCTGTTCAGGGCATCTGCCAAATCTTGTTCATTGACCAGAGGGCCGCGACCTGTATTGATTAGAATAGCAGTCGGCTTCATCATAGCAAGACGACGGGCATTCACCATTTCGTGTGTCTCAGGAGTAAGCGGGCAGTGCAAGCTGATAATATCACACTCGCTGAACAACTGGTCTAAATCCATCTTCTTGATTTCCGGCGGCAACTGGAAGTGTGATTTTGAAGTCAGTGCATATACTTGCATACCAAAACCGATGGCGACACGTGCAGTCGTGTATCCGGTATTTCCCAATCCGACCAGTCCGATTTTCTTTTCTCTAAGTTCCATCAGCGGAGTATCCCAAAAGCAGAAGTCCTTGCTGTTTGTCCAACGGCCTTTGTGCACTTCTTCAGAGTGATGTTGTACTTGTTGAGTGATATTCAGAATATGTGCAAATACCATCTGCGCAACAGAAGCGGTGCTGTATGAAGGAATATTGGTAACGATAATTCCCCGTTCTTTGGCAGCAGCAGTGTCGACTACATTGTATCCGGTAGCTAATACGCCGATATATTTCAGTTCGGGCAGTGCAGCCATGTGGTCTGCGTTGATGATTACTTTATTAGTCAGAAGCACTTCTGCTCCGGCTGCACGTTCTAATACTTCTTCGGGAGCGGTACGATCATAAATCGTGCATTCTCCGAGAGCTTTTATACCTTCCCAGGACAAATCACCGGGATTGGCGGCAAAACCGTCTAAAACTACAATCTTCATTTCAATTTTTATATTAATAATATGTTATACGTCTTTCCTTATTGTTTTGTTTTCGCTAATATAATAGTTTGTTTTATTTCACTGATAGCTTTATTTCTTGAACTTGTCTCCCCACAATTGTATCATCCGTTCGGTATGTTTCTGTTCCGCAGCATTATTTTGCGGTTGCCATATCCGTTTATCTTTCAATTCATCCGGCAAGAATTGTTGCTTTACAAAGTTGCCCTCATAACTATGCGCATATTTATATTCCTGTCCGTATCCTAATTGTTTCATCAATTTTGTAGGCGCATTGCGCAGATGTAACGGAACAGGCAGATTTCCAGTAGAACGAACTAGCTCCAGTGCGTCATTAATCGCACTATATGCCGAATTGCTTTTAGGGCTCGTTGCCAGATAAATCGTAGCTTCCGCTAAAGGAATGCGTCCTTCCGGCCAACCGATTTTCATCAACGTATCAAAGCAGGCATTCGCAATAAGTAAAGCATTCGGATTGGCCAGTCCAATATCTTCCGAAGCCGAAATGACAAGCCGACGAGCAATGAAAGCAGGATCTTCGCCACCTTCCACCATACGGGCAAGCCAGTAAATAGCTCCATCCGGATCACTTCCGCGAATCGACTTGATAAAAGCAGAAATAATGTCATAATGCATTTCCCCGTCCTTATCGTATGCCAGCGGATTCTGCTGCAACCGTTCAGTCACCATCTCATCGGTGATAACCACCGTTTCTTCTGTTTCCGACTGGACGACAAGCTCCAGTATATTAAGCAATTTGCGGGCATCTCCACCGGAGAAGCGCAACATGGCCGTTGTTTCTTTCAATTCGATTTTGCGTTCCTTCAGTATGGCATCCGTAGCAATGGCACGTTGCAGAAGTTCCAATAAATCTTCCTTCTCCAACGATTTGAGCACATAAAGCTGACAACGGGATAGGAGAGGGCGGATAACCTCGAACGACGGATTCTCCGTTGTCGCGCCAATCAGCGTGACAGTTCCGTTCTCCACCGCTCCCAACAAAGAATCCTGCTGTGACTTACTGAACCGATGAATTTCATCAATAAACAGAATAGGGCTGGACTGTGAAAAGAAACGATTGCTCTTGGCACGCTCTATCACTTCGCGCACATCCTTCACGCCGGAAGTTACGGCACTCAATGTATAAAACGGAGTCTCCAGTTTATTGGCAATGATTTGTGCCAACGTTGTTTTACCCACTCCGGGAGGACCCCAAAGGATAAAAGAAGAGATGCGTCCTGCATCAATCATCTTGCGCAAAACAGCACCCGCCCCAACTAAATGTTTTTGGCCGATATAATCGTCTAAAGTCTTCGGCCGTAGCCTCTCTGCTAAAGGTTGCATAATTCTTAGAATACCATTAATACCATGAAACGAATACCGTTTTTGTTGATACCCGGATTGTCACGGTAGGTGAAACGATGTACATATTCAACGTGCAGTAACTTGAAAATGTTGTAGATGCCGACACTTGCTTCGACATACGGCACTTTCGGGTCCATCACGAAACTGGTAAATTTACCATCGCGTGTCGGGAAACGGAATAAATCAGGATTATCACTCTTGAACGGATTGTTCTTATCTGTCAACGTCCCCCACAATGCACGGACGCGGAACATCTCTCTCCACTTCAAGTTTTTGATAAGCGGAATACGGTTGAATAATTTTCCATTCATATCGTATGACACGGACATGGAAGCGAAACGGTCGTTCAGGAATTCCATGTTATTGATAAGGTTGAACGTCTCGCGCTGCGTGATGTACGATAAGTTGGCTTCCGGCAGAATCAACAGCGGGAAAGGAACTGTATTCCATTCCGCCCCTGCTTTCAGGCTACAATCTATCTTCCCCCAGGAAGCAGGAAGCCAGAAACGTTTCCACACACTTGCTTCTGTACGGTTAAAGTTATATTCTCCGCCCAATACACCTTTGAATCCCATCGCATGAGTAAGCGTAAAGATAGGAGCATCCAGCGATACCGGCACACGGCGTTGCTTGGAATTGACGAAAGACTCGCCCGGCGCATAACGCAGCGTCAGACTCGCTTCGGTAGTCGTAACGTCATGTACACGGGTTTGCGCAGCGTCGTTACGCAGATATTCCAATTTTCCGGTAGGCTCGTCGTTGCGGTGGCGGAGCATCGCTTTCACTCCGAATCCCGTAAGCGTTTCGAGTTCGTAGTTGATGGTCGCGTCACGCATGTAAGACATTTGGTCTACCGTCGTCGTTTTCAATGACAGGAAGATATTGTCCTTATCCGTAAACAGGAACTTGTCCATCGGCGACATTACATCATAACTATACGTTGCTGAAATATAATGCTTCGGGAATTCCCAAACCACATAATCACGTTTGTTGAACGAATAAGTCAGCGTACCGCTGTATTTCCATCGCTCGTCTTTAAGACCGTAGGCACCATAGCCACTCAAGAACCAATGTTTGTCGAAATGAGCCGTAGTCATACCGCTCAACCGGAAACGGGTTCCGTCAATGTAGTTGCTTGAAATCATCGTATTGATTGGACCGATGTCCACCTTACTCGGATGTCCTTTGCTGCCTGTCTCCACAAAGTTCTCAATCAGGGCTTTTGCTCCGAAGATGATATATTTGAATCCCGGAATTTGTTCGAGACGGTTGACGAATACGTCCATTGTACTTTCTTTCTTCGTCAGCGGCACCTGTCGGACGCTTGCCCAGTATTCATCACTTTTTGAAAGCATATCCGCTTCCTTTATTACGCTTCCTTTCAATCGGAAAAGTCGTTGCTCGATAGGGTCGAATTTGTAATCACTATATTTCGTTATTCGCTCCACCTGCAATCCGCCTGCTGTTTTGTTGGAACTCCAGGAAAGGTCTACGGTCATATTATCGTCGGACAATACCCAGTTACCGTTGGGAAGCTGTTCGTACTGTTGTACGATATCCATGCGGTTGACGAAGTTTACTCCGGTCTTTTTGGGAAGGTTCATCGTACATTTCTGGACGGCATACGTAGAGTCGTTCAGCACATACAGATGTCCGGTGAATCCGAAGTCCTGCGAATTCTGTGGAACGAAAGTCAGATGTACACATTCGCGCTTGTCTACCATCAATGTGTCCATCAGATAATATTTATAGAAAGAAATGGCATTATTGCCGATAGGACTCACGAAACGCTGTTGAAGCAGACGGATGTCATCATCGTAAATATTAATATCGGCAAAGACGTCTTTCAATACAGTGCCGAGCATATCTCCCGTTGAGAAGAATTCTTCGATACCGTTGGAGTTTTTTCCTTTGATGATGGTTTTCTTGCTTTCGGGGTCTTTGCGGAAGATAGTCTGCGAAGCCGTCTCCTGTACGGAAATCGGAAGAATCAACTTATTCGTTGTTTCCGACACTTCCACCTGGTCTTTGAGGAAGGAATATTTCTTGTAGATACCTTTTTCGAGTTTCTCCGGGGTGAGGTCGTTGATAGACATTTTCATCTTCTCGTACTTGTCGTACTGATAGTAGTCGTTCACTTCGAGGACTTGCGCCTTCTTGTGCTCGATAACTTTTTTCATGAATTCGACTGCCGGATTGTTCTTGCGGGAGTATTTTTCTTTTTGTGGTTTTACAACGACTTCATTCAGGATTACATTGTCCGGGGCTAACTGCACGTTGACCGTTTGGTTGCCATAGCTGACTTTCACAGTTTTACTGACATAACCGACAGCGGAGAAAACAAGTGTTCCCCCATTTCTGCGTGCTTCAAGACTATATTCCCCGTCAATATTGGTGATAGTACCCATATCTCTTTTTTCCTGATAGTAAACAGAGATATACATCAATGGTTCATGTGTCACTGAATCAGTAACTACCCCCTTTATTTGCTGTGCAAACGCATTTGAAGCTGCCAATACAAGTAAGAGCAGTATAAGTATTTTGTTATATCGTTGTCTCATAACGTTCGTAGTAGGGCGCAAAGTTAACAAATAACTCTCATGATGAGAGAATATATAACTTTTTTTACCCATCGTTTTTGGTTGTTTACAAGCATATACCGTCCAATGGTCAAACGAATTAACCTTGGCATATATATTTAACACCTGGTTTCAGATTTAGTTTCAACCGTTGAAACTTTTTGTTTCATGCCTTGAAACTGTTGGTTTCAAGTAATGAAACTATTGGTTTCACACCGAGAAACTAATAGTTTCACGGCATGAAACTACTTGTCTCATGCCGTGTGACGGAATGGGACAAGTAAGGTGACTGTTATTTGCTTGATAGAATCTGTACGATACGTTCTGCAGTGCGTCCGTCCCAACGTTCGGGCAGCTCGCCGCGCTTCCAATCGCCTTTCATCAGCGTATCCATTGCTTTGGCGAGTAGAATCGGGTCTTCTCCAACAAGTTCGTTTGTTCCCATGCGCCACGTTTCGGGGTGTTCGGCATACGTATTGAGAGTGATACAAGGAATACCTAGGAAGGTTGCTTCCTCTGCCACATTGCCGGAGTCGGTAATAATACCTTTTGCTTTATTAATCAGGTAGCCGAAGAAAAGATAATTCTGTGGCGGCATGATATGCAGGTTCGGAGCTTCGATACCAAGTTCTTTGATAGCATTGCGCACATAGGTGTGCAGCGGTGCTACGATGGGTATGCCGGCAGACTTTTCAATGATTGTTTCCATCAGTTGTTTCAGATTCTCTCTGTCATTGAGCAATACGCGGCGGTTGAGAGTAAGCAGGAGATAATTGCCTTCCTGCAATCCCAGCACGGAGAACCATATTGGTTTGAGTAACCGATTGCGGTTGTAGCGGATGGCATCTATAAGGATATTGCCTACATAATATACGTTTTCACTCTCCGTTCCTGTCTGATTCAGGTTGCGGTTGGCGACCATGCCGGCCGTAAACAGGTAGTCGGATAGTCCGTCCGTAATCATGCGGTTCACTTCTTTCGGCATTTTCATGTCGAAGGAACGGGTTCCGGCTACGAGGTGTGCCACTTTGATTCCTTGCTTTTTGGCAACGATGGCGCAACTCATGGTTGCGGTCAGGTCGTCCACCACAAGAACGACGTGTGCCGGGTTTTCGGTCAGCTCCTGTTCGAAAGCCACCATGATTCCTGCTGTCAAACTCGTTGGATTACTGCTTTCCACTCCCAGATAGACATCGGGAGCTTTCATGTCGAGATCCGAAAAGAGAGAAGCATCCAGACTCGTATCATCTTTTCTGCCCGTATAGACCAGTCGGTAAGAGATACTTTTACCCAGCGCCCGTGCGGCTTCAATAGCGCGTGTAATGGGAGCTATCTTCATGAAATTGGGGCGTGCCCCGGCAACAATTGTTATTTTCATATTGTTTCTATCATATTCGGTTTAATTCGTGAAGCAAATGTACATTTTCTTACGGAATTTATTCGTTACTTTGCATACAAAATAACAAATATATGCCCACATTCGTTCAAATTCTTGATTTTATAGGCACATTTGCCTTTGCTATTAGTGGTATCCGGCTTGCTTCGGCAAAACGTTTCGACTGGTTCGGAGCCTATGTTGTAGGACTTGCTACGGCTATCGGCGGTGGTACTCTTCGTGATGTCCTGCTCGATGTTACTCCGGGATGGATGACAAATCCCATTTATCTGATTTGTACGGGACTGGCTTTGCTGTGGGTGATTTGCTTCGGACGCTGGCTTATCCGGCTCAATAATACGTTCTTTATTTTCGACTCTATCGGACTGGCGCTGTTCACTGTGGTAGGTGTGGGCAAAAGTATTGCCTTGGGCTATCCTTTTTGGGTAGCAATCATTATGGGTAGCATCACGGGAGCGGCAGGTGGTGTGATTCGTGATGTCTTTATCAACGAAATTCCCCTGATATTCCGAAAAGAGATTTACGCAATGGCCTGTGTGGTAGGCGGCATTGCCTACTGGCTTTGCGATGTCGCGGGACTTGAGTCGTACGGATGCCAGCTCATTGGCGGTTCGGCAGTATTCCTGACCCGCATCCTGGCTGTAAAATATCATATCTGCCTGCCTATATTAAAAGGTGGGGAAGATATAAAAGAAGATGTAAAAGAGGAGTAGGGGATACTTATTCGTCTTTTATATCCAATTCTCCCTGAAAACTGATGGATTGACGATTCTGCATATTGACATCAATGCTTGTTGAACCATTGGAGTATACTTTTGCCCTGAATTCATACCTGTCTTCAGGATTTCGGGCTATGAACTTGATAACAGCATTCCCTTTTTTATCCATTTCCATGGTATATTCCTTGAGGGGCGCCCGGAAGTTCAGTCCGTCTCCGCCACCATAAGGGATGCTGTAAGCCCGTCCGAAATAAGGCAGATAAGAGATAACCGAATCATTTCTGATTTCCAGTGAGTAGGGAGATGTCAGAGGGATGGAACGTCCGCGCATCGGCAGGGCGGTCTGTACATCTATCTTGTAGTTCTCGGATGCGATGAGCTTTTTTACAGCTTCTTTCTTTTGTTCCTTTTTCTCCTTTTTACTTTGAGCCGAAAGGGTTGGGAAGCCTACTAGCAAGGCTAGCAGCAACATTAAGATTTGTTTCTTCGTTTTCATATCAGTTGCATTTAGGTTGATATATACATATATAACAATCAAATATACTAAAAAGTCAGGAACTCTTCTCTTTTCTTTAATGAAAATTAAACAGAAATCCTGACCTTTACCATAATGTATATCTTACCTTATGTCCCGATATGTCTTGCCTATACCTTATATATAAGGAGAATTTAAACTTATATAAGGGAACTTAGAACTGTTCCAATATCTCAATCCGCTTTTCAATAGGGGGATGAGTGGCGAACAAACCACTTAGTTGGCTGTATAACCCTTTTGTTTTCTTTTTAGGATTTTGAATAAATAATTGGGCTACGTCTTTTCGTTCCACAGCTTCTATTGCCGGGTCGACAGAAATTTTGCGCAAAGCACTGGCGAGCGCCAACGGATTCTTCGTCATTTCTGCCGAACCTGCATCTGCCATGTATTCGCGCTTGCGTGAAATGGCAAAACGCATCAAGCTGGCGAAAAGGAAACCGATGGCAGCTATCAATAAAGCGACTATCATGAAGAGGAAAATTCCCCCGCTGCCTTTACTGTTGCTGCGTACACGTATATGCGTGATGGCATAGAACGTGATTTCCGTCAGCATGGAGAAGATACCTACAAATACGATGGAGATAATCAACAAACGCACGTCCCGGTTACGGATATGGGTAAGCTCATGACCGATTACGGCTTCCAGCTCTTCATCATTCAGCTTTTTGATGATACCTCTCGAAAGAGTAATCGTATATGTGCGGTCATTGATTCCGCTTGCAAATGCATTCAGTGAATCATCATAAATGATATTTATCTTCGGCATACTCATGCCCTGAGACATACAGAGATTCTCCACCAGGTTGTAAACGCGTTTGTTCTCCTTGCGGTCCAGCGGCTTGGAACCTGTGGCGGAATTAATGATTCTTGTATTTGCCCAATAGGCGATAAGAAACCAGATTGCCACCACTCCTAAGGTATAGGGTAGGGAAGAGAGGAAGAAATGATTGACCATAGGCATCATTTCGACTTCCATGCTTTTTCCATATCCGAAAAGAATCAATAGGTAACAGGATAGATAAAGAAGCGCTGTTACCAGACAGGGAAAAAGGATTAATAGGAACGCGGAACGTATGTTGTTCCGGCTTTGCTGTGTTTGGATTCCGACGTATTGCATCGCGTGTTTGATTTATGCAGTGAGTGAACGGTGACTGGAGATTTAGAAATTGATTTTGGGAGCCTGTTCCAGATTAGCGCGTTCATTCTTTCCCAAATCGAACATGATTTCTCTTTGGAATCCGGTCATGCCTGCTATGATATTAGAAGGGAATGTCTGCACGGCGTTATTATATTCTTTGGTAGCCGAGTTGAAATAACGGCGGACAGCAGCCAGCTTATTCTCCACGTCGGATATTTCTTCCTGTAATTGCAGGAAATTCTGATTTGCCTTTAGGTCGGGATAGGCTTCCAGTGTGATTTTCAGTCCTGCAAGAGCAGAGCTTAGCTGATTTTCAGCCGCTATCTTATCGTCGATAGTCTTGGCGTTGACAGCGCCGTTACGTGCCTGAATCACACGGTCGAGTGTCTCTTTTTCGTGTGCGGCATATCCTTTCACGGTATCTACCAATTGCGGAATCAAGTCATGGCGTTGCTTCAACTGCACGTCAATGTCGGCAAACGCGTTTTCACGATTGTTTCTCAGTCTCACTAGCGAATTGTACATGGATGCAAAAATGATGCCCAACAATACAATAATTCCTACAACAATAAGTATAGTCATCGTCTTTTAATTTATTAGATTAATGTTAATCAAAAGTAATCTATTTGATTCTTTTAAGCAAATGAATGGGAGCTTTTTCTTCAAATACCACCCGAAAACTATCAGAAAGCACCGAAAAACTATCATTTGATAGAAATAACCCCTAAGAAATGATTAAAATACCCCTGTGTGAGACGCGAAATACCTTTAAACTTGCAACCGACGAGAAAAACGAAATATTAACCATAAAACCCTTAAAGTATGAAAAGTTTAAGTTTCAGAAAAGATTTAATTGGAGTTCAGGAGGAGTTGCTTCGTTTCGCTTATAAACTAACGGCCAACCGCGAAGAAGCGAACGATTTGTTGCAGGAAACATCTTTAAAAGCCTTGGATAATGAGGAAAAATTTGCTCCGGACACAAATTTCAAGGGATGGATGTATACTATCATGCGTAACATCTTTATTAATAACTACCGGAAAATCGTACGCGACCAGACTTTCGTAGACCCCACCGATAATTATTATCACTTGAACCTGCCTCAGGATTCAGGATTCGAAAGCACGGAAGGTGCCTATGACTTGAAGGAAATGCACCGCATTGTCAATGCATTGCCAAAAGAGTATAAGGTGCCTTTTTCCATGCACGTATCCGGTTTCAAATACCGTGAGATTGCAGAGAAATTAGGTTTGCCATTAGGCACAGTGAAGAGCCGCATTTTCTTCACGCGCCAACGTTTACAACAAGAATTGAAGGACTTCGTATAATGAGGATAACACATACAAACAAGCTTATAGACATAAAAGGAGCAAGAGAATAAGATTCTCGTTGCTCCTTCTTCTTTTTCCTTATATAATAAGGATATAGATGAATAGTCACGGTATCTGCCTACCGTTTCTTCTTTTTCTTGCTTTTGCTACTTTTCTTTTCTGTAGTTTTCTCTTCCGGCGGGAACTTGGGAACCAGGTTCATCAACCGTAAGATTTGATTTTGCCGTTTTAGTATGTAAGGCGAAGGCTTCGCCGAATTAAACCGTATCGGATTGGGAAGAGTGGCGGCTATGAGGGCACATTGACCTTTCGTTAGTTTGGCGGCTGTCGTGCCGAACTTGTTTTTTGCGGTAGCTTGCGCTCCGTAGATGCCGTTTCCCATTTCAATAGAGTTGAGATAGACTTCCATGATTCGTTCTTTCGACCAGAATGTTTCGATAAGGAACGTGAAATAAACTTCAAGCCCTTTCCGTACCCACGAAGACTGCGGCCATAAGAAGACGTTCTTGGCTGTCTGCTGACTGATGGTGCTTGCGCCCCGTTTCCGTTTGCGTGTTTCATTCTCTTTCATCGCTTTCTTGATTTCTACGAAATCGAACCCGTTATGCTCGGCAAAACGGTTGTCTTCGGAAGCGATGACTGCCATCGGCAGGTTGGGAGATATCTTATCAAAAGAAACCCACGTGTGTTTCCACGTGGGTTTATCTCCTGAGAAAATCTGCTGAACGCTTCGGATAACCATCAACGGAGTGATATAAACCGGCATAAACCGATAGATAATGACCGTCAGTAAGGTCGATGCAAAGAAGAATATCAGCAGGTTGCGCGTATAACGCAGTAATTTCTTAATGAGAAGCTGCTTGTGCATCTCTAATCATTTGCTCACTAGCGTACATGTAAACTTCTACACGACGGTTCTGTTCACGGCCGGCTGCTGTGTCATTGTTTGCAACTGGGTCGCTTTCGCCCATTCCTTGTACACCTTTAATCTGATTGGTAGAAACACCACAACTCAACAGGTAGCTGGATACACTCTGTGCACGTTCCTGTGACAGGTTCAGGTTCTTTTGCTGGCTTTGTGCGGCAGTACTGTTCTTCCAACCCTGGTTGTCGGTATATCCATAAATGGATACGTCCATGTCACGGTTCTGGTTGAGTACGTTGTTGGCAAATTTGCTCAGAGCAGATTTGGCGGCAGCACTCAGAGTTGCATTACCCGTAGTGAAAAGAATTCCTGAATCGAATGTAACTTTCACGGCTTGCAGTCCGTTGTTGTCTGTTATCTGTTCTACTTGTGCGCCTTCGATTTGTTTTGCTTCCGCCGCTGCCTTATCCATCTTCTTGCCGATAAGAGCACCGGTTCCCGCACCTACTGCCGTACCAATGGCAGCACCGATAGCGGCACCTTTGCCTTTGCCGATAACACCACCGAGGATTGCACCCAGTGCAGCGCCCGAACCACCACCGATAGCAGCACCTTTACCAGTGTTGTTCATACTTCCACAACTACCAAATATCATGGCTATACTCATGAAGAGAACCATAAATTTCATCTTGTTCATAATGTTGATGTTTTAAAAAAATAGGTTTATAAATATAGTTTTATACGAATCACATCGTATAATAAATAACACCGCAAAGATACATATTATTTGGCAAGCATGTACTTTTTAAGTTAAAATAACTCGGACGGTTCTTTTTGTGTGTTAATGAGGAGAACTAAAAGCTATCCTTTGGCCACACTACGGATATTCAGGCACTTTTTCTTGATGATGACAAACCAGCTTAAAAGAATCAGTCCTTTGGCAACCGTAGTGACGCAGACAGCCCACCAAATGCCTTCTACTCCCATACCCATCCGTACAAACAGGATGGCAAGCGGGATACGCATATAGTTGCATACGATACTGATAACAGCAGGCGGTATTGTACGTCCGATACCATAGAATACTCCCTGCATGGTGATTTCGAGCATCATAAAGAGCTGCGAATACCCGTCGATACGCAGGAATACACCTCCGGCTTCGTAAGCCGCTTGTTCAGGGACAAAAATAGAGAAGACCTCATTTCCGAAGAAAACAAAAAGCAATGTGCAGAATGTTCCGAAAATTCCTGTCATCCATAAGGTTGTGTGCCAGGCTCTAAGTACCCGCTCGATTCGTCCGGCCGCATAGTTTTGGGCGATAAAGGCACTTAGTGCGGTGGAGAACCCTTGCGAAGTATTCCAAGTGATGGCTTCTATCTGTCCGCCGGTGGTGAAAGTCATCAGGCCGATATGTCCGCCCTGCTCTGAAGCTGTGCGGCAAAGGAACATATTGACGAAAGCAAATAGAGTGTTCAAAGTCGCTACGGGGAGTCCCAACTTTAAGATTCTCCGTGTGTATTTTTTCTTCAGACGGGTAAAGAAGGGGAATCCGCCGAGCAGGGCATCTCTGTGACGTAACTGATAGATGAAAATAAGAAATACACTCGCTTCTGCAATCCAGGTAGCATAAGCTGCGCCGTTTGTTCCCAGTCCGAATCCGAATATGAACAGAGGGTCGAGGATGATGTTCAGTATCAATCCCGTGCCGCTTATAAAGAAGGGAACTTTACTGCGTCCTGCCGCATTATAAATACCTGTGAAGGCGGCGGAGAGGAATACGAACGGCAATCCGGTCGAAACAATCCGTAGGTATTGTACGGCATTGGCGGTAATATGCTCTTCAAGCTCATAGATACGTATGATAGGCTCTGCGAAAACGAAAAGCAATGTCCCCCAACACAAGGAAATAATCAATGCAATTGTAATATTGTGAGATGCGAAGTTCCGTGCGTCTTCCTGACTCTGTGCACCGATGGACTGTCCGACACTGACTTCGGAACCTACCTTATTTAATAAGGAGATAGAACCGGACATCCACGTCAGGATACCGACAGAGCCAATGGCGGCTACGGCTTCACTTCCCAGTCGTCCCACCCAAGCCATATCCGTAAGACTATATGCCATCTGAATGAATGAAGTTGCCATGATAGGCATTGCCAGATTGAACAGTTGACGGTTGATAGGGCCTTGCGTAAGATTCTTTATTCCTTGCATATAATTTTTTATAATCAAAATGGGGTGCAAAGATACACAAAATTACTATCTTCGCACATCTAATTATTCATTAATCAAAGTACATAGATACTATGAAACAGAAATTTTCTACTATTTTTTTCCTGTTACTTCTTTTGTTGGCAGGTTCCCGGGTGGTAGCTCAAAATGCTCCGAAACCATTTGATATTGAACAACCTTCGCTTCGTGTATTCCTTCCTGCACCGGAACTGGCAACGGGTCGTGCTGTGGTGGCATGTCCGGGTGGCGGATATTCTCATTTGGCTGTCGATCACGAAGGTTATGACTGGGCACCGTATTTCAACAAACAAGGTATTGCACTGATTGTCTTGAAATACCGCATGCCGAAAGGCGACCGCACGCTTCCTATCTCAGATGCCGAAGCTGCCATGAAGATAGTTCGTGACAGTGCGGATGTATGGAACCTGAATCCGAATGACATTGGTATCATGGGGTCTTCCGCCGGTGGTCACTTGGCATCGACCATCGCTACCCATGCCAAACCCGAACTCCGTCCGAATTTCCAGATTCTTTTCTATCCGGTGATTACGATGGATAAATCTTATACTCACATGGGTTCTCACAACAATCTTTTGGGTCAGGATGCGTCCGCCGAACTGGAAGCTGAATATTCCAATGAAAAGCAAGTGACGAAGGATACGCCCCGTGCCTTTATCGTTTATAGTGACGACGACAAGGCTGTTCCACCCGCCAACGGAGTGAACTATTACCTCGCTCTGAACAAGCACAAAGTCCCTGCCGTCCTTCATATCTATCCTTCCGGCGGACATGGCTGGGGAATCCGTGAGAACTTCCTTTATAAGAATGAAATGCTGAACGAGCTGACTTCCTGGCTGAATAGCTTCAAAGTACCTCATAAGGATGCGATTCGTGTTGCTTGCATCGGCAATAGCATTACCTACGGAGCCCGCATCAAGAACCGCAACCGCGACAGTTACCCTGCCGTATTGGGACGTATGATGGGTGGTGCATATTGGGTGAAGAATTTCGGAGTAAGTGCCCGCACCTTATTAAATAAGGGCGACCATCCTTATATGAATGAAAAAGCCTATCAGGACGCATTGGCTTTCAACCCCAATATCGTAGTCATCAAACTTGGAACGAACGACAGCAAATCATTCAACTGGAAGTATAAGGCAGACTTCACAAAAGACCTGCAAACAATGGTAGATGCTTTCAAAGCCCTTCCGGTCCAACCTAAAATTTATCTCTGTTATCCTTCCAAAGCTTATCAGACTGGTGACAATATCAACGATGATATTATTTCAAAAGAAATCATTCCGATGATAAGGAAGGTTGCCAAGAAAAACAACCTGTCTGTTATCGACCTTCATACGGCAATGGACGGAATGCCCCAGCTTTTCCCGGACAAGATTCATCCGAACGAAGCGGGAGCTGAAATAATGGCAAAAGCCGTTTATCAGGCTTTGAAAAAGTAAAACGAAATACAATAATCACAAAATTTCCGGCTGTAATGTTCTCTTTCCGAGAGCTTTACAGCCGGAAATTTTTTTGTTTAATGACGCATAATCTTCTTATAATATACTAAAAAGTGTGTTTTCAGAAAGTTATAATTAATTGGAATTTTTAATTTTGCGCGCTTTAACTATGTTGAACTGATTGGTGGATGTTATGAATAAACAGAAAGATTTTACATTTTTCTCGAAGCTAATGGCTTGCGCTAATATGGGATGGTGGAAAGCCAATTTAGCAACATTGAGTTATGAATGTTCTGAACATATAGCAGAACTTTTAGGTTTGGATAAAACTGGGATTATCAGTTTCGAGGACTTCGATAAACGCATACTGAAAGGGGAACAGCACCTCACGGCAATCTATGCTTTAGGTGTGCTTCAAATACCGGAATCCGTATATTTGCTCGACACAAAGAGAGGTGCTGTATGGGTACGGAGCAAAGTTTGCTTTAAAGAAACGGACGAAGAAGGAAATACAATAGTTTACGGCATAGTCGAAATACAGGACGCTCCCGATATGGCATCGGCATATCAGGCTTTGCAATATAGCGAACGACTCCTGCGCAAAATCTTCAAACACCTGCCCGTAGGTATCGAACTATACAATAAAAATGGAATTTTGATGGACCTGAACGATAAGGAACTCGAAATGTTTCATGTCGATAAAAAGGAAGATATCCTGGGCATCAACATATTCGACAATCCTATTTTCCCGGAAGAAATGAAAAAACGGCTGCGTAATAATGAAGATGCCGATTTTACTTTCCGCTATGATTTCTCGAAAGTAGGGCAGTATTATCCGAATTCGAAGAAAGAAGGAACGATTGATTTAGTAACAAAAGTAACTACCCTGTATGATGATAATCATAATCCGGTAAGTTATCTGCTGATTAATGCAGATAAGACGGAAACGACTGTCGCTTATAATAAGATTCAGGAATTTGAGGAGTTCTTCGAACTGGTCGGTGATTACGCTAAAGTGGGTTATGTCCATTATAATATTTTGAGCGGGCAGGGGTATGCCCAAAAAAGTTGGTATAGGAATATAGGTGAAGCGGACGGCACGCCATTGTCTGAAATCTTTGGTATCTACCGGCATTTTCATCCCGACGACCGTGAATCAATGATTCGTTTTCTGGAAGATGCGCGGAAAGGCGCAGCTGTCAAATTTAACCATGAAATACGTGTTCTTAGGGCAGATGGTGCATATACATGGACGCATGTCAACCTGCTAGTCAAGAAATATGCTCCGCAAGATAATATTATCGAGCTAATCGGTATCAACTATGATATTACCGAACTGAAGGAAACGGAAGAGAAACTTGTCAAGGCCCGCGATAAAGCCGAAGCGTCCGACCGTCTGAAATCTGCTTTTCTGGCTAATATGAGCCATGAGATACGTACTCCCTTGAATGCTATCGTCGGCTTTTCAAGTCTGTTGGCAAGTACGGAAGATGTGGCGGAGAAAGAACTATATAATTCACTCATCAGCCACAACAACGAGCTCTTGCTCAATCTGATAAACGATGTCCTTGACCTTTCCAAGATAGAATCCGGTTATTTGGAACTGCATCCTAATTGGTTTAACTTGGCAGAACTTCTTAACGAGAGCGTCGCAGAATATGCCTGTCAAGTGCCTTCTGGCATCGAACTTCGTACTAACTATCCCGAGCAGGACTTCTTAGTGGATTTAGACAGGTTGCGTATCAAACAGATATTGAACAACTTCCTCTCGAATTCTCTCAAGAACACAACTCGAGGGCACATAGAAGTATTCTATGAAATAGATTCCTGTTGTGTACGTATCGGCGTCAGCGATACTGGACGTGGAATAGCTCAAAATATGAGGGAAAAGATATTCGAAAGATTTGAGAAAGTAGACTCTTTTGCCCAAGGTGCAGGGCTGGGCTTGTCTATCTGTAAATCTATTGTCGATAAAATGAACGGACGGATATTGATAGATTCCCAACTGGGTATAGGCAGTACTTTTGTAATCGAATTGCCTTGTCAATCTGTTCAAGTATAAAACAACTTCGTTCTGATTTATTGAGGTAATTAGTGATTTATTTTTGTTACCCCTAATCGTTTTTTGGGGGAAGGGGGTACGATTTGGATACTAAAGTGTGTCTTTTCGTGCCCCTTTTTGCCTTTCAAGCAAGACTGAAACAATGAAAAAAGTCCTACAATACATTGATATTGTAGGACTTGTCTCTTTTTTGTCGCCGTTTGGCTTTGTTCTTATGTGATCCAGCTGGGGCTCGAACCCAGGACCCCAACATTAAAAGTGTTGTGCTCTACCTGCTGAGCTACTGAATCAATCCTTATTTGCTTTCTTTCGAATGCGGGTGCAAAGGTAGAACATTTTTTTAGAACTCCAAAGGATTTCAAACATTTTTCTTATCTTTGTGCCATTATCAACAATATATAATCTTACATATGGCTGACGATAAAAAAATAATCTTCTCGATGGTGGGGGTAAGCAAAGCTTTTACACCCAATAAGAATGTGCTGAAAGACATTTACTTGTCATTCTTTTATGGAGCGAAAATCGGAATTATCGGTTTGAACGGTTCCGGTAAATCAACTTTATTGAAGATTATCGCAGGTTTGGAAAAATCCTATCAGGGAGAAGTAGTATTCTCACCCGGATATTCTGTAGGTTACTTGGCACAGGAACCTCATTTGGACAACACAAAAACAGTAAAAGAAGTAGTAATGGAAGGCGTGCAACCTATTGTTGACGCACTAACAGAATACGAAGAAATCAACCAAAAATTCGGTCTGCCGGAGTACTATGAGGACCAGGACAAGATGGACGCCCTCTTTACCCGTCAAGGCGAATTACAGGATATTATTGACGCAACAGACGCATGGAATCTCGACAGCAAACTGGAACGCGCAATGGACGCCCTTCGCTGTCCGCCCGAAGACCAACCGGTAGTCAATCTTTCCGGTGGTGAACGTCGCCGTGTAGCCCTCTGTCGTCTACTATTGCAGAAACCTGACATCCTGTTGCTGGACGAACCTACCAACCATCTGGACGCAGAATCTATCGACTGGCTGGAACAGCACTTGCAACAATACGAAGGAACAGTTATCGCCGTAACTCACGACCGCTACTTCCTTGACCACGTTGCCGGATGGATTCTTGAACTCGACCGTGGCGAAGGTATTCCCTGGAAAGGTAACTACTCTTCTTGGCTGGAACAGAAAACCAAACGTATGGAAATGGAAGAGAAAACAGTCAGCAAACGTCGTAAAACGTTGGAACGCGAGCTGGAGTGGGTGCGTATGGCTCCGAAAGCCCGTCAGGCAAAGGGCAAAGCCCGTCTTAACTCTTACGACAAATTGCTGAATGAAGACGTAAAAGAGAAAGAAGAGAAACTCGAAATCTTTATTCCGAACGGTCCTCGCTTGGGTAACAAAGTAATTGAAGCCAAACATGTAGCCAAAGCCTACGGCGACAAACTTCTCTTTGACGACTTGAACTTCATGCTTCCACCTAACGGCATCGTCGGCGTAATCGGCCCCAATGGTGCAGGAAAAACTACTTTGTTCCGCCTGATTATGGGGTTGGATACGGTAGATAAAGGCGAATTTGAAGTAGGGGAGACTGTAAAAGTAGCTTATGTAGACCAGCAACACCGTGACATCGACCCGAACAAAAGCGTTTATCAAGTCATCTCCGGCGGTAATGAATTGATTCGTATGGGTGGACGCGATGTAAATGCCCGTGCCTACCTTTCCCGTTTCAACTTTTCAGGCGGCGACCAGGAAAAACTCTGCGGCGTCCTTTCCGGTGGTGAAAGAAACCGCTTGCACCTGGCGATGGCTTTGAAAGAAGAAGGCAACGTATTACTGCTCGATGAGCCTACCAATGACATCGACGTAAATACATTGCGTGCACTGGAAGAAGGTCTGGAAGACTTCGCTGGTTGCGCGGTAGTTATTTCGCACGACCGTTGGTTCCTCGACCGTATCTGTACACACATTCTTGCTTTCGAAGGAGACTCCAATGTATTCTACTTCGAAGGCTCTTATTCAGAGTACGAAGAAAATAAATTGAAACGTTTGGGAAATGAAGAACCGAAACGCGTTCGTTATAGAAAGCTAATGACTGACTAGGATTAGGTTTTATATTGAAAGTAAATTTCTCACATTTGTAATAGAAAGAAAGCTCTGCAGATAATTGCAGAGCTTTTTTGCTTTAACAAACTTCAACAATGCTTTAACTCCTTAAAAAAATGTAGTACAATTGTAATGATTATCTTATTTAATAATACTATATTTGCATCTTTAGAACACATTTTAAAGGTTGATTAACATTATCTATTAACTAAAAGCAGAATTATGAGAAGATTTCTAATTCAAGTCCTGTTAGTTGCTGTGCTGTCAGTATTTAGTACTGCTGCATTCGCCCAAACTACAGTGCGTGGTCAGCTGGTCGATTCAGAGACTGGTGAGCCGCTGGTAGGAGCTGCCGTAATGGTAGAAGGTACTACGCAAGGGTCTACAACCGACATTGACGGTTATTTCAAGCAAAGCGTTGCTTCGAATTCCACCTTATTATTTAAGTATGTGGGTTACAAGGATCAAAAAAAGAAAATTACGCAGAAAGGCGCTTCTGTGGAATTAGGTATTATTAAGATGCAGCCGGATGCAGTGATGTTGGCAGACGTCACGATTACTTCCTCTGTTGCTGTTGCGCGTAAAACTCCGGTAGCAGTCTCTACAATCGACCCGGTATTCATAGAAGAAAAGTTGGGCTCACAAGAATTTCCTGAGATTCTGAAATCCACTCCGGGTATATATACCACAAAAGACGGTGGCGGCTACGGTGACTCTAAAACCAATGTACGTGGTTTCAAGAGCGAAAATGTAGCGATGATGATTAACGGTGTACCGATGAACGGTATGGAGAATCAAAAAGTATATTGGTCCAACTGGGCAGGTCTGTCCGATGTGACCCGCAGCATGCAGGTACAACGTGGCTTGGGTGCATCCAAAGTCTCATCTCCGGCTGTCGGTGGTTCCATCAATATCATAACCAAGAGTACAGATGCAAAGAAAGGCGGTTTCGTGTCTTACGGTATGGGTAATGACGGTTACAACAAGATTTTGTTCAGTGTATCTTCCGGCCTTTCCAAAGACGGATGGGCGTTCACTTTGCTGGGTGGTAAAACTTGGGGTGACGGATACATTCAAGGTACAGAATTTGAAGGTTACACTTGGTTTGCCAGTATCGCTAAGCGTTTCAATGACAATCATCAGTTGACTTTAACAGCTTTCGGCGCTCCCCAGTGGCACAACCAACGTAGCAACCAGAATGGTCTTAGCATTAAGGAATGGCAGCGTGTGAAACAATATATGGGCGATGATAGTCCTTATAAGTACAACTCTACTTTCGGTTATAGAAACGGGCAAGTTTATAACTCTTCCAGAAACTCTTATCACAAACCGCAGATTTCATTAAACCACTTGTGGCAAATCGACCAAAAATCTAGCCTGAGTACTGCTGCTTATGTATCAATCGGTCGTGGTGACGGCTTTAGAGGTACAGGAGATAGCGATTACAGCAACAAATGGTATGGTTCAACGAACGGGTTGGTGAATAACGATTTCCGCAGACCCGACGGAACGTTTGATTACGATACGGTTGAGAAGATGAATGCAGAAAGCACCACAGGCTCAAAGATGGTGATGAGTAAGATGATGAACAATCACTTGTGGTATGGATTACTATCTACTTATACAACAAAATTCGGTGAATATTTCGACTTCTATGGTGGTATCGACCTTCGTTATTACAAAGGCTTGCACCAGGATATTCTTACCGACTTGTTTGGCGGTAAATACTTTGTGGATTCATACAACCGTAAAAATGTATCTGCCGAGAATAACCCAATAGCTTCCGACCCTAATTTTAAGAATGCCAAGTTAGGTGTAGGAGATGTTTTGAGACGCGACTATGACGGTCTGGTATTGCAGGAAGGTGTTTTCGCGCAGTTGGAATACAATCAGGACAAACTCAGCGCTTTTGTTTCCGGTGGACTTTCAAACACAGGCTACTGGCGTTACGACCGTCTTTATTATAGCAAAGACAAGGCCAAATCATCCACTAAAAATTATTTAGGTGGAAATATCAAAGGTGGTATCAACTACAATCTCAACGAACGTAACAACGTATTCGCCAATGCAGGCTATATCAGCCGTGCTCCGATGTTCGATACATCATTTCTAAACTCACAGACTTCCCATGCGCGTAACAATGATGCCAAGAACGAGAAAATCATGTCCTTCGAAGTAGGTTATGGTTTCCGTAGCGGTTTCTTTACAGCTAACTTGAACGCATATTACACACGTTGGATGGACAAGGCTATGTATGACTCCGGTGATATGAGAAACAGCGAACGCTATACATTGAATATGATTGGCGCCAATGCAGACCATTGGGGGATTGAGTTGGACTTTCTGGCCAAACCATTCTCATGGATGGAAGTTAACGGTATGTTCTCATGGGGAGATTGGCGTTGGAATGGCAATGCTACCGGTTACTACTTCAATTCATCGGGTCAGATGTTGTCAGACCCTAAGGAAGGTACTGTTGTAATAGATATGTCTCAGGCTGAGCAGTATAAAGCTAACATCAAGATGGACAATGTCCATGTCGGTGGTTCCGCTCAGACTACAGCAGCATTAGGCGTTACTTTCCGTCCGATGAAAGGTGTGCGCCTTGCGGCAGACTGGAACTTCTTTGCACGCAACTATGCCGATTATGATATTGATGCAGGAAGTGCAAAAATGGGGCAGGAAATTTTGATAAGCAATCCATGGCAGATACCATCATACAGTACTTTTGATTTGAGTGCGGGCTACACATTTGATTTCGGAAAGGTACGTGCTACTTTGAGCGGTAATGTCAACAACCTCTTAGATCAGGAATATATTGCTGACGCCCGTGACGGTAACAGTCATGATTGGGAATCGGCTACACGCGTACTCTATGGTTTCGGTCGTACCTATTCTGTAAGATTGAAGTTCAATTTCTAAACCAAGACAGATTATGAAGAAAAATATATTATTTAGTATGTGCGCCGGCTTGCTGCTTTTGGCAAGTTGCGACTACAACGAAGACAATTTTCCGGGGTATGATGACCTCACTAATGCCACGGATGTACAGAACGTTACGTTAACGCTCGAAGACGCCGAATACAAAACTATTGCAGGCATTGCCGCAAATAAAGAACTGGCGTTATCGAAAGACCCAGAAGGAGAAACTTATGCAAAAGCTTTGGAGGCAGTAGGCAAAAATAAATTCTTCACAGAAGACGCACCTGCCGCATGGTATCTCCCTGCATACATCAACGATAAACATCCTTATCTGAGCGATGGTTCTAAAGTAACTGTCAATTACAACAACTTTGAAGAACTTCCCGAGTATCTGAAGGACTTTAACAGCGTTTCTAAATACGACTTGACTTCTGACGATTACAAGGCAGTATGGGGTGAAACAGTATCAGCTTCCTTCCTGTCTCCGTCCACAGTAAGACAAATACCTGACCTTCTGGCAGAAGCAGTGAAGAATCCTGCTGATGGCGCTATGCGTCTGGTCAATTATGCTTATTCTGAAACAGAACCGAGCACAGGCGGCGGTGGTGAAGAACCGGAACCTACCTATACAAATATTGCTGATGCTATCAATTCAGGTGCCGGTACTTATGATGTAAAAGGCGAGGTTGTAGCAGCCAATGCTAAAAGTATTCTGGTAAAGGATGATACGGGCATTATAATGGTGTATCTAAGCGCATTGCCAACATATTCTTTAGGAGATGTGGTGACGGTTTCTGGTGTTATCAGTTCATATAAAGGTGCTCCGTTCCAGTTCTCTAAAGATGCAGAGATAGCAGTTGTAGAGCGTAAAACGACATTTGCATATCCTACGTCACCGAAAAATATGACCGCATCCGATATGGATGCTTATCTTACTACTCAACCTGTAGAATATGTAACTTATGAAGGAACATTAACTATTTCGGACGGTAAATACTTTAATGTTGCAGTTGAAGGTACTGCTACAGCTGTTGGTAGCATTCAGTATCCGATAGCAATTGATAATACTTTGGATGGTAAGAAAGTGAAAGTGACCGGATATGCAGTTGGCGCAAGTAGTGGTAAATTTGTGAATACTATCGCTACGTCAGTAGTTTCTGCTGATGGCTCCGGAACTGCTACTACACCGGTAGGGCTGATAGCTTTGTCTGCTGGCGGTGCATATACAGCGAGAGGTGTGGTTGCGGCTACCTATACACGAGGCTTTATGCTGACTGATGGTACAGGTAATATTTTGGTATATGAAAATAAACTTCCGACCTCTAAGATAGGTGATATTGTATCTGTATCTGGAACAACTGCAGCGCGTAATGGATTGATGCAGTTTGGAAATAATGGCTTGTCGGTTATTAAGGAGTCGGAAGGCAATACAGCCGTTGATGGTTTGGTTGCTCAGGTGATGACTGGTGAGGATATGGATAATTATATAGCTGCTCCACGTGTGGTTTATGCTACCTACACCGGTCTATTGACTATAGAAAATAAAGGCAGCTATAATTCCTATAATATAGAAATAGACGGTGCCACTACTGCCAAGGCTTCTTTCTCATATGCAGATGATGCTGCGATAGACCAAAGTCTCAATGGCAAGCAGGTTGTTGTATATGGATACCTGCTTGAAGCGAAAAGTGAAACAATCAATACAATGGTTACATCCGTTGCAGAAGTAACAGCAACTAATCTCAGAGCTTTTGGCATGACTCGTGCTATTACTTCCAAACCTAATACATCCGCAGTTTATCGTTACGATGCAACTACCTCTAAGTGGAGAGCATATACTTCTGAAGTAGCAAGTGTAGCAGTTCTTCAGCCGGGTGATTACACATCAATAGGCAGTACTTATGTATCCAAACCTGCTGAAACATTGCCAATCTACTTGAAGCAGAACTATCCGTATGCTAAGAAAGACGATATTATGGCAGTAGTTTATTATTCAAATTCAGACTTGGTAATAACGGCTACTGAATTTGTTTATGACGGTGCTGCTTGGGCTCAGACTACGGTTTCTACACCGAGTGTCATTGTATTCTTGAAATCACAAGGTGTATGGACAGAAGCAAAAGTTTACTATTCCTCTTCATTCCTGAATGATGATGATGGTGGTTTCTTTACCCAAGATATTGAATTGAGTGACTTGAAGAGCATTTGGAAGTTGGATAAAGCCTATGGTTGGAAAGGTTCCGGTTACTCTGGCGGTAATAAAGTAACCGAAAGTTGGCTTGTTTCACCGGAAATTAGCCTGAAGAAATCGGCTCTACCGGTATTGAAGTTTGATATTGCCATCAACTACTTGAATGATGGCGAACTTGCAAAGAACCTCAATGTGATGATATCAACCAACTATGCCGGTGATGTAACAGAAGCTGACTGGACTGAATTGACAGTAGAAGGTATGCCGGCAGGAGACTCATGGGACTTCTCGACTGTGACACCTGTTGACTTGAGTGCATATAAGGATCAGAATATTCGCATTGCATTCCGCTATAGAAGTGACCTTGCTGTTGCCACTACGACGGAAATCAAGAATCTGTCAATTCAGGAATAACTGGATGTAAAAGCAGAATTGAGATAAAAAAACAGAGTAATAAACGCTCATTCTGCCGGTAGATTATATAGCATCGGAGAGGTCTTTATCCTCTCCGATGCTTTTTTTAGGTTTAGACTTGTTCTAAACCTTTTTTATTCAACCCTTAAAAAATGTAATACGACTATAATATATATCTGTCTTATTTTACTTATATTTGCCGCTGATTTAGAGAGTTATAATATAATAGAGGACAAATATTAAAACTACTTATGTTAAAAAGATTAAGATTTATTCTTACGGTTATTACCCTTTTGGCAGCTGTGGGTATCAGTGCCCAAGTCACTACCGCTACAATGAGCGGTAAAGTAACCGCACAAGACGAACCGATCATCGGTGCGACAGTTGTAGCCATCCATGAGCCGTCAGGAACTCGTTATGGTACTGTGACAAATGTAAGCGGACAATTCAACCTGCAAGGTATGCGTACCGGTGGTCCATACAAAGTGGAAATCTCTTATGTCGGTTATCAAACAGCCATTTACAGGGGTGTCACTCTTGCGTTGGGGGAAAATTATGTCTTGAATGTTTCCTTGAAAGAAAGTTCGGAACTGTTGGACGAGATTGTGGTGACGGCTTCTAAAAACAGCAATATGAAGAGTGACCGTGCAGGTGCTATAACTAATATTGGAGAAGAGCAGATGGCTATGATTCCAACTGTAGGGCGTAGTATGAATGACATCATGCGTTTGACTCCGCAAGGCGCAAATACAGGAAATGGTTTTGCAGTGGGTGGTGGTAACTACCGCCAATCGTCTGTAACAGTCGATGGTGCTGCTTTTAGCAATTCATTCGGTATCGGTTCAAACTTGCCGGGCGGTGGTTCTCCTATTTCTTTAGATGCTTTGGAACAAATCGCTGTCTCTGTAACTCCGTTTGATGTACGTCAAAGCGGCTTTATCGGTGGAGCAATTAATGCCGTGACTAAAAGCGGTACAAACGATTTTTATGCGACAGCCTACACCTACTTGAACAATGAGAACCTGAATGGGAATAAGGTAGGCGATTTGGAATTGATACGCGAAAAATCACAAAAATATCTTTATGGTGCCAGTTTTGGTGGTGCTATCATTAAGAATAAGCTATTTTTCTTTGTGAACGGTGAATATGAAGATAATGTGACGGCAGGTCCCAAAAGTAGAGCGCGTTTGAGCGAAAATGATGATTGGGGGGCTAATACAGCCAATGTAAACCGTCCCACAGTAGGTAAAATGGATGAAATCCGTAATTATTTTATTGACAAGTATGACTATGATCCGGGACGTTATCAAGGATATTCCATCAAAACTCCGGCTTATAAGCTGATGGCACGCTTGGACTGGAATATAAACGATAACAATAAATTGAATTTCCGTTTCACACGCGCTCATTCTAAAGATAATAGCGGACCTACCTCTTCCGTTTCCCCTTTCTATGCAACAGATATTTATGATGGCGGCGCGGCAGCTTCAAAGGGTTCCGGTAATGTGAATCATAATGCCGCTATGTATTTTGAGAACTCTCGATATTTCAAAGAATATAATTTCACGTCATACGCTTCAGAGTGGAACTCTAAATGGATGGACGGCAGATTGAATAATGTAACACGTGTGACTTACTCTTTTCAGGATGAACCAAGGAGCTATGACGGCGCAGCCGATTTCCCGACTATTGATATTCTGGAAGATGGCGCTGTATATGCCCGTATTGGTCCTGATGTGTTTTCACCGGGAAATTTAGCTCAGGCCAGGACATTTGTCCTGACAGACGAGTTGTCATATACAGCAGGTGTCCATAATTTATTGGCAGGCTTCCAGTTTGAATACAACAAAGCTACAAATGGTTTTCAGCAAGCCGGCAATGGATTCTATGTATATGAATCGTGGGATAGCTTCAAAAATAATAATTATCCTAAGGCTTTTGCGATAACGCACTCTAATGCCGCTGATTACAGTCAGTTTAAGGCAGAAATGAAAACGATGCAATACTCATTATATTTGCAGGATCAGATGAATATTAGCGAGAACTTCAAATTGACAGCCGGTATTCGTCTTGAAATGCCTAAGTATCCTTCACTGAAGAATAATTATAACGAAGATTTTGCGCGTTGCGATTTCGGCGGAGTCAGTTATTCTACAGATCAGTTGCCTTCTGCCAAGATTTCTGTATCTCCTCGTGTAGGATTCAACTGGGATATTACCGGTGAGCGTAAATACGTTCTTCGTGGTGGTACAGGTATCTATGTCGGTCGTTTGCCATTTGTATGGTTGGTGTCCGCTGTTGGCAATTCAAATGTAGGACAGCATCAGTATTATTACACAAATGCGGCTACTGCTGCTTTGAAACCCTATTTCCAGCCTTCTGTGTCGGGAGTTTTAAATGAATTGTATCCGAATGGCAGGACTACTGACATCACATCTCCGAAAGATCCTACGATTATTGATAAAGATTTGAAGATGCCTTCTACATGGAAAACGTCTTTAGCATTCGACGCCAAACTTCCCGGTGACATTGATTTTTCAATAGAAAGTATATTTAATAAAGATATTAATCCTGCTGTTATTTCCAATAAGGCATATAAACCTTCTGAAGTAACCCAGACATTTAATCCGAATGATACGCGTAATTCATATTCCAAGTACACCGATCCTTCCTGGACTAATAAAGATGGAAAGCAGAATGTCTATTTTATAGAGAATGGTGGTCATAAAGCTTATTATTACTCAATAACAGCCCAATTGGCCAAATCATTTGATTTTGGTTTATATTTATCTGCGGCTTATACACATTCTAAAGCGAAATCATACAGTGACGGTATTGGTGATCAAGTCACCTCTGCTTATAAGACAAATACATATTCCATAAATGGTATTAATGAGCATGAAACAGGTTATGGTACTTACGTTTCTCCTCATCGTGTTGTTGCGTCGGCCGGTTATCGTTTGGAATATGCTAAAAGATTCGCCTCTTCCTTATCCTTCATTTATGAAGGAATGAATATGGGATATGCAGGTGGCTATGGCTATGCCCGTTATTCTTACACATTTGCCGGCAATATAGTCGGTGATGGTGGAGCAAACAGCTTATTATATGTCCCGGCATCAAGAGAAGAGTTGAACAATTGGACATTTGCGGAAAAAACATACAATAGTGTAAACAGAACATATGATGACTATAAACTGGACGGTCAGATTTATACAGCCGATCAGCAGAAAGATGACTTCTGGGCATACATCAATCAAGATAGCTATTTGAAAAAGCACAAAGGAGAGTATGTGGAACGTGGCGGAGTTACAATGCCTTGGCATCATCAATTAGATTTGAAATTCATGCAAGATTTTTATCTGAAAGTAGGTGGCAAACGTCATACTCTCCAATTTGGTGTAGACATCAAGAACTTCTTGAATTTATTAAATTCGGATTGGGGATTGTATAAGACATTAAATAATACGAATCTTTTGGCTTATGATAAAGGAAATAGTACTACCGGAGAAGGTAAGGGATATACATTCCAAAAGAGTAGTGGTAAAAGGTTGACAGAGACATATACCAAGTATAAAGATTTCAGGTCAACATACTCTGTTCAATTCAGCCTTCGTTATATTTTCCATTAATAGGACTGGCTTTATATGTATAAAGACAAAAGGCTGCCTTCAAATGCAAGGGCAGCCTTTTTTGTGTTATTTATGAGTTTAATTCCGAATTTTTACATCTTCACCCTCATCACCACCGGATTATGGTCGCTATAATTCAATTCCGGTGAAAAATAATCTATACTCTTCAATTCCGGTGAATGGAGAATATAGTCGATTCTCAGCAGATGTTTGAAATACTTGAAAGTGTACATATACCCGTGTCCGCTTGTCTTGAACCCATCCTGCAACTTATCACCTTTCACCGTGTGATACACATACGACGAAGGCAGGGAGTTAAAGTCACCGCAGACCAGAGTAGGATAGGGGGATTCTGAAATCAACAGGTTAAGAATATTAGCTTGGACGGCGCGTTTTTCAAAGTTCTCATGCAGCCCGTCCATTAGAGTAAGAGCCGCACGCTCTGCCCGTTGCGTATTATCCGTACGAAGTTCCTTTTCCAGCTTGCGCTTGTTACGGCTCACTTCTGTAGTCTGGAGATGATTATTGAACAGGCGAATCATTCGCCCGTTGACCTCAATATCACACCAAAGACTGCAATTCTTGGAGTCAGGATAGATGATAAGATGCTCCTCTTTGATAGGATAGCGGCTGAATACAGCCAGTTGCAACAACTGCTCCCCTTCGGGAGAAGAAGGTATGTAATGGTAAGACCAGTGGGAGAGAGCCACGCAAAGACTGTCAATACCAAATTCACTATTAATGCCAAACTCCTGAAAACAAAGAATATCCGCTTGCTGGCTCTTCATGTAAGCAGCGATTTCTTTGCATGAATAGCCCGTATGCTCGTGGTTGAAGGCATCGACATTATAGGTCGCCACGGTCAGTATTCCCGGAGTATATGCCCCCATTTTGACCATCGGCTTCGAAGCCGGGCTGAAAAGAGGAAACTGGAGCACACTACTGATATATCCCCAGTTGCAAAATATAGCAATCAAAGGAATGAAAACCCAGCACCGCCAACGGGCAGTCCAATAAATGGCAATGGCCAGGTTTGCCAACAAAAGCACAGGCAGACCTAAACCGATGAAAGGCATAAATTTGAAACTGTCCGGAGTGGCGTTGCCTGCAAAGGCACCGGCTATTGTTACGCCTGCCAAGACGCCGGTCAGCAGGATAGATATGTAGTAAAATAGTCTGTAAAAGGCTCTCATCTAATCTTATAAGTTGTTTATTGAATAGTATACCGCAATTAGTTATTAATATATTATTTATCTGTCTGTCGTACAGTCTGTCACGCAGGCTGCATATTAGAGGGGCATATTAGAAACACTACACTCTTATGATGTCGACAGCCATTTCTTAATCATCGCCTTTAGCTTGTCCTGCGCTATCGGTTTAGCTATAAAATCATTGCATCCGGCTTCCTGTGCCGCCTTCCGATCCTGTTCGTAAGCAAAAGCACTTTGAGCGATAATAGGAACAGTTGCAGATAGTTCGCGAATGATTTTCGTAGCTTCCAGACCATCCAGATTCGGCATTTTTATATCCATCAGAATAAGGTCAGGCTTCACCTCGTCATACATTATAACCGCTTCCATTCCATCATGCGCACGTATAAGGCGATGTTTCTTTCCGAGAATAGCTTCAAGCAAGTCGAAGTTACTGTCCGTATCTTCGGCAACCAGGATACAAGCCGGTTTGACATTATCCCCATCTTGCGTTGCTTCGCTAGAAGCCGAATCTCCATTCATTGACGCTGAATCTCCATCCATTGACGCTACCGCGCCACCTTCACTTTCCAAAATCACTTCCTCTTTCCCTGCACCCGTCCCCTTGTACGGCAAAGTAAACTTAAACGTTGTCCCCACTCCAAACTCCGAACTGACCGAAATCTGTCCGCCGAGCCGTTCAACGATTGACTTACAGATAGACAACCCCAGTCCCGTCCCCTGCGCATGCTGGTTCAACTTGGCGAAACGTTCGAACACACGCCCCACCTTTTCCGGTTCAATGCCCGTGCCGGTATCCGTTACATGGAAAACAATCTGATTATCCACCAACTCATAACCATAACTGATACTACCTTCCTTCGTAAACTTCACCGCATTCCCAATCAGATTCGAAATCACCTGGAACACCCGGTTCTTATCCGTTTCAATCATCATACTCTCGTCCGAAGGCTCATAAACGAGACTTACCCCCTGCGGAGTGCGGAATATATGCGCGTCATACACTTCCTTGCACAAGTGATGCAGGTTGGTAGGCCCAAAAGAGAACTCGATAGTCCCCGATTCAATTTTCGACAAATCGAGAATCTCGTTAATCAGCGTCAGAAGCCGTTCGTTATTGGCATTCACAATATTGTAATACGTCTTTCTCTCCTCTGCATCGTCGCTTTCGGCGATAAGGTGTGAGAAACCGACAATCGCATTCAGCGGAGTGCGTATCTCATGGCTCATATTGGCGAGAAAAGCCGATTTGAGGTTATCGGACATCTCCGCCTTTTCTTTGGACGACATCAGCTCCCGTTTTATCATCTCCAGTTCCGTGACATCCCATTCGATACTAACGATGATAGGAGAGGAGAGTTCGTCGCCGTCCACCCGTATCTTCCGTTTGTCGAGGATAATCAGATTCCCGTTCCTGTCCTTTCCTTCCGCCGTCCAGTGCATTCCCTTTCCGGTGCTGGCGACCTGAAGATCTTCCTGCCGCTTCTTCTCCGCCACGATAAACGGATAATAGTCGAAGTCATTCATACCGATGGAAGTACCGTTGAATACATCCCGGTTGTACGATTCGCGGTTTCGGTAAATATATCGGAAATCATTATTAATCTCCTTCACCACAATCCCCGCAGGAAGATTGTTAATAGTAGTATCCATAATCAAGTTCAACCGCTTGATTTGCGCCTCATACCTCATGCGTTCGGAAATATCATGCGCGAACGACCAGTAACTATCCTCACCCTCATCATTGGTCACCTTGTACATCGTACATTCGTATGCCAATATATCCTTATTGATTTTCGACGGGTGCGGGGCAATGAACTTATTGTTTCCGCCATCCGTAGCATCTTTGCAGCGTGCGTACCATGCTTCTTGCGTAGGCAAGTCCGCCGCCACATTATATATTTTCAGCCGACTGATGTCCCTGTTTTCCGCTATCCCGTGATTCTGCAGGAAACGACGGTTGGCAAAGATAACCGTCCCGTCCGGTTTGGCGGCAAAGATACTTTCTTTCGCGTTGTTGATGGCATGCGTCAACGTGTTGATGTCGTTTCTGCGAAGCTGTGTATCCGTTATATTCTGGATATACCCTTCGATATTCAGGCTGCCGTCCGGCAGTTGTTCGCGCAGATATGTCTGGATAGTCATATAAAAAATCTTCCCGTCCAGGCGGACACGATAGTTAATACTTTCCGTGTTGAATCCTTCCAGGTTCCTGCCGCACCACTCCATGAAAGTATGGCAATCCTCTTTGACAATCAGTTCCTTGTATTTGTCAAACGAGATATGCTGAACTTCCTCTTTCGCCAGCACACCCGTGTAACCTAGATAATGAAAGACATTCTCATTCGTATTATACGTCCATTGTCCGATTTGCGCCACCTTCTGAATCTCCCGCAGCGTTCGGTTCGTATGCTCCAGCTTGCGTTTCACATTGCTTCTTTGCGTGATGTCACGATACTGGCAGAGCACCATGTCGTCATAAGGATGCATGAGACACTTGAAATAATACGTCTCACCTTTCAGTACCAACTTGAAATTCTTGCTGATACTCCTTTGCTCTTCAAGCACCGTCTGAAAGACGGGCACCACTCTCTCCCGTGTATATTCCGGCAGAAGTTCGAATATATTCTTCCCTAAAAGTATATCTTCTTGCAGAAACCAAGCATCACAATACGGCGCGATGTCTACGCAGACACCGTTCCGGTCGATCAACAGCATCGTATCAGCCGTCAGCTTCAGTATTCTCTGTGCGTTACTTGCATCATGTAATGTCCTGTCCATGTCTGTTTTCTTTTTTTAGATGATTGAGACTGTCGTGTCCCATTAAGATAACAAAAGATTCTGAGATTTGTTTTTATTTCTCCGCCCGCTTCGCCTTTTCCCAGGCACCGCTTCCTTTCTTCTTTTTCAGATAGCGTATTCCTTTCAATACATTGACATTCATAAAAAGAAAATAATATGGGATGAAGAGTAACTTATTCTTTATCTGCCTGGTAGACAGATAATACCCCCAATACCCTAAAACATAAAAGAGAACCTGCAACCCGAGCAACACCCCATAAAACACCGACGAGCCCCCCAGCAATAAAATCGCTACATTCAGCGGTAAGAGAGCGAACAACAGAAACGGCGTGACAGACCACCGCAACACCCGGTGCGACGTATATTGAAAACTCAACACCCCGTACCGGAAAGGATTCAGCAACGGGCGCAACCGCCAGATAGACTGCAAACCGCCCGCAGCAATGCGTACCTTCCTCTTCTCTTCTTCCCGCATATCGGCCGATCCGCTTTCGACAGCATACGCATTGGTACAATAAGCAATCGTGTATCCCTTCATCGTAATCCTCAACGAAAGAATAAAATCATCCAGCAACGTATCCGGCTCCATCGCCTCGAACAACTCCCGGCGTACGGCAAACAGCTCTCCCGCAGCCCCTACAGCCGAGTACAACCGTGCATCCAACGCCTTCAACGTCGACTCATACTTCCAGTAAATCCCTTCGCCACCGGCAGCCGCCCCGTCCTTCGTCTGCACGGCAATCCGTTTTTCACCAGCCACACAACCCACTTTCGGATCCTGAAACGCAAGCACAATCTCCCGTATCGCTTCGCGGTTTACCATCGTATTGGCGTCCGTGAAGACTACAAGCGGAGTGTCTATAAGCGTCATTCCCCGTGTCATTGCCGCCGTCTTACCCTGCCGCAATGGTTGAAAATATACCGTCGCCTTCCCCTGCCAACGAGTTTGCAAACGGTCGTTCGTCCCGTCATCACTGCCGTCCGTCACCCAGACAATACGCAACTTATCCGCAGGATAATCGAGCTCAAGACTGTTCTCCATCTTCTCATCCACCACATCTTCCTCATTGAAAGCAGTGATGAAGAGTGTCACTTCCGGCAGTGCCTCGTCTGCCGATGGCAGTGAACGCTTCACCGGCTTCACGAAAAGTTCTTTCAGCTTGACAAGGATATAAAGCACGATTCCGTAGCCCAGATACGTGTAGAACACGATAAACAGGGCAAACCAAAAAATAATTTCGAGACAGAGAGTAAGAGTATTGTTCATAGCTGTATTATCTATCTAATATTATATATTTATTTGATTCTTTTGAGTAATTCATCCTTCTTATCCGATTCCTTCAGTATACCCACAAAATAAAGCGCATCATCTTTATTAGCCTTCACGTTCGGATTGGCTTCATACCGTTTCACGAAGTTCTCAGCATGTTCTGCCAGATACTTCCGGCAGTCGATATTCATCATGACACATTCTTTATCTTTGCAGTAGGCATAAGAAAATCCGGATATATTGTCGCCAGTCTCGATAGAATCAATATCATCCATCTTTAAGTTGTATAAATTGATGGTGGTAGACGGGTAATAAAAAGCGGTTCCGCCGGGTAGAGTCACGGTCAGTTCAAGAGTATGGTCGTCTATCCGCCGAGGCATTATCATTCCATTTTTGTAGTAGTAATCATATTCATAATACTCTTCCTGACTGGGCATCCACACGTTGTCCTGTCCGTCCTTGCCATATTCATCGTTGAGCCACTGGAAAAGTTCCACCCATCCCCAGTCTGTGCCGTGCACACCCACATTGATGGCTGCCCGCTCTTCTTCCGGCTTTGCCAGTTCCTCTTGAATCGCATCCTTTATCCTGTCCTGATTGCTTCTCGGATCAGGTTCGCTGGGCGATGGATCATAAAAAGACCGTTCTACAGGGACCTTGTATAAATCCATGCTCTGGCAGGGATACAACTTCGTTCCACCTGATTCCGTAGTCATCGTCTGCACCGCCGGATATCTTTCTCCGGCTCTTATATAAGTATTGTTTCCATCGGGTCTTGCCAGCATCTTGCAACTTCTGCCCAATTTATCGACGATGATATTGTCAGCCATGCCGAGATGTGCCAGGACATCTTCCTCGCTGTTGGGATCATCCACCTTGAGGTCGTGAAAAGCAATCCCGACACCATAATTGAGCATCTCTTTCACATTTCCCCAGAACAGGCCGGATTTCATGAAAAACCGGTGATAGTTTTCCGTGTAACCTTTGCCCACCTTCGTCGCCTCGTTCATATATCCCCATTCGGGCGAGAGAGTAGTCGTAAAAGAGAAACGAATCTCGTTTCCTGCTCCGTCCGTACATCCCAGAGTCTTGCCCAAATAATAGGCGTCGGGTGGAAAATCATCCGCCTGCACATGAGCCAAATCATAAAAATACTGGCTTGACAAGGGACGGCCGTTGATAGCCGCCCACGTACAACAAAAAGCCACCTGCTTGCAGTCATCCTGTGTCAGCATGAACAGCCAGGATTTGTTATACTTTAATGGTGGAAATTCGGGGCGCAATGAGTAAATATCCTGCGGGAGCGGCGTACGGGTACGAATTGTTATTTTCGCTTCAACAGACTTCACCTCTTTGTCGAACGGATAGAAAAAGTCCGTTTCGCAGACAACTGTTTTTTCTTTCACCTTGCTATTACCATTATCATCATCCTTATCACCTTGGTACAGGTTGAGCTTTTTGATACACGAGGTGTTAATCAGGCAGAATAACGCCAGATATACCACCACTTTTCCTTTTCGGGACATGGCTTTAAAGTAGAAATATGGAATAGTCCGAAATCTCATACTATCACTATTTGTTTACCTTTTAGTCTCATATACTCTTCCAAACTAATGGGCGAATGCTTATGAGTCTTATTCTTTATTTTATTTTTAATCATATAATAAAACGCAGCAGCCACCTTCTTGAACTCTTTGGATGCACTTCTTCGCGGATACAACTGTTCCACCATTTTCCTGCTCCACGGTTTGGTGAAGAAATCAGTATACCTCTCGTCAGTCGGGTTGACTACAAAGTCAATATCATCCTTCCATTCACACCGGTTCAGCATCAAATCCCCTTCCGTGAGCCACAGCAGTTTGTAAGTCAGCGACTGATAAGGCAGATAGTTGAGAAACAGCTCGCCATAGTTATTCTCGTAATTGCCCGGCATCCTGGACTTCTCAAAGAGAATCAACTTATTGTCCAGATAGAGAATAATCCACTTGTGTGATTTCTTCGGAAAAAGAAATTCGCCCAGCAGGCTGGGAGTTTCCATATACCCCCTTTTGGCTACCCTGCACTGTTCGCGGATAAAATCCGCAGGATTTTCCACATGTTCAAGCACCTGGTTACAGATCACATAATCAAACTCCTTGTCCTTGAACGGCAACGCTTCTCCGTTCGCGTTAATAATCTCCTGATGCGGGTAAACCTTTACAGTTCCGCAACGATGATAGTTCGATTCCAGGAATCGTTCTACGATGACATCTGCCCGGAAAGTAGGGTTGTGCCCCGGACCCACTTCAAGTACCCTGTCTTTTTTGCTGATTTTCAAATCATCTCTGTCATAGGGATTACGGTTAATCATAGCTGCATTTGTTTTATTGTGAATGACTTATTTCTTCTTTATCAAGTTGCTATCTTCATCTATATACTCTTTCTTTTTAGTAAATATTCCTCCGATACCTTTCAATCCCTTTACGACACGTACCTTGAAACTATTGAACAAACTACCGTCGGCACCCACTGTACCATACCCCGTCACGGCACGAGCCTTCCGGCTGCGCACGAACGCAATCTTGCCAAACTGCTTGAGTTGCAGAGCCAGATACCCATCCTCGCCACGGATGATGTCCGTGCGTATCCCCGTTGTCCGTGCATATTCCGTGCGATAAGCAAATACAAGTCCGCGCACACTCAACTCCGGACGCTTGAACGACTGCAACCACAGATGCAAATCACGCGCAGCTTCATAAACCATCAATCCGAACTTCGAATGTGCTTCGTCAGGAATATAACTCCATAGCGAACTCACGCCCACCACGCCCGGACGTTCCAGCGCATCCACCATCATTTCCACATACTTGGGCGGATACATCGTGTCCGAATCAATATTAATGTGATACTTCCCCCGTGCATGAGTCAAACCGCAAAGACGGGCGAAACCGCAACTGTGCTGCGTCTCCGTATAATAAGGTACGCCGCAAGCCTGAAAAATCTCCGCTGTCCGGTCTTTCGATTCATTATCCACACCGATAATCTCCACGGGATACTTGCACTTCATCTCGCTCAATGACCATAGACACGCCAACAGATGCTTCTCCTCATTGTATCCGATCAACGACACCGTGACAACCGGATGCTCACTTTGCAGTCCTGCAATATTC
Source organism: Bacteroides faecium (assembly GCF_012113595.1). Taxonomy (NCBI): domain Bacteria; kingdom Pseudomonadati; phylum Bacteroidota; class Bacteroidia; order Bacteroidales; family Bacteroidaceae; genus Bacteroides; species Bacteroides faecium. Next base: position 4,562,906 of record NZ_CP050831.1, read on the forward strand.
TGCCGCACCTCTTCGACGACACTTGGCGGCGCCTCTGAAAAAGGCTTCTCGTATACTTGCAGATATTTACTGTACCATTGGCTCATAACCGAATCCTTTCTTCTATGATTATACAATTATTTCTTCCGTAAAAATCTCTCTATATTCCTCACAAACCGATAACCGAATACCCTGATAAGCAATGTCCTCGTGCGGTAATAAACAAACGCCTTGTGCGAAAACCATGAATTCTGATAATGATGAATCGCATACGTGTGAGGCGTCAGAATCACCTGCCGCGAATCAAACACCTTGGGCGAGAAATATTCACATGGGAGCACACAAACCCTTTCCTGCATATCCTGTTCCTTCTTTTTCAGTTCGGCGATACTGCTTCCCGAAGGCAAGACATATATAGGCTTCAGTTTCTGTATCGTCTCATTCATAATTTCAGGCAGCATACGAATATCCATCTGGCCGTCTTCCTTCACAAACTCCCTGTCCTGATAATAATCCAGACAAGCCTTTATCCAGTCGCATCCCTTTTCGGCACCGATAATTGCCGCTTCGATAGTCCCCGCATTCTCCGCTCCTACGAAGTAGGGCAGCTCCAGAAACTCATCAAAACTCTTGAGTATTTCCACGTCAGAATCCAGGTAAATCCCCCCGTAATTGTAGAGAGCGAACATGCGTATATAATCAGCCGCAAAAGCATATTTCCTGGCAGCGAAAGCCTGTTCCACCCACGGGCTGCTTTTCAGGTCGAACCGGTTGCAATCCCACAACATCACCTCGTAGTCGGGGAGATGTACTTTCCAACTGTCCAGGCATCGTTGAATCTTCTGCGGATAAGGATCGCCGCTCAACCAGCATAAATGTATAATTTTTGGTATCATAATATCTCTAGATTATCAGGTTGCGTTATTAATCTTTTCAATTTCCCCTACCACCTTCTGCATCTGCGCTTTCCAGGACAACGGGCGTACCGATTCGCGGATCTCAGCCGGCGTGATTTTCAGTGATTGCTGAAACTCCATCAACTTCGGAATATCTATCGGCGATTCGTCCGCGGGCACTTTCCATACATAAGGCATGGAATCGAAATCCTCGTCCGTCTCCGAATATGCGAAAGCGAATCCCCGTGCGGCATACTCACGGTTTTTCAGCGTCTTGATATAAGTAATGCCACTTCGGTGACGTCCCAGACTGCCGATGGCAAAGTCCGCACGTTCAAACTGGGCATCCAGCTCATCGCCGTGCAGCGGCCCGTGCAGGATGACATAAGGCTCCAGATGATTGTCACGGATGACAGGCAGAATTTCTTCCCGTTCACGTTCGCCGGACAACGGGCCTATGATATGAAAATAAACCTTATATTCAGGATTCGTGCGGTAATAATCGGCTAGCCCCTTCACCATCCGGTCCAATCCGTGCCAGTAATGCACTTCCGCCACGGCGATAAGATGCAACTCCTTCGTAGTGTCGTTCTCGCTGTGCCGTCTCATGGGGATAGCGTCGAAATCAATCCCGTTGGAGATACGTATCGTCTTGCCCCCGAATATAGTTTCCGCGTTGGAGAAAGTGACAATTCCGTCCAAATGCTTTGACAGTTGGCGGCGGAAACACTGGTCGATGATAAGATGCAGTTTCATGGATGAAGAGACATACTCCTGATCGTAGGGATAAGTAGGGATTTCCATCACCACTCTGGCACCCGTGCGCTTCAGTCGTTTCACCAGCTTCAGCGTGAAAGGATTCGCGTTGTGATGCGAGCGGATATAAACCAAACCAATATTTTCGCGGCGGGCATATTCAATGATAGGAGAGTAATAAACTCTTTTCCAGAGCTTGGCCGTAGTCCCTGTCCCGAAGTCGGCAATTACTTCATCGTCTACCATCCAGCGGCGATCTCCATTAGAAGTTATATCGTAATAACACAGGCGAACGTCCACACCACACTCTTTGAGGGCTTTCACCTGGTAATGAATTTTCTTACTGATTCCATTGGCTTTGTCGAAACCGTGGAATATAAGGAACAAGGCTTTCATTCTTCTAAATTAGTCTCTATATTATTGTTTATTCTGTCCTTTTATTTTCTCTTACTCACCACGCTCCGTACTTTTCCTATGAGGTCGTACTCATGCGTGGCTTGTATATAAACACCAAAGATAATAAAACTAACGATACCTTTGGCAATAATTGTCAAAAAAATATTCATCCCTTCCAATGCATATTGCATGGGGACGAGGGCTGCCGCCATCAGCAGGCTCACCACCAACGGAGAAATAAGCTGACGGACGAACGGCAACGCGCTTCTCCGAAAAGTCACCCGGTACATCTGCCAGTAGCACTGCACGAAGTTGATGGTAAACGTTGCGACGATGCAAGTTGCCACCGCCGTCAGTGTGCCGAAATAGAAAATACCGAGCAGCATACCCGCCACGTTGAGCACGGACGAGAACACGCCGCATACGAATAAACTCCGTGTGTCTCCTGCCGCCTGAAAGATGGAACCGGAAGAAGAAAGAATAATCTGAACCCCCACTGAGAGAGCCAGTATCCGGAAAACGGGTACGGATGGCAACCATTGGTCGCCGAAAATAATCAGTGTCACTTCCTGTGCCGTAAAAAACAACAACACGCTGAGAGGCAGCCCGATGAAAGACAGGAAACGGAGAATCCGTTCGTAGGACGTCGCCAACTTCGCCTTGTCGTTCTGGAAATCGCTGAAAATGGGGTGCATCACGGGCGTGATCACTTGCGTGATGTTCTGTAAGGGCAGCATCATCAGCCGGTAAGATTTTTCGTAATATCCCAGGGGAGACATACCCATATATTTACCAATCAGCAATTTATCAAGATTGCGGCTGAAGTAATTGATGACGTTGAACAGGAATTGGTAGGCGGAGTAAGAAAATATTTTCCGGAGCACGCCCAGTCCCAATGTGAAGCGCAGCCGTTGCGGATAGCGATGGTAGGAAATGATGAATATCAGTATGCTCGATACAATCGGGTTGATAATCAATGCATACAATCCTGCTCCGCAGAGGGCGGCGGTCACGGCGGCGGCTCCTGCCGAAATCTGTATGATAAAGCTGCGCAGGGCGATAAACTTGAATTCTTTGTTGCGATAGAACAATGCTCCCGGAACGATGGTGGCGGATGCGAAAAAAAGGTTGACAGACAGCAGTTGGCAGAGCGTCCGCAGGATGTCGCTTTCGTAATAGTCGGCGATGAGCCACGAAGCGCCAAAGAAGAGTACGCTGATGCCGATACCCGTCCACACGGTGAACGAGAAAATGTCCGCCAGGTCGTCCCCCGTCAGCGACTTGTGCTGGATGATGGCGGGAGATACCCCCATGTCCGTGAAAAGATTAAAGAAAGCGATGATGACGGTGGCGATGGCCACTATGCCGAAGTCGTCGGGCGAGAGGAGACGTGCCAGTACACCTGCTATGACGAGAGAGATGATGACACCGCTGTATTTGGCAAGTGCCGTGTAGAATACTCCTGAAAATAGCTGGCGTTTGATATTGTTAGCCATTTATTACTTGTTTATAAGTTTGTGCATACTCTTTTCCTACCTTCCGGATGTTCATGTTCTCCATGGCATAGGTATAGTTCATTTCCCCTTGCCCCCACAGGGCGAGACGGCGGGCTGATTCGAGCGCCATGATGATGCTTTCCTTTCTGTCGGGATCAAAGGTGGAGTTGCCGGTTTCGGTCAGCAGTTCGCCGATATTCCCCACGTTGGGCCCCACCACTACTTTGCGGTAGAGGAAGGCGAGGGGGACGTTGCCGGAGTTGAGTATATCTTTTCGCTGGATAAGTATCACGTCCGAGGCTGCCATATAATAAGGCAGGTCGCAGTTGTCTATCAGTTCGTCGTTGGCTCCGGCTTTCAGCTTCATCCAGCGGTTGAACAGGGGTATGAGCAGGTAATACCCGATGCGCGAAGTCCATCGCTTGAAGAGGTTGCCGCCATACTTGTTGCGCTTCGAGAAAGGATAGAGACGTGGGGCGAGGAGCATCTTGCGTGGCTCGTTCCATGCCCGGAACGCGCCGAGCACCATGTCTATTTCTTCCCGGTTGCGGAACTTGCCGAAAGCGGTGACGATGAACGCGTCCTGCGACAAGTTGAGATACTGCCGGGCACGTTCCACGCTGATATCTTCCTTATACGTATATTGGTAGATGTGGTGCGGAATCACGACATTGCGGCTGTCGGGATACCTGGCAATGAACTCCTTGCGGCTGAACTGTCCCATGTGCACCACGACGTCGCTTTCGGACTCGATGATGTCATACGCCCGGCTGATTACTTCATTGGCGTAGTGCGGGCGTACGTTGTGGCGTGTGTAGACGAAGCGCGTCCCTCGTGAGCGAAAGAAACGGATTCGTTCTTCCAGTCGCCGGACGACACCGGGGTCATCGCACGTCCAGCCTACCACTTCTTCCGGCCATTGAAAGTGGATAATGTCATAATTTGTATCTGAGTTCCAAAATTCACTGGTGGAACATCGCACGTCGATACCGGCCATTTTGATGGCGTCGCACAGAATCGGGACGAACAGATTGTCCGTATCTCCATTTTCCCTAAATACAATAAGTGCTTTTATCGGTTGACCGCTAATATCTTCACTGTTGTTCATGTTTTTACTTTAGTCATTTTTCAGCCCCTGGCTATGCCACAAAGGTAATAAAACTTCTGGAAACTCTACTTTTTTTCCGGCTTCTTTTTGTCGGCAGACGCTTTCTTCGTTTCATTTTTCTTTTTGTTCAGTCCATCTTTCTTTTTATTCTGTTCCTTTTTATCATTATCCTGTTCAGGTTTCGGGCTGTTCTTTTGTTTTTGTTTTTTTTGTGTCTCCCGTCTTTTCAGTTCTTTCTCGTCTACTTGCTGCAGAAGAATAATCTGATGCTTGTCATAGTTTTCAATTTCGCTGTAGTCTACGGTTGTTATGGCAAGGCATTTGCCGGTTTGCAGTGCCCGGATAATCTGGCTGCATAGAATCAGGGGGTAGAAGTTGCATTTTATTTCCTTGAGATGCGCGTTGAACGCCTGTGCATAGGAGATTATGTTGTAATTCCGGGGATTTTCCATCCGCCATGCTTCACCGGAGTTGATCGTTGTCCGCTCTTGCACTTTCTCGTGTGACAGGGGAGAGATGGTGCGCACGTAGTGAAGGAGACGCCCGAAAGAAAGGTGGATATATCTTAGTAGCGTCTGACGTACTACTTCGTCTTCATTGAGAACTTTTTTTGAATTTGCCATTTTTTTTTATTGTTAATATTCTGGCGCAAAGTTCTTTAAAAATTTATAGATTTCCCTATTCTTTTTTGAATAGGCGTATGTTACACATTTAATCGACCTTTGTACTCACTAAGTTACCTCATCGGAAAGGGTGGGATTTTGTCGAATAATTTTAAAATTTGGAAGAAATAATGAAAAAAGACCAGTATTTTAACTTGGAAGTAAATTTATTGAACGACGACAATATCGCCGGCATGATGGCGGAACTGGATGCCGCGCAAGCTATCGGAATCTACGTAATGTTGCTGCTTCATCTGCGCACGAAGGACAATTACGAGGCTTCCTGCACGCCGCTTCTGCTGAAAGCCTTTGCCCGGCGTTATGAACTGGACTTGGCGATGATGGAGCACGTGCTCCGCGACTACCATCTTTTTGAGTTAAACGAGGAGCGGCAAACTTTTCGGGCTCCGTATCTGGACAGGGTGATGAAACGGCTCGAAGAGAAGCGGCGCATGGATACCGAAAATGGTAAAAAAGGGGGGCGTCCGAAGAAGCCTGTGAAATCTTCTGAAACGCCCGCCAGCAAGGGGCAAAAACCCAACGAAACCCAAGAGAGGAGAGAAGAGGAGAAGAGAGGTATTACTACTGTTGTAAACAACAACAGTAATACCGCGACGATGCCGGTGGCGGAGACTGTTGCCGTTCCTGTTTCCACATCTGTTCCTGCTACGCACAGGATGCGCATCCGTTCGGTGGATGAAGAAGGGCAACGCCCATTGCAGCCTGTTGTACCGTGGGAAATATCGGTGGACAGGCTTGCCGGTTCACAACTGTATATGGAACTGGCAGGGCAACGTTCCGGCTTGGGATGGCTTTTTCTTGACCATCAGAAAGAGGTTATCAAACTGTTCAAAGCCCATATCCGGCTCTACGGGAAAGAAAACGAACTGCTGTTCTACGATGACGTGAAGCGTTATTTCTCCAATTATATCGCAGCCGGTTCCGTCACCTGCGGCAAGTTGCGTGAAGCGCTGTTGCAGAAACTCAAACAGCAGGAGAGCAAGAACGTGAACCGTTTTGAGAGCATGGTGGACGGACAGCGGACTTATCTGGGACATCTCATCCCGAATGACGCCCCGCCGCGACCGGACGGCTCGGCTGTGTGGGATGAGGTGCGGAAAATATGGGGGCATTGACACCGGCTTTCATCTGTTCCCGGACGTAGGCTCATCGTTGTTGCGCCCACGCCTGGCATATGCTGCGCCCGCGTTTGGCATATGCTGCGCCCGCGTTTGGCGAACCTTGACCCCGCACTTGGCATACGCTGTGCCCACAGCTCCTGGTGTCCGACAAGCAATTGAAAAATATTGAAAACGAATAAAAAACTATGAGAAATTTTGCCAGTTATGATGTAGACATTCGCCGGAGAACGAGCGGTGTCGTGAAAACAATATGTAATAAATGTCTCCCTACAAGGCACAACAAGCGCGACCACTCCCTGCGTGTCAATATCGACACGGGGCATTGCCACTGTTACCACTGCGGAGCTGATTTCTACGTCCCCGACGATAACGAGGAACGTGAAAAAGCCGAACGCCGTGCTGCCCGCCAGCGTCGTGCGGCTGCTGCTCCGCAACACTTTCAGCGTCCTGTATTCGACTCCTCAAAAACCGTACTTTCCGAAGCCACGGAGCGTTGGCTGGTTGAAACCCGCTGCATCCCGCAATCCGTTATCGCTGCGCTGCGCATCACGGAGCAGGACGAATATATGCCGCAATCTTCCGGGAATGAACGATGTATCTGTTTCAACTATTTCGAGGGAGAGCAACTGATAAACACGAAATTTCGTGGCATCAACGAAAAGCATTTCAAAATGGTGCAGGGAGCCGAATTGATTCCCTATAACATCGACTCCGTATTGGGACAGTCTTCCTGCATCATCCATGAAGGTGAACTGGACGCCGCCTCTTCTATCGCCGCCGGATTCAAAAGCGTAATCTCCGTTCCCGCCGGTGCCAACTCGAACCTCTCTTGGCTCGACCGTTTCATGGAAACCCACTTTGAGGATTTGAACGAAATTATCATTGCCGTTGACACGGATTCTGCCGGACTGAAACTGCGTGACGAGCTTGTCAACCGTCTGGGGGCTGAACGATGCCGCGTCGTGACCTACGGGCCGGAGTGCAAGGATGCGAATGAACATCTCTGCAAATATGGGATTTCGAGCCTTCGTATCGCCATCGAACAGGCGGCGGAAGTCCCTATTGAGGGCGTTTTCACGGCTGCCGACCTGCATGGTGACTTGCTGGCTCTTTTCGACAATGGTTTCGGCCCCGGTGCGGATACGGGTTGGGAGGAGATGGATAAAATCTGTACGTACGAGCGCGGCCGTTTCGTCGTTGTCACGGGAACGCCCGGTGCGGGAAAATCTGAATGGCTCGACGAACTGGTATTGCGGCTTTGCCTGCGGCATCAATGGAAAATAGCTTTTTTCAGCCCGGAGAATGTTCCTATCGTCTATCATCTCCGAAAGTTGGTTGAGAAACTGACCGGTCACCGTTTTCAGCGAAGTTACGGTATGTCGGAAGGGCTCATGATGCGTGCGGAAGAATTTCTGGCCGAAAATGTATCGCATATTTTCCTGAAGGGGAATGCCACGCCGGAACGGGTACTTGGCAAGGCGCGCGAGCTGGTTGTCCGCCGGGGATGCCGCATCCTCGTGCTCGACCCTCTGAACCGCTTTGACCATACTCCGCAACCGGGACAGACGGAGACGCAGTATCTTTCTAACTTGTTGAATCTATTCACCGAATTTGCCGTACAGTATAATTGCCTGGTGATACTCGTTGCCCATCCCCGAAAGATGAACCGCAACCCGGTGACAAATTCTACTCCGCGTGTGGAAATGTACGACATCAGCGGTTCGGCCGACTTTAACAATAAGGCTGACTATGGTATTGTGGTGGAGCGTGATAAGGAAGTCGGCGTCACCCGTGTATATGTGGAGAAGGTGAAGTTCAAACATCTCGGAGTGGGCGGAATGGTTACTTTTGCCTATGATCCTGTCGGTGGCCGCTATTTGCCTTGTACGGAATCACATGATCCTGCCGTCCCTGTGGACAGACGTGTCGGGGGCGTGACGTACGATTCGACTTGCTGGCTGCCGGAGAAAGAACTGTTTGAGTAATCTCTAAATCACGGCTCTTGGAGTACTTCCACGATTAGATGTACTTGGGCGGGGGTATAGTGTCTGCTTCGTGGATTCATGCCGGTGGCGATGAGTCGTTCTTTCAGTCCCGGAGCAGCGTCTATCCATTCGTTGAATCGGTCTACTGCGCTTTGTTGTTGTACGTTGGGAATGTATAGCATGGCTAGTTCGCCTTTCCCGTAGCTGCGGTATTGGAATGTTTTTTCTTCCATTTTCAGTTGTATTTAGTGTCGTTATAACTCGTATAAAGTTACGCATTTTTACTGGATTGGGCAAATATTTCAATAGTGTAATAGAAAGAAAAGTAGCAGAATATATAGGTTTTAGCTATTAATTTCTTAACTTTGTGTAAAAGGAAGAAGATAGCTTATGAAACGTACAGAACTTGTTCATCGTATTGCGGAAACAATGCACCGCATAGCTCCCACAGCTCGGACTATACTCTATGGTTCGGAAGCTCGTGGGGATGCCCGGCATGACTCTGATATAGATTTGCTTATTTTGGTGGATGAGAACGAGTTGACGCCCGAAACTGAGTTCGCATTGCGTCGCCCTTTGAGCGAACTGGAAGCGCAAATGGGAGTAGCCATCAATACGTTGGTCGTATTGAAGCGTGCATGGGAAGGATTGACTACGCCATTATCGCTCAATATTAATCGGGAAGGGATTGTGTTATGAAAGAACTATTAGATAATGAAACCCGTGCGGCTATGGTTGATTATCGTTTGGAACGTGCCAGGCAGACATTGGGAGAGGCTGACCTGTTGCGAACGGGAGATTATTTTAATGCCACAGTCAATCGTCTTTATTATGCCTGTTATTATGCTGCATCTGCTCTTTTGTTGAGCCGGCATATTGATGCTAATACTCATAATGGAGTGAAGACACAACTTTCAATGCATTTTGTCCGGACTGGATTACTTGATTTAGAACATAGTACAACTTTTGGTGTGCTTTTTGATAAACGCCATAGTAGTGATTATGGTGATTTTGCCTATTGTGATGCTGCCTTGGTTGATGTGTTACGTCCTCGTGCCGAAGCATTTATTGATGCTGTGGAATTATTAACAAGAAAAGATAAGGAAGAAGGATAGTACTTGTCCCATTATAATCCGTTATATCCTCTTGTATCTTGTTATGTTTCGTATATTCCGTTTTATTCCGTCTTAATCCGGCGTAGCCCGGTGTAATCCGTTAAGTCGCTATCCTCTTGCCGTACCTTTGTTTCACCATCAGAAAGGGAGAATGTCCTTCCTTTCGCAGAAACAAATAGTTAAGGTATGGCAACAGTTACTGTGGTGCGCTATAAGCGCAGAAAGCGAATCGGAGATGAAGAATCGCCGATGGTATTTGCTCTCAAACCCAAATCGGGGGAAGCGAAAATCTATTCCATTGAATCTTTGGCACGTGAGATTGAGTCTATCGGAGCACTTTCGGTAGAGGATGTGTCGCACGTTATGAAGTCTTTTGTCCGCGCGATGAAAAAGGTTCTTGTGGCGGGCAATAAGGTGAAAGTAGAGGGGTTGGGTATCTTTTACACTACGCTGACTTGTCCCGGCGTGGAAGTGGAAAAGGACTGTACTGTGAAGAATATCACCCGTGTCAATCTCCGTTTCAAGGTCGATAATTCTCTGCGGCTGGCCAATGACAGCACGGCAACCACTCGTGGCGGAGATAATAATATGACCTTTGAGTTGTACACGGACAAGAAGTCCGCTTCCGGTGGAAACGGCGGTTCCGGTGAGCCCGATGACTCCGGCAAGGGGGATGGGGGAGATGGTGGCGAAACACCGGATCCGGCAGCCTAATCCAGTCCATACAGTTTAGTGTCTCCCACAAAGAACGTGAATAATAACCTATTAAAAATGCAGAGATATGATTGACAAAATCTTAGACATTGTATTGGAAGTCCTGTTCTTCTTTCGCAGAAAGAGAAAGGACAAAAGGAGCGAAAGGACAGGTCGATGAGGAAGATTGACCTGATTGTAATCCACTGTTCCGCCACCAGGGCGGACAGGGATTTCACGGAAGATGATTTGGAAGTGTGCCATCGCCGGCGTGGCTTCAACGGGACGGGTTACCATTTCTATATCCGCAAGAATGGGGACATAAAGACGACCCGTGCGATTGAACGGATCGGTGCGCACGCAAAGGGACACAACCTGAGCAGTATCGGCATCTGTTATGAGGGCGGGCTCGACTGTCACGGTCGCCCTGCGGATACACGTACCGAGTGGCAGGTTCATTCCATGCGGGTACTCATCCTTACATTGCTCCGTGACTATCCCGGTTGCCGCATTTGCGGGCATCGCGACTTAAGCCCCGACCTGAACGGGAACGGGGAGATTGAACCGGAAGAATGGATCAAGGCGTGCCCGTGCTTTGAGGTGAAGGCGGAATGGGACATGTGTAAAAACATCGGATAAATAAAAAGAGCGAGTCTTTCCATTCATGGAAGTTTCGCTCTTTTTTATTGATATTCGTTTTACTTTTTCTGCTTATATAGCTTTTCTACCCGTTTGATATTTCTATCCTACTTGTTTACTCTTTCTATTTGGCAAATTCTTTATATATCTCCAGCAATGACTCTGCGGTATTTCGCCATGAGAATATTTGGCTGCGTTTGAGTCCGTATTCCACTTGTTGCTGGTAGAATGTTTCGTCATTTTCTAATTGCAGAATTTTAGCCGTGATGTCCTCGGAACTGTAAGGGTCGGCAAGTAAAGCGCCTTCGCCTGCTATTTCGGGCATAGCGGAAGTGTTTCCTGCGATGATGGGGGTTCCGCAGGCCATCGCTTCAAGCATCGGGATGCCGAAACTTTCGCGGAGCGAAGGGTACAGGAATGCGAATGCACCGCCATAGAGAGCCGAAAGGTCAGTATTCGCAATGTATCCGGGGAAGCGGAGATGGCTCTTGATGTCGGTTATCTTTTCTTCTTCCAGTATCCGGTCGATGGCGTCTTCCTTGAGGTCGGCAATGAGCAAAGGTAACTTTTGAGCGGATTGTTTCAGGTAATCGCTGTATGCTTTCAGGACACGTGGTGTATTCTTTTTGGGGTCGGTGTTGCCCAGAAAGAACAGGTAGCTGTCCGAATCAATGTATTTTCGGGTTATTTCCGGTGCTTTGGGTTGTAGATGGAAATGCTTGTTGAAACCGTTGTATACAGCTACCAGTTGTTCTTCGGGCAGGTGTAGTGCGTCGAGAATGCGGCGGCGTTCAAACTGTGACACGGTGATAATCTTCTCGCATTTGGGAAGTATGCGCGGAACTACCAACCGGCGGTAATGCCATCCCATTTCCTGATACCATGACAGGCTGGATGATTGGCGTTTTTCCAGATAGATGATGTCGTGCAAGGTCAGAACCAGTGGCACGGGGCAGCGCAAGGGGGCTGTATTGCTGGTGCAATGCAGCAGATCGGGCTGAATGCGTTTAACTGCGCGGGGTAGCGCGACTTGTTCCCACAAGGGGTATGTGGGGCATTTCAGCTCAATGATATGCACATTGTCCGAACTCTCCAGGCAACGGTCTTCACCGGGACTGACAAAGATAAAGTATTCATTTTCATGATCCATCTTTTGTAACTCCCGGATTGTCTCGAGAGCAACGAAATCCATTCCATGCTTGTTGGGACGGAAGATGCGCTGGGCTTCAATGGCTATTTTCATATTCTTTCCTTTTTTAGTGGTGGTGTTTTTCTTTTTCTCCTTCTTCTTCTCCATGTTCTGTATGGATGAATTTTTTGTAGGCGCCTTTCAGCTTGAACAGGTTGCCGATGGTAGTGAACGCCAGTATCGGGATTCTCATCAGGGCTTTGCCTAGTTGTTTGTTGAAAAGGTGTCCCGGTATGGGGAGTGTCATTGCCGCTATTTGGGCGGCAGAGAGTATCCACCATTTAATGGCTATTGTCCACTCGTGTCCTGTGCCTTGAAAGCTCAGGCATGCGCCGATAATTGTGAAAACGAGGGTCAGCCCGAAAACACTTGCCAGTTGTATCAGGCGGGGCGGGAGCATCCATTGGACTATTTTGTCGCAGTAGTCGATGTTGCCTTGGGCTATTGCCCGGGGCAAGTGGACGAACGAGCTGCGGAGAATACCGAATTGTGCGGCTATCCAGCGTTTGCGTTGGTTGCCGATAGCTTCTTCTTTTTGCGTTTTCTCGTCGTATATGGGGATTTGCGGCAGGTAGGTGGTGTGGATACGCTGTTGCAGGAGCAGCACTTCCAGTTCCTTGTCCTCACCGGCAGTTTCGAGAAGCCGCACGTTCGTGCGGAACCAGTCAGCCTCGAAAGCCATTCCCGAACCTGACAGGGCGGCTGAGAGTCCGAGGACGTTGTGTCCGCTGCGGAAAATTCCGTTGTTGATTTCTTCGCTGATACCGTCGAGCATGGAGATGGATGTATCCATGTTTTTGCCGGTGCGGTGGGCTTGTATGCATCTCACGCCGCTGTCGAAAGCACGGTTTACCTCGGCTAGAAAATCGGGCGAGGTTAGATTGTCGGCATCCAGAATGGCTATGATGTCGTAGTGCTCCCTGCTGATAGAGTCTACTGCCATCGTCAGTGCTTTGGCCTTGGAGCTGTCTTGGTAGTCGGCTATCAGCAGGCGGATGGGCAGGGAACGCAATTCTTCGTTGGTGGCAGGCTGCATCTGGTCGGAGATGACGATGATGTCGAACATTTCACGCGGGTAATCTTGTTCGAGGAAACTGCGCACGGAAGTTGCAATGACGCGGTCTTCCTTGTATGCGGGGAAGAATACGGCAAAGCGTCTGAAGGTACGGGCTTCCGGGAATCGGGGAGCGCGATAGAACTTGGAAGCTATGGCGTATAGCAGCAGGTAGCATACGCAGAGCGCCAGCAGTGTGAAGAGAATCCAGTCGACGATATTCATGGTATGTCAGATTTTAAGAGGTTGCAGTGGATTTCTTGTCCGAAGTGTCAGGGCTTTTCTTGTCCGAAGTACCGGAGTTTTTCTTGTCCGACGCGGAGAGGAAAAGTCCGGAGTTTACTCCATAGAATACGGCGGCTGCCAGGTCGAAACGGCCTTTCATGAGGTAGACGACGCTGTTCTTTGTAGCGGCTATGGTGCTTTGATAGAGGATGGATGCCAGGCGGTTGAATCCTTTCAGGTTACGGCGGGCATAGAACAGACGGTTGCGCGTCAGGTAGTAGGTGCGCAGCTTACTGAGTTGTCCTGTGCTTTGGCTTTCTTTATGGAAAACGGTGCAACACGGGTCGTACCACAGTTCGTAGCCGGCACGCGTCATGCGGGTGCTCCAGTCCAGTTCCTCGTAGTAGAGGAAGAAGATTTCCGGCATCATTCCTGCCTTTTCTATCACTTCCCGCTTTATCATCATGGCTGCGCCATGAAGGTAGGGAGTGAGTTGCGGGCTATCGAATGTACCGTCGTCGGGGCATCCGAATCCTAGCATATGGTTGCGGAGGGTTATCGGCGACAAGGGGGTGAATCCGGCGTACTGTATGTGTTGCGGCGGAAAGGCAAATCGTATCTTCGGGGATACGCCGCCTATCTCCGGACGGCTTTCAAGGCGTTCTACCAGGCAGGACAGATGGTCTGATTCGATGTATGTATCGTTATTGATGAGGAATATGTATTTGCCTTTGGCTACACGGATTCCGATGTTGTTTCCACCGGAGAAGCCACTGTTCTCGTTGCTGCGGATGGCGACAATCGTGGGATATAGTTTCTGTATCTTGGCGGCTTCGTCTTCACGCGAGGCATTATCTACAACTATGATTTCGTAACTCACGGAGTGAATCTTGTCCTGTAGGGACTCTATGAGCTCGCAGGTGTCTTTGAAGCCGTTGTAGCAGATGGTTATAAATGATATGTCCGGGGTATTGCTTGTCATGGTTGTTCGTCAGTTTCTTGGGTGGATACTAATTCTTCTTCTTTCTTTTCTCTTGCTTCTTTTTCTTTCTCCTCGCTGAGACGCTTGTCGATATGCGGGGCGGCAAAGCAAAGGGCGAAACCTATATATATAGGTAACTGATTGGGGTATTGCATTACGTCATTCACGTAGGCGGCTATGAAGAATCCGGCAGCCATGCAGAGCCAGGCAGCTACCAGTCCTCTCACGCTCTTGTTGCGTACTTTGAACATTAATATCCATGAACACCAGGCGAAAAGGACGCCGTGTATGGCAAGATAAAGTATCAGCCCGACAATTCCTGTCTCTACCCATACGCCTACCAGCCATGAGTCGGGTGGGTAGGGCATTTGTTCTTTTGAATTGAAATTCCCGGCTTTGGAAAGCCCGATGCCGTATCCGATAGGCTTCCTTGCCATCAGTTCTTTCATTCTCTGCCGGTTTTCGACACGCACCATGTAGGACGCGTCTTCGGTGGGATGGAAAGAGGAGCGCATCTTGTGGATGTACTGATTTCCGCTTCCTATATTCGTGAAATAGAAGAAGCAAAAGACACCGATAGAAATGGCGATACCTGCCAGGAGAGCTTTCCAGTTTTTGGCTATGATGGTTATCATTAGCATGCCCCCCATAAGAACGCCCATAGCGGAACGGGTGCCGGAAATGCCCATTCCGTAGATTCCGCAGAAAGCGATGAAAAGGAAGTAAAGGCGCTTCCATTTCGAATCGACAAAGAATGCGGAAATGGCAAAGGTGACGGCTGCCATGGTGGCGTGTACGCCGTAATTGGCAGCGTCCGAGAAACAGGAGAAATAACGGATACCCGACCATATGATGTGGGTTCGTGCCCCGCCCAATGCGTAGAGGAAGTAGAGGTCCTTGGAGCTGAAACCGTGATTCTTCTGCCAATAGCCTTTGAGGGTGAATATCAATACGAATACCGACCATATAATCAGCAGAAGTTCGATGTCTTTCTTGGTGCGGACGACAACGGGCACGACGAATGCGCATATTAAAGGAATAAGCGCATAAGGTGCAAGGTTGATGTTCCAGGCAGCCATTACGTTGTTGGGATTCAGCGCTTCGAGTACGTAATACATCAGCCAGACGAGGAACAGCCAAGTCATTGTATTCTGCCCGGGCTTCCAGTCGGTTCGCTCGTCGTTGCTGAGTTGTATCAGGCAGATAATGGTGAGCAACAGGATGACTGCTGTTGAAAACAAACCTGTCTTGATGTTTGCAAACATACCTGCCGCAATCAGCGCAAACTGTGCGGCAAGCAATAAGTGGAAAGTGATGTTCCTGTTATTCGTCATCGTCCTCGTCTTCTGCTTCTTCTTTGGCCTTTTTCTTGAGGTTGAATATGATTTTTTCTGTTAATGATAATTGGCTGAAACGGTAACTTAACCGGCGCAACAATGTATAGGGCGGAAGTTGTCCGGTGAAGTCCTCTACGGCTTCACGCCGGGCATTGGTCAGGCAGATGCGGAAAGGAATGTCTGTCTTGCCCAGTTGTTGCATGAGCTGTTCGCAGAGCTGCTTGTCGATGGACTTCCAGCCACGGTTGGCAGGAGTGACGAGTATGTTGGCGTTGGCGTCGAGCAACAAAGCGGTCGGGATGTTGCTTTTCGACAACGGCGGATAGGCCACTATTAATATGTCTTCGCCTTGCAGGGCATAAAAGTCTGTGATTTTCCGGGCAAGCAGATATTGGGTGGAGTCGGTGTTGAAATCTTCTTTGTAGCTGATGAACCGTGTATTCAACATGCGGCTCTGCATATATCCGCAGATCAGGTTGCCCACTTCTTCTTCACCGGAATCTTCGCTGGTACTGAATAGGTTGATAATGAACACTCCTGGAGATTTACGCTTGGTAAGGAAGCGGAGCAGGGAGTTGGACAGCTCTTGCACGGAGAGTTGTACGTAGGTTTTTGCCAGTCCGCCATAGCGGGAAGACGATGTGTCGGGAATAGCGCCTACTGCTTTGAATCCGGTCACACGCTTGGTGCGGCTGGCATCACGCAGTGTCCTGTCGAGCATTTCAATCAACAGCAGCAGGGCAACGATAATGAGGAAG
This sequence comes from Bacteroides faecium, assembly GCF_012113595.1. Classification (NCBI taxonomy): domain Bacteria; kingdom Pseudomonadati; phylum Bacteroidota; class Bacteroidia; order Bacteroidales; family Bacteroidaceae; genus Bacteroides; species Bacteroides faecium. Next base: position 4,579,318 of record NZ_CP050831.1, read on the forward strand.
CTAGCTATACAAGCGGCTATCACAATCTGTTTCCGGTTGGTCGAATTGGATGAAATCGGGTAGGTAGGCTCGTTCAGTACTTTCAGAGTGGCGGAAGTCATTTCCAGATTTTTCTTTCTCAACAGGGCTTCGTTGTAACTTTGAAGCACGGTGAGATAGTTGCGCTCGGTGAAGTTAATCATGCGCTCTTTCTGCTTGATGGTGGTACCCACGGGGGCGAAGAATACGTAGCGGTCATTCAGTTCGCGGCGTGCGTTCTGTACAATCTTCAATTCGGCCTTGGCTTTTTCGTATAGCAGCGTCTGTTCAAGCCACTGGTCGATGATGCTGGTTCGTGAAGCGCCTTCTTTGGTATATTTATGGCCGATGTATGAAGAGGTCAGGTCGTTCAGTTCTTGTTTGACTTCGCTCAACCGTTTTTTGTCTTTTTCCAGCGACTGTGTATCCGTTTTCTTTGAGTCAGTCATCGCTTCGGCTTCTGATATTCTGCCGGTAATGTTGGAAGCTTCCCGCAGCCTGTCTACAAATTCCATGTTTTTGAGAACTTGTTTGGCATTGCTGTCCATATGCTTCTCCAGTTCGTCGAGCATGGACTTGCTGCTGTTGAATGCGAAAAGGGCGTCTTGTTCCCTCAGTTCGTATTCTTTGCTGATAGCTGCTATTTCCTTGGTTTCGTCCAGATAGTTGATGATACGTTTTTGTACGTTGTATTTTGTCAGGTCTTCTTCTTCCGCATTAAGTTTCTTTCCTATGCGCTTCAACTCTTCTTCGAAGTATTTGATTACTTTGTCCGTTTCTCCATAACGGATACGGCGGTATTCTTCTACGAATTCATCCATCAGGATGCTTACCGTATTATATACGATACCCGGATCGCCCGAAGAATAGCTGATGTCGAGCAGGTCGCTCGTCAGACGGCGTTGCACTTTTATGTTTTTCAGGGCATTGTAACTGTAGAAGGGGTGGTTATAGTAAAATAATCCGTAGATATAGTTTTCTCTGTGCGGACGCATATAGGTTTCCAGGTTGGATACGGTCTTGTCTTCGCTTGATTTGTCAATCAGCTTTAGTATCTCCGGTCCGTTCGGACTGTTTTTTAAGTGATTATAGGTGTAGTTATAGCTGGAAGGGGTGATGCCGTTCTGTTCTTTTTCCGGATTTCCTAGAATGAGTACCCGGGCAAACAGGCGTAAGCATACTCTTTTCAGGGTACTTTCAGCTTGCATGATGCTTATCAGGTTGTCCATGGAATTCTGCACCGTTGCCCAGTCTGTCCGCTTGTCGCTCTCCAGATTGTAGCCCGAAGCGACTCCTGTGTAAAGTGTAGCTTTTACATCGTATCCACCCCGCATATGGCGGGTATAATAGATGACCAGCAATGTGAAAAGGGCGGTTCCTATCAATATCAGCCAACGATGGCGAAATAGGGTCCGTATGGTAGAAATGATAAAATTCATATCTTAATCTTTTATTTTCGTATAATGGGAGTCCGGGCAATCACTTCGAGTATCATCAAGCTCTTGGTGAGCTCGAACTTGCTTTTTTCATAGGCTTCACGGGCTTGTGACTGTCGCTCTTTATCAACAGCCAGGTCGGTGGATTCTATGGTTCCATTAGCAAAGTTTTTCTCTGAAATCTCATATTGTACATTGGCAAGCACCAGACTCTCGCTGCGCATCTGAAGAACTTTTATTTGGGATGTGGCAGTGGCATACATCTCAATAATGTTTTTTTTTATCTCATCATACTTGACTTCCCGTTCCAGTTCAGCGGTTCTAAGGGTGAGTCTTTGACGGCTGACACGTCCTTTGAGGTCGAATAAATCATCTAATGGAATACTGACTCCCGCGCCTACCGTATAACCGTTCTGTGCCTGAGTGGAGTAGGTAAGGTAAGGGGCAAGTGCTACATCGGTATATGTGGACTCATTGCCGAACATACCGTATTGGTAGCTTCCTCTCAAACTAAAGAAACCAAGGAATGACCATTTCTCTTTTCGTAGTAACTTGCGCTCTATTACCGCCTTGACATCTGCCATCTCATAGATCGGACTGTTCTTGGCATTTTCGAAGAGTACAGATAATGGCGGAAGGTCAATCTTGTTATACTCATCGTCGCTTAATCGAGAATAGTCGCTGACTTCCTGTGCTGCCACATGAGTGGTGGAAGTGAATAAAAGTAATAACCCTAAAAAATGATATATAAATTGCTTCATAAAAAAAATCCTATTATTTGCTCCTGCTGTGTCATAGCTTGCGCAAATATAAGGATTAATTTCATTTATGTGCAGTCTTTTATTATCTATTTTACTTTCTTTCCCTTTTATTGTATGCGAATACTTGCTCGAAAACCTTTCGTTGCACCGGGATGGAATAATTTTCATACCGAACAGGAAGGCTTTCTGTATTAGAATCAGAACGCTTCTGTTATCTGAATCTGAATGTGTTCTGCTATCTGAATCAGAACGTTTCTGCCATTTGTATCAGAATACCTCTGCTATCTGTATCAGAACGCTTCTGCTATCTGTATCAGAACGCTTCCGTCATATTAAAATAGAATAAATTCTGCTTATTCACCATATCTCTACCGAAGTCGAGCCGTATATTCATTCGAGGTTGTACTTCAACACGCAAGCCTACGCCGAGATTAGGAAGGACGCCTTCTATCTTTCCCGGAGTAGGGCCCATGAATCCGCATCCGCCCCAAGCCACATAACCTACGTGATTGAGCATCTTCTTCACCCATGTGCTTTTGTCCGTATTTATCATCTGACGATATTCTGCCATCATTACATGAGACGACTTGTCGCGAAACTGTCCCATATAATATCCGCGAAGGTCGAAAGGCGTTCCGCTAAGTGCGTATTTCGTCAACGGCACATCTCCGAATACGTTTTTTGTCTGCACCGTCCATGCAATTACTTTACGTAAACCAACAGTCTTATATTGACGGTAATCAAACTCCAAACGGTAAAAATTATCATCACTACCGAAGGCTTTATTATACATCATTCCACGAAAGTCCAAGTACATTCCCCGGTAAGCATTCGCAGGAATATCACGCGTGTCATATGTCAACAGAAAACCGAGTCCTGAGCTGAAATTCTTATATCCATGCTCCGTGCCGCCCGCCGCAACATAAGACGGCTGATTAATCATTCCTTCCGCAGGTTTAGTAATCTTATCATAATTCAAATCGACTTGGGGACCAGCGAAGAAGTCGCTTTCGCCCAAGCGGAAAAGGAACCACGGGTTCACCTGAATACCGCTATACCGATATTCGCTGGTATCTTCACCACGGGGATAATCTTTATTGGTACTATATCCGATACCATAGAAATTCTCAATCGTATTTTTATAGGAGAATGTTCCGAAAATGCGGAAGCGGTCGCCTTTGAAGAATAGTTGTGGCTTCGCCATCAAATTCAATCCGCCCTTAAACATCAGCGCGATAGCCATCGGTACCACCGAACGTCGCTGAGTGGTGTCGCTCGGATTCATCCGGAACGTCATCAACGCGCTACCGCCTACCAACAAACCGAAGTCCGGTGTATAGCTGGGCCCACCTAATATATTATAGTGAAGATTTCTCTTTGCCACACGTTGGCGGCGTAATTCGCGTTTGGAGAGGGTAATCACTGTATCCGACGGAGCGTCTTCAATATCCGTTGGCGTATCATCACTGATAGAAGTTGTGGATATTGGCAGTTCATCGCTTTTTACTGCTGTGCTGTCAGCCGTAGCCGACATAATATTGATAGATGGAAACACCATCAATACACCTATTATATATTTCTTCATATTTTCTTTCTGAGGAATTCGACTGCAAAGAAAACTCTTTTATTTCGATTAGTTTTGATACACTTAGATAATAATTCTAAAAAAGAATCGTAAATTTGCGATTTTACATTACCATATATGAACTGTAAGTCCATTAACAAACTATTATACTAATGAATAAACGAATTTTATCAGTTTTTGTTTTCTGTGCTTTCTATTATTCTACACAAGCGCAAGAAGTGAAAGGCGGCATCAGCGACGACATGATGCAGCAAATCAAGCAGAGTTACCAGAACACCCCGAGTGACAAGGCTATCCGCAACGCTATCGGCAGCAACGACATCCGCAAACTGGCTCTGAATCAGGACAACCTGAAAGGTATGGATACGCACTTTTCTATCAAAGTGAATTCCAAAGGTATCACCGACCAGAAATCTTCCGGCCGTTGCTGGCTCTTCACTGGTCTGAACGTGATGCGTGCCAAAGCCATCGCTCAGCACAACCTCGGCTCATTCGAGTTTTCGCAAACCTACCCTTTCTTCTTCGACCAACTGGAGAAAGCGAACCTTTTCCTGCAAGGCATCATCGACACCAGCGACAAACCGATGAACGACAAAATGGTGGAATGGCTTTTCCGTAACCCATTGAGTGACGGTGGAACCTTTACCGGCGTAGCCGACATCGTAAGTAAATACGGACTTGTCCCCAAAGATATAATGCCCGAAACGAACAGCAGCGAAAGCACATCTCGCATGGCGAACCTGGTAGCTTTGAAACTCCGTGAACAAGGTCTGCAACTCCGTGACCTCGCCGCCAAAGGTACTAAGCCCGCCGCCCTCGAAAAGACTAAGACCGAAATGCTTAGTACCATCTACCGCATGCTTGTCTTAAACTTAGGTGTTCCCCCCACTGAATTTACTTGGACGGAATACAACGCCCAAGGCAAGCCCGTCTCTACGGAAACCTACACCCCGCTTTCTTTCCTGAAGAAATACGGCGACGAAAACCTTATCGGCAACTACGTCATGCTCATGAACGACCCCAGCCGTGAATTCTACAAATGTTATGAAATAGACTACGACCGCCACCGTTACGACGGCAAAAACTGGACATATGTCAATCTCCCCATCGAAGACATCAAAGAGATGGCTATAACCTCTCTCAAAGACAGTACCATGATGTATTTTTCTTGCGATGTAGGCAAATTCCTCAACTCCGACCGTGGTCTGCTGGATGTAAAAAACTACGACTATGAATCTCTCATGGGCACTACGTTCGGCATGAACAAGAAGCAACGCATCCAAAGCTTTGCCAGCGGCTCAAGCCACGCCATGACACTCATGGCGGTAGACCTCGACAAAAATGGAAACTCAACCAAATGGATGGTTGAAAATAGTTGGGGTGCCGGCTCCGGTTATCAAGGTCATCTCATCATGACTGACGACTGGTTCAACGAATATATGTTCCGCCTGGTAATAGAAACCAAATACGCCACGAAGAAAGTCTCGGAAATCCTCAAACAGAAGCCCATTCGTCTTCCTGCTTGGGATCCTATGTTTGCTGAATAATGTTCTTTCTTTTGTCTTGAAACAAAAGAAAGAACCAAAGAAAAATTCAAGGCTGACTTTTTTCTCCTACTCGTTCCCTTCACTTCGCTAAAGGGCAGAAACTCGCTTCGCTCAAACAGTCTGCCCTTCTTAACGCTCCGTTACGGTCTCTCGCTTAACGGAGAAAAAAGTAGGCCGGGAACCCATTCGGCGTGGATGCCCATGCGGTGTGGATGCTTTTTGATGTAAATATCTCTTCGGTTTGGAAATCTTTTGTGATGTGGATTCTTTTGCAACGTGAATGGTTATACTGCATGTAAGCTTATGCAGTATAACCATTGTTGATTGTAGAATTTCTATGAACGTTTATAATGTAGAAACTCTATTCTCTAGGGATATTTATTGTAGAAGTCAACTCACTTTGTTTTGACTTTCTTCCGCACGGGTATCCATGCCGCATGGTTTCCCGGCCTCGTTTTTCCGGCGTCAAGCGCAGGTGTTTTCTCCGGCGTTAAGAAGGGCAGACTGTTTGAGCGAAGCGAGTTTCTGCCCTTTAGCCGGAGAGAACACCGGAGTAGCCGGAAAAACGCAGCCTTGATTCTTTCTTTTTGGTTCTTTTTCTTTCGTATCAAGACGAAAGAAAAAGAACGTGCACGAACACGACAAGGAATTACGGATATTTTTCCGTAATTCCTTTCTTTTTTCCTCTTTAATCACATTATTATTTATTACTTTTGCGGCAAATTTATGAAACCATTATTTTATTTATAGCATGGCAAATGTAATAAAGTTACGCAAAGGCCTTGACATAAACCTGAAAGGTACGGCTGCTGAGACGTACACAACAGTGAAAGAGCCGGGATTTTACGCACTCGTACCCGATGATTTTCCTGGAGTGACGCCGAAGGTAGTCGTAAAAGAGCAGGAGTATGTGATGGCTGGTGGACCCTTGTTTATCGACAAGTATCATCCTGAAGTAAAATTTGTTTCGCCCGTGAGCGGTGTAGTGACAAGTGTAGAGCGTGGAGCACGTCGTAAGGTACTGAACATTGTGGTGGAAGCTGCTGCAGAGCAGGACTACGAAGAGTTTGGTAAGAAGAATGTTGCAACGATGGATGCAGAAGCAGTAAAGGCCGCTTTGTTGGAAGCCGGTATTTTCGCATTTATCAAACAACGTCCTTATGACATCATTGCAGATCCGACAGTGGCGCCGAAAGGCATCTTCGTATCCGCATTCGATAGCAATCCGCTGGCACCTGACTTCGAATTTGCGCTGAAAGGCGAAGAAGCAAACTTCCAGACAGGACTCGATGCCCTCGCCAAGATGGCAAAAACTTACCTGAACATTAGCGTGAAGCAGAACGCTGCCGCGCTGACACAGGCAAAGAACGTTACAGTTACCGCATTTGACGGGCCGAACCCTGCAGGAAACGTAGGCGTTCAGATCAACCATCTCGATCCCGTATCCAAGGGCGAAACAGTATGGACTATTGATCCGCAAGCTGTAATCTTCATCGGCCGTCTCTTCAATACAGGCCGCGTAAACTTCACACGCACAGTAGCCGTGACAGGTTCCGAAGTGCTGAAACCTGCATACTGCAAACTTCAGGTAGGCGCACTGCTCACTAACGTGTTTGCCGGCAACGTAACAACAGGTAAAGACTTACGCTATATCAGCGGTAACGTGCTGACAGGAAAGCAAGTGTCCCCGAACGGATTCTTAGGCGCATTCCACAGCCAGGTGACAGTCATTCCCGAAGGAGACGACATTCACGAAATGCTCGGATGGATCATGCCGCGTTTCAATCAGTATAGCGTCAACCGTTCATACTTTAGCTGGTTGATGGGAAAGAAAGAATACACACTCGACGCACGTGTCAAGGGTGGCGAACGCCATATGATTATGTCAGGCGAATACGACAAAGTATTCCCGATGGATATCCTGCCCGAATATCTGATTAAAGCCATCATCGCCGGCGACATCGACCGCATGGAAGCACTTGGCATCTATGAAGTAGCTCCTGAAGACTTCGCGCTCTGCGAATTTGTCTGCTCCTCAAAGATGGAACTGCAACGCATCGTTCGTGTCGGACTCGACATGCTTCGCTCGGAAATGGCATAAGAGAATTAATAATTAAAAATTAAAAATTAAAAAATGATAGTTGGGACTTTGTGAAATCGTCTTCTGGTAAACACAGCGTAGCTATTTCTCAATTCTCAATTCTCAATTCTCAATTTAATAAATGAAAGCGTTAAGAAATTATCTCGATAAGATAAAGCCGAACTTTGAAGAAGGCGGCAAATTCCACGCATTCCAGTCGGTGTTCGACGGCTTCGAAACATTCCTGTTCGTGCCCAGCAAGACTGCGAAAACGGGAACGCATATACACGACGCGATTGACAGCAAACGCATCATGTCGATTGTGGTTATTTCGTTAGTACCGGCATTGCTGTTCGGTATGTACAATGTAGGTTACCAGCATTTTCACGCTACTCATACTCCGGGTAGCTTTATTGAAATGTTTGCTTACGGATTCCTGGCAGTACTGCCCAAAATTATCGTATCTTATGTAGTAGGTCTTGGCATTGAGTTCGTCGTAGCCCAATGGAAGAAAGAAGAAATTCAGGAAGGGTTCCTTGTTTCAGGTATCCTGATCCCGATGATCGTTCCGGTAGACTGTCCGCTGTGGATTCTTGCCGTAGCTACTGCATTCTCTGTAATCTTCGCTAAAGAAGTATTCGGTGGTACAGGTATGAACATCTTCAACGTTGCGTTGATTACCCGTGCATTCCTGTTCTTCGCATACCCGACCAAGATGTCCGGTGATGCCGTTTGGGTATCGGGCGACAGCATCTTCGGCCTGGGACAGTCGGTAGACGGATTAACCGTTGCCACTCCGCTGGGAGAAGCCGCTACAACCGGTGCTGCCCCTGCGTTTAACATGGATATGGTGACAGGTCTTATTCCGGGTTCTATCGGTGAAACAAGTGTGATTGCCATCCTGATTGGTGCCGTTATCCTTCTGTGGACAGGTATTGCAAGCTGGAAAACAATGATTTCCGTATTTGTCGGCGGTGCATTCATGGCTTGGGTATTCAATGCCATCGGCATGGAAAACAACGCTATGGCTAACATGCCTTGGTACGAACATCTCGCTCTCGGCGGTTTCTGTTTCGGTGCCGTGTTTATGGCTACCGACCCTGTAACTTCCGCACGTACGGAAAAAGGTAAATATATCTTCGGATTCCTGATTGGTGTGATGGCTATCGTCATCCGCGTTTTGAACCCGGGTTATCCTGAAGGTATGATGCTTGCCATCCTGCTGATGAACATCTTCGCTCCGCTGATTGACTACTGTGTAGTACAGGGCAATATCGGCCGCCGCGAAAAACGCGCTATCAAGTCTAACCAATAAATACCGAATGAAAATGAATACAAATAGTAATAGTTATACTATCATTTATGCTTCGGTAATGGTTATTATCGTAGCATTCCTGCTGGCATTCGTTAGCTCTTCATTGAAAGATATACAGGATACGAATGTGCAACTTGACACGAAGAAGCAAATCCTTGCCGCATTGAATATCAAGAATGTGGAAGATGCGGATGCTGAATATCAGAAATATGTAAAAGGCGATATGCTGATGAACGTAGACGGCACGCTGACTGAAAACACAGGCGATTTTGCTACCAACTACGAAAAAGAAGCGAAAGAAGAACAACGTCTTCACGTATTCGTATGTGAAGTGGACGGTCAGACAAAATATGTGGTTCCTGTTTACGGTGCCGGTCTGTGGGGCGCTATCTGGGGATACATTGCACTGAACGAAGATAAGGATACTGTATATGGTACTTACTTCTCTCATGCAAGTGAAACTCCGGGTCTGGGTGCTGAAATTGCGACCGACATGTTCCAACATGAGTTCGTAGGCAAGAAGACATTGGAGAATGGCTCTGTTGCTTTGGGTGTTGTAAAACACGGCAAAGTGGAGAAAGCTGATTATCAGGTGGACGGAATCTCCGGCGGTACGATCACTTCTGTAGGTGTGGATGTCATGCTGAAGACCTGTCTGAATAGTTACATGAGTTTTTTAACTAAATAATTAAGGAGAAGAAAAGAATATGGGACAACTGTTTTCAAAGAGAAATAAAGAAGTATTCTCTGCTCCGCTGGGAATAGATAATCCGGTAACCGTACAGGTGCTTGGTATCTGTTCTGCACTTGCTGTTACCGCAAAACTGGAACCCGCTATCGTTATGGGACTTTCGGTAACGGTTATCACGGCATTTGCTAATGTTGTTATTTCACTGTTGCGCAAGACCATTCCTAACCGTATCCGTATCATCGTTCAGTTGGTTGTGGTAGCTGCCTTGGTTACTATCGTAAGTGAGATTCTGAAAGCGTTTGCTTATGACGTAAGCGTTCAGCTCTCTGTATATGTAGGTTTGATTATTACCAACTGTATCCTCATGGGACGTTTGGAAGCATTTGCCATGCAGAATGGTCCTTGGGAATCTTTCCTGGATGGCGTTGGTAATGGTTTGGGATATGCCAAGATTCTGGTAATCGTCGCTTTCTTCCGCGAGCTGCTGGGTTCGGGAACTCTGCTCGGTTTCAATATCTTGAACTATGAGCCTATTCAAAAGATAGGATATGTGAACAACGGTCTGATGTTGATGCCGCCGATGGCGTTGATTATCGTAGCCTGCATCATTTGGTATCAACGTGCACGTCACAAAGAACTGCAAGAAGAAAGTAATTAATAAAGATGGAGATCTCTTCATCCTTAATTCTTAATTGAAGATATGGAACATTTATTAAGTTTATTCGTCCGCTCTATCTTTGTGGACAACATGATATTCGCATTCTTCCTGGGTATGTGTTCATACCTGGCTGTATCGAAGAATGTGAAGACCGCCGTAGGACTGGGTATCGCCGTGACTTTCGTGTTGCTGGTGACGTTGCCGGTCAACTATCTGTTGCAAACCAAGGTGCTGGCTGCCAATGCTATCATCGAAGGCGTTGACCTCAGCTTCCTGAGTTTTATTCTTTTCATTGCCGTTATTGCCGGTATCGTGCAATTGGTAGAGATGGTGGTAGAACGCTTCAGCCCGTCGCTGTACGCTTCACTGGGTATCTTCCTGCCGTTGATTGCCGTTAACTGTGCTATCATGGGTGCTTCCCTGTTTATGCAGCAACGTATCAACCTCGGTCCGAGCGACCCGAAATATATTGGTGACATCTGGGACGCTCTTTCTTATGCACTCGGTTCGGGTATCGGTTGGTTGCTGGCTATCGTCGGCCTGGCTGCTATCCGCGAAAAGATGGCTTACTCTGACGTGCCTGCTCCGTTGAAGGGCTTGGGTATCACATTTATCATAGTGGGTCTGATGTCAATCGCATTCATGTGTTTCTCTGGTTTGAACATCTAAAAAGAAAGGAATAAAGACAATGGATATGAATTTAATATTAGCGAGCATTGGGGTATTCCTTGTGGTTATTCTGTTGCTTGTTGTGATCTTGTTGGTTTCCAAGAATTTTCTGGTACCATCAGGAGATGTGAAACTAACAATCAACGGTGAGAAGGAGTTGGAAGTGGCTTCCGGTTCTACTTTACTGAATACGCTGTCTGTAAACGGAGTATTCCTGTCATCCGCTTGTGGTGGTAAGGGTTCTTGCGGACAGTGCAAATGCCAGGTGCTCGAAGGGGGTGGCGAAATCCTTCCTTCTGAAGTTCCTCACTTCAGTCGCAAACAGCAGCAAGACCACTGGCGTCTGGGCTGCCAGGTGAAAGTGAAAAGTGATATGGCTATCAAGATCGACGAGTCTATACTTGGCGTGAAAGAGTGGGAGTGCGAGGTTATCTCTAACAAGAACGTGGCTACGTTTATCAAGGAGTTTATCGTGGCTCTGCCTAAGGGCGAACACATGGACTTCATCCCGGGCTCTTACGCGCAGATTAAGATTCCTAAATATTCAATGGACTATAACAAGGATATTGACAAGAGCCTGATTGGTGATGAATACCTGCCTGCATGGGAAAAATTCGGTTTGATGGGCTTGAAATGTAAGAACGATGAAGAAACCATCCGTGCTTACTCTATGGCCAACTATCCTGCCGAAGGTGACCGTATCATGTTGACAGTACGTATCGCTACTCCGCCGTTCAAGCCGAAAGAACAAGGTCCCGGATTTATGGATGTTCCGGCTGGTATCGCTTCTTCATATATCTTTACCCTGAAACCGGGTGACAAGGTAATAATGAGTGGTCCTTACGGAGACTTCCACCCGATCTTAGACTCCAATAAAGAAATGATGTGGATTGGTGGTGGTGCAGGTATGGCTCCGTTGCGTGCGCAGATCATGCACTTGACAAAGACTTTGCACATTACTGACCGTAAGATGTCATACTTCTACGGTGCCCGCGCACTGAACGAAGTATTCTATCTGGAAGATTTCTTGCAGATTGAAAAGGACTTCCCGAACTTCACATTCCATCTGGCACTTGACCGTCCGGATCCTGCTGCCGATGCTGCAGGCGTGAAGTATACTCCGGGCTTCGTCCACAACGTAATTTACGAAACTTACTTGAAGAACCACGAAGCTCCTGAAGATATTGAATACTACATGTGTGGCCCTGGCCCGATGTCGAAAGCTGTTGAGAAGATGCTCGACGATCTCGGTGTGCCGGCTCAGAACTTGATGTTCGATAACTTCGGCGGATAATTTTCCGGAAGTTAACTTCCGGTCGACGAAATGACCGGAAAGATAACATAAGAACAGAGCGGGAAATCTGAAAAAGCTGATATGCTTTTCAGGTTTCCCGCTTCTTCTTTTTGTGCTTCTTCTTTTTGTACTTTTTCATACCTGTCTTTCCGCTATACCATTCGGCTTTTTTGTGTCCGTTTTGAAGATAATCTCCTGTTTTTGCCTATACTTATTTATTATATTCGTATATTTGACTGCCCAATAGAACTTAAATACATTACAGGTTATGGAATACCATCGTATATCTTTTATTCACGACGATACGGAGTACACATTTGTCAAAGCTATGAGTTCGGAACTGACCGGATATGCATTAATATCAGCCTGCCGCGCGGAAGTGACCATTTATATGCGGGAGAATAATCTAAAAGGACGTTATATCTTGACTGGTATGGCTAAAGTTTAACCGCGTTTTCGTCCTCATACTCTTCCTTTTTGTATCTTTGTCCCTATGTTAGAGAAAAATGAAATAATACAGTCGGCTCTTCGCAACCTGAAGATTGAGGAGCTGAACCCGATGCAGGAAGCATCACTTGAACAAGCAACCGGAAGGAAAGACGTTATATTATTGTCTCCGACAGGGTCGGGTAAGACACTGGCTTATCTATTGCCTTTATTACTTACACTGAAACCGGATGACGGAAATGTGCAGGTCATGATTCTCGTTCCTTCGCGTGAGTTGGCTTTGCAGATTGATACTGTGTTTAAGACAATGGGAACTTCCTGGAAGACCTGTTGTTGCTATGGCGGCCATCCCATTGCGGAAGAAAAGAAGAGTATTCAAGGTAATCATCCCGCTATCATTATCGGTACTCCGGGGCGTATCACCGACCATTTATCGAAAGGAAACTTCAATCCCGAAACGATTGAAACTTTAATCATTGATGAGTTCGACAAGTCTTTGGAGTTTGGTTTCCATGATGAAATGGCGGAGATTATCACGCAGCTTCCGGGGCTGAAAAAACGCATGCTGCTCTCGGCTACGGACGCAGAGGAGATTCCCGAATTTACAGGACTGAACCGGACGGTCAAACTGAATTTCCTGCCGGACGTTTCTGAAGAACAGGAATCCCGCTTGACATTGATGAAGGTGATGTCTCCTGCGAAAGACAAGGTTGATACTTTATATAACCTGCTTTGCTCATTAGGAAGCAGCTCAAGCATCGTCTTTTGTAATCACAGGGATGCGGTGGATCGTGTACAGAAATTATTGGCGGATAAGAAATTGGTAGCCGAACGTTTTCATGGCGGCATGGAACAGCCGGATCGGGAGCGTGCTTTATACAAATTCCGTAATGGTAGTTGCCATGTATTGATTTCTACCGATTTGGCAGCACGTGGGCTGGATATTCCGGAGATTGAACACATCATTCATTATCACCTGCCGGTGAATGAAGAAGCCTTTACGCACCGGAATGGACGTACGGCACGTTGGGACGCTACCGGAACATCTTATCTGATTCTCCACGAGGAAGAAAAACTGCCTGCTTATATTCCCGAAGATATGGAAACAGTCGTTTTGCCTGAAAATCCACCCCGCCCGCCGAAATCTCTTTGGGCTACTATATATATAGGTAAGGGAAAGAAGGAAAAACTGAACCGGATGGATATTGCAGGATTCTTATATAAGAAAGGAAATCTGACTCGTGAAGACGTAGGTGCGATTGATGTGAAGGAACATTATGCTTTCGTTGCCATTCGCCGGGCAAAGGTGAAACAACTCTTGAACTTGATTCAAGGAGAGAAGATTAAAGGAATGAAGACCATTATTGAAGAAGCGAAATAAAGCACTTTTTATGAGCTTGTACTAATCGCTCTTGTCAGAAATAATAATCCCCGTATTAAAATGAATGAACTGCACTTCGAAAGTTGGATACAAAACTTTAGAAGTGCAATTCAGAATCGTGAGCCGGGGATTTTTGTTTTTAGTCGGGGAATATTTTGTTTGCCGTCCAATTTACCCGTTATTCTTGCCCAAATCAGTAATTTTCTTTATAAATATACGTTTTTGTTGCATTTTGCTTACACTTTATAATCAACTCCCCCTTTCAATATTTATTTTTCGACTATTATCCCTTACTTGACATCTATGGATAACAATATGGTGTATATATCCTGTATAAACCAATAAAAAGAAAGGAAAATCTGCTTTAAAACAGTATTTTTATAAGGAAAGATTTGTGCGCCGGAAATAAATTCGTAAATTCGCAAAGTCAAAAGACAAAAAGTAACGAAATTGTTAAACCAAAAACAAACTTCAAATGAAAAAGCATAATTTCAATGCAGGACCTTCCATTCTTCCGCGTGAGGTGATAGAGGATACAGCGAAGGCTATTTTAGATTTCAACGGCTCTGGTCTTTCTATTATGGAAATCAGCCACCGCGCCAAAGACTTCCAACCTGTGGTTGACGAGGCGGAAGCATTATTCAAGGAATTACTTAATATCCCCGAAGGTTATTCGGTATTGTTCCTTGGTGGTGGTGCCAGTCTGGAGTTCTGCATGGTGCCTTTCAACTTCCTTGAGAAAAAGGCTGCTTATCTGAACACAGGTGTATGGGCAAAAAAAGCAATGAAAGAAGCTAAGGGGTTTGGTGAAGTTGTAGAAGTTGCTTCTTCTGCTGAAGCTACATATACTTATATCCCAAAAGATTACACAATCCCGACAGACGCAGATTATTTCCACATTACTACTAACAACACGATTTACGGTACGGAATTAAAGAAAGACCTCGATTCTCCGGTTCCGATGGTTGCCGATATGTCTTCTGATATTTTCTCACGTCCGATCGACGTTTCTAAATATATCTGTATCTATGGTGGTGCACAGAAGAACCTGGCTCCTGCAGGTGTTACATTCGTTATTGTGAAGAATGACGCGGTAGGCAAGGTGTCACGTTACATTCCGTCAATGCTGAATTATCAGACTCACATTGATAATGGTTCTATGTTCAACACTCCGCCGGTAGTACCTATCTATTCTGCAATGCTGAATCTTCGTTGGATCAAAGCACAGGGTGGTGTGAAGGAAATGGAACGTCGTGCCATCGAAAAGGCTGATATGCTGTATGCAGAAATCGACCGTAACAAATTGTTCGTAGGTACTGCTGCCAAGGAAGACCGTTCACGCATGAACATCTGTTTCGTAATGGCTCCCGAATACAAAGACCTTGAAGCTGACTTTATGAAGTTTGCGACTGAAAAGGGTATGGTAGGTATCAAGGGACACCGTTCAGTAGGTGGTTTCCGTGCATCTTGCTACAACGCTATGCCGAAAGAAAGCGTACAGGCCTTGATTGATTGCATGCAGGAATTTGAAAAACTTCATTAATAATATTTTCACCACAGATTACACGGATGGACACAGATTCTTAAATTCTGTGAGAATCCGGGTAATCTGTGGTGAGTCTTTATAAACAGAATTAAATTATGAAAGTACTTGTAGCTACCGATAAACCGTTTGCAAAAGTTGCAGTAGACGGAATCCGTAAAGAAATAGAAGCAGCCGGATATGAGTTTGCTTTACTCGAAAAATATACCGATAAAGCCCAGTTGCTGGATGCAGTGAAAGACGCTAACGCTATCATTATCCGTAGTGATATTATTGATGCCGAAGTGCTTGACGCTGCTAAGGAATTGAAGATTGTAGTTCGTGCCGGTGCCGGATACGATAACGTAGACCTGGCTGCTGCCACTGCTCACAATGTTTGTGTGATGAACACTCCGGGACAGAACTCGAATGCTGTTGCCGAACTGGCTTTGGGCATGATGGTGTATGCTGTACGCAACTTCTATAACGGAACTTCCGGTACAGAATTGATGGGTAAGAAACTGGGCATCCACGCTTATGGAAACGTAGGCCGCAATGTGGCTCGTGTTGCCAAAGGCTTCGGAATGGAAGTGTATGCTTATGACGCATTCTGCCCGAAAGAAGTAATCGAAAAGGATGGCGTGAAAGCACTTGATTCGGCAGAAGAGCTGTATAAGACTTGCCAGGTTGTATCTTTGCATATTCCTGCAACTGCCGAGACTAAGAATTCTATCAATTATGCTTTGCTGAAAGATATGCCGAAGGGTGCGATGTTGGTAAACACTGCCCGTAAGGAAGTTATCAATGAAGCCGAACTGATTAAGTTGATGGAAGACCGTGCCGACTTCAAATACATCACAGACATCATGCCTGCTGCCAACGCTGAATTTGCCGAGAAGTTTGCCGGACGTTATTTCTCAACTCCGAAGAAGATGGGGGCACAGACTGCCGAGGCAAATATCAATGCCGGTATTGCTGCTGCCCAACAAATCGTTGGTTTCTTGAAAGACGGTTGCGAAAAATTCCGCGTGAATAAATAATATTCATAGAAATAGTAGTATATTTGAGCCACAGATTTTCAATAAGTCTGTGGCTTTTATTTTTTACATATTAAATACTAATATCATGGCAATAATTAAACCTTTTAAGGGCATTCGTCCACCGCAGGAATTGGTGGAACAGGTTGCTTCCCGTCCTTATGATGTCTTGAATTCAGAAGAAGCCCGCATTGAAGCGGAAGGTAACGAAAAGTCTCTTTATCATATCATTAAACCTGAAATTGATTTTCCCGTTGGTACGGACGAACATGACGAGCCGGTGTATGCCAAGGCTGCCGAGAACTTCCAGGCATTCCAGGATAAGGGATGGTTGGTGCAGGATGCGAAGGAAAACTATTATATCTATGCCCAGACTATGAATGGGAAGACGCAGTATGGACTGGTTGTCGGTGCTTATGTTCCCGATTATATGAATGGAGTTATCAAGAAACACGAACTTACCCGCCGTGATAAGGAAGAAGACCGTATGAAGCATGTCCGTGTGAACAATGCGAATATCGAGCCTGTTTTCTTCGCTTATCCTGATAATGAGATATTGGATGCCATTATCAAAAAATATACCGCAGAAAAGCCTGTCTATGACTTTATCGCTCCGGGTGACGGCTTCGGTCATACTTTTTGGATTGTTGACCAGGACGAGGATATTGCTGTCATTACTGCCGAATTTGCGAAGATGCCGGCTCTGTATATCGCCGACGGACATCACCGTTCCGCTGCTGCCGCATTGGTAGGGGCAGAGAAAGCAAAACAGAATCCGAGTCATCGCGGTGATGAAGAGTATAATTACTTCATGGCCGTTTGCTTCCCCGCCAATCAACTGACTATCATTGATTACAACCGTGTAGTGAAAGACCTCAACGGATTGACTCCCGAACAGTTCATTGCTGCATTGGAAAAGAACTTTGTCGTAGAAGAGAAAGGTGCGGATATTTACAAACCATCCGGTTTACATAACTTCTCTCTTTATCTCGGCAACAAATGGTATAGCTTGACTGCCAAAGCCGGAACATACAATGATAATGACCCTATCGGTGTACTTGATGTTACCATTTCTTCTAATCTGATTTTAGATGAAATCCTTGGAATAAAAGACTTGCGTTCGGATAAGCGTATCGACTTTGTTGGCGGTATCCGTGGATTGGGCGAACTCAAGAAACGTGTGGATAGCGGTGAAATGAAAGTAGCTCTGGCTCTTTATCCTGTGTCTATGAAGCAACTGATGGATATTGCAGATACCGGTAATATCATGCCGCCCAAGACCACCTGGTTCGAACCTAAACTCCGTTCAGGACTGGTTATTCATAAGTTGGATTAAAGAATCTTTAAAATAAATCTCTACGGTCAATCTATCGCAATGAATATTAAATTTGCGACGGATTGACCGTTTTTTTGTATCTTTGCGCCATGACTGCTGAAGATACTTATAAAACCATCACAGAACCTTCCGAAGGTATTTATACAGAAAAGCGAAGCAAGTTCATTGCTATTGCCCTTCCTGTGCGTACTATCGACGAGATAAAGGTACATCTTGAAACGTATCAGAAGAAGTATTATGATGCCCGGCATGTATGTTATGCTTATATGTTGGGGGCGGCGCGCAAGGATTTTCGTGCCAATGACAACGGAGAACCTTCCGGCACGGCAGGTAAGCCTATTCTCGGACAGATTAATTCCAATGAACTGACGGATATTCTGATTATCGTAGTTCGTTATTTCGGTGGAATCAAGTTAGGAACCAGCGGATTGATTGTAGCTTATAAAGCTGCTGCTGCCGAAGCTATCGCTGCCGCTACGATTATAGAGAAAACGGTAGATGATGATGTGACAGTCATGTTCGAATATCCTTTTATGAATGACATCATGCGCATTGTGAAGGAAGAAGAACCGGAGATTCTCAATCAGTCGTATGACATGGATTGCAGCATGACACTGCGGATTCGCCGTTCGATGATGCCGAAACTGCGTGCACGACTGGAAAAAGTGGAGACGGCACGAATCCTGGATGATGAAGAGAATTAACGTGTAGAAAATAGTCATAGTTGAGACAGAGAGATTAGATTGAATTTGAATGAGAAAGAAATACTACATACTTTTTATCCTGCTTTCGGGCTTCTTTGCATGGAATGGTACTCAGCTTCGTGCACAGGAGACGCAGAAAACTCAGGAGACTCTGAAGACTCAAGAGACGCTGAAGTTAGCTCCCAATAATATTCCTGTTCCCTGGTATTCGCAGAAGATCACGGGATGTCCTTATTCGCATTGTTCCCTGGCTTCATCCTTAATGGTATTCGACTATTTTAAGGGAATGACTACCGACAAGCAACGGTCTGCTCAAGATGCGGAAAAGAAACTGGTGGAATATCAACGGAATTACTTCCTGAAAAAGCATGCTCCTTTCCGTCGTCGTACTTCGATAGGGCAGGGTGGTTATTATTCTTTCGAGATAGATTCACTGGCCCGTTATTACGAGAATATGATAAGTGCCGAGCATTTTCAAAAGAAAGATTATCGGATATTGAAAGATTATATTGACCGTGGTATCCCTGTTCTGGTGAATGTGAGATATACAGGAGCAGTTCGTGGCTTACGTCCCGGACCGAGGGGGCATTGGATGGTACTTCGCGGCATTGATGATAAACATGTGTGGGTGAATGATCCTGGTCGTTCGCCGGAGATGCGGAACAAAGGAGAAAATATCTGTTATCCCATAAAGAAACAACCGGGTAATCCCTCTTATTTTGACGGTTGCTGGACAGGGCGATTTATCGTGGTCACTCCCAAGGAATGGATACGCAATTCGCTCTTTGCTCAAGTGGGAAAATTGCCGCCATTGGAAGAGGTGACTTATGTCGTTCCCCCTTTTGTTTCGTCTGTAGAGCTGCCACGGGTTATCAGTCAGTAGGAACATTTATAAAACATCGTTAGTAAAATAAAGAAGAACAAGATATATGGCATTTGAAGCAACTAAAAAAGAATGGTGTGAACTTTATACATTCTTCCGCCTGTTGGCAGACGGGAAAGCGGTATTAGGTACGGCAGAGGCGAAAGCGGGAGAAGTGTCCTGGCCTGTTGCAATGATTCAACGGGAAGAACATGACGGAACACGTCGATATTATATTGAAGAAGAAACAATTCGTATCGAAGGAGAAACAGGCGTTAAATCCATGCCTCGTGAAGATTTCAGTATTGTTGCCGGACTGATATTGCAGGCCGTTAAATCTTCTTCGGAGAATGACGTTACCTCACCGGACGGAGTGGAAGAGTTTTTGGACGAAGCAGGTATCTTCGATTTGGAAGCAAAGACGGAAGACCGTACAGATTTCTCTGTCGCCTTTTGGCATCCGGAAGCTCCGTTGAGGGGATTTAATGTCCGTTCCCGATTGAGTGCAATGAACCCGTTATTGGATGGTGGACGTGCCGCGAATCTTAAATTGGAACAGAGTGGAATTAAATTTGCTACTCCGACAGTCAACAAGATTAATGCTTTGCCGGAATCTCCTAATGAGGTAGCCGAGCGAATGATGATGATTGAACGTTTGGGTGGTGTACTCAAATATTCGGATGTGGCCGACCGTGTATTTCGTAGCAATCTGTTGATGATTGACTTGCATTTCCCGCGCGTATTGACGGAAATGGTGCGCATCATGCATTTGGATGGTATATCCCGTATCAGTGAACTAACGGAGATTATCAAACAGATGAACCCATTGAAGATTAAAGACGAACTGATAAATAAGCATAAGTTCTATGAATTTAAGATGAAGCAGTTCTTGATGGCACTAGCATTGGGTATGCGTCCTGCGAAAATCTATAATGGACAGGATTCAGCAGTAGAAGGTATGCTGTTGGTGGATGGAAACGGCAATATACTCTGTTATCATAAATCGGAGAAACAGGTGATGGAAGACTTCTTGTTCCTGAATACTCGTTTGGAGAAAGGCGCTTTGGAGAAGGACAAATACGGATTTCTGGAAAGGGAGAACGGAGTGTATTACTTCAAATTGAATGCGAAGATTGGTCTGGTTAAGAGATAGGTTCAAAACAAGAAATAGGTTCTAAACATAGGATAGTATGAAAACAAATGAGATTTTAGAAAACATCAAGGCACGTCGTAGTGTACGGGCTTATACAAGTCAGCAAGTTTCAGAAGAGGATTTGCAGGCGGTTCTGGAAGCGGCAACTTATGCTCCGAGTGGAATGCATTTGGAAACCTGTCATTTCACGGCTATTCAGAATACCGACAAATTGTCGGAACTGAACGAACGCATTAAGGGAGCTTTCGCAAAAAGCGATGATACTCGTTTGCAGGAACGCGGTCATAGCAAGACTTATTGCTGCTATTATCATGCTCCGACTTTAGTCATTGTCTCTAATGAGCCTACCCAATGGTGGGCAGGGATGGACTGTGCCTGTGCGATAGAGAATATGTTTCTTGCCGCCCAGTCTTTGGGAATCGGTTCTTGTTGGATTAACCAACTCGGGACGACTTGCGATGACCCCGGAGTGCGTGAGTTTATTACTTCACTGGGAGTTCCCGAAAATCATAAGGTATATGGCTGTGTAGCACTGGGATATGCTGACCCCAAAACTCCGATGAAAGAGAAGAAAGTGAAAGCGGGTACGGTGACGATTGTCAAATAGAGAATACCAGTCAACCTATTATTCCTGAAGCAGTGTTTTACGATTCATAAAGCAGCGCTTTACAACATTTAAAGCGGCGCTTTAGGACTCCTAAAACGCCGCTTTAGCTTTTACAAAACGTTATGCTCTCTGAGCTGTCTCAGAGGGGTATGTCAATCGAATGTCCCGTAACGGGTCGGCAACAGTTTTCGGTCCCCTAACGTATTATCTACGCGTGCCACGTTTATCCAGAATTTATTGTCACGTACACTCTCTATCGGATAAGCAGCTTTCTCGCGTGTGTATGAATGTTCCCAAAGGTCATTGACCACTTCATATTCGGGATGCGGAGCATTAATCAATACATTGTCATTCTTGTCCGCTTCACCATTCTTCACTTCCTGGATTTCTTTCCAGATATTCAGCATGACATCTACAAAGTTATCCAGTTCGGCAAGGCTTTCGCTCTCCGTCGGTTCAATCATCAATGTACCGTGAACAGGGAAGGATAGGGTAGGAGCATGATAGCCGTAGTCCATCAGACGCTTTGCGATATCATTCTCCGAAATACCTGTTTCTTCGTGTACTTTGCGACATTCCAAAATCATTTCGTGTCCAACAAAACCATTTGCTCCGCAATAGACGACGCCATAAGTGTCTTTCAGGCAAGCAGCCAGGTAATTGGCATTCAGAATGGCAATTTTAGTTGCCTGTGTCAAACCTTCCGTACCCATCATGCGGATATATCCATATGTGATAGGCAGAATACCTGCACTACCGAACGGGGCGGAAGAAACCTGATTCTGTGCATTGCCGAAGATACCATGTCCGGGCAGGAAAGGCACCAAGTGCTCCACCACACAGATAGGTCCTACTCCCGGGCCACCGCCACCGTGAGGGGAAGCGAAGGTCTTGTGAAGATTCAGATGGCAGACATCTGCGCCGATGAATCCCGGATTGGTCAATCCTACTTGTGCATTCATATTGGCACCGTCCATATATACTTGTGCGCCACAGGCATGAATAATTTCACAAATCTCCTTTATCTCCGTTTCAAAGATGCCGTGAGTGGAAGGATAGGTAATCATTAATGCGGCTAATTCATCCTTATTTTCTTCGGCTTTGGCACGCAAGTCGTCCATGTCTACATTTCCTAACTCGTCGCAGGCACAAGTGACGGTCGTAAATCCTGCCTGGATAGCTGATGCGGGATTCGTCCCGTGAGCCGATGCCGGAATCAAAACTTTGTTCCGATGCCCCTGGCCGATACTCTCAAGGTAAGCACGAATCACGCGAAGGCCTGTATATTCTCCGGCAGCACCCGAATTCGGCTGTAAACTGACTCCCGCAAAACCGGTGATAATCTTCAAATCCTCACTCAGATTCTTTATCAATTCACGGTATCCTTCTGCCTGGTCTTCAGGAACCAACGGGTGCATACCCATGAACTCTGAACAACTTAAAGGCAGTATCTCCGAAGCAGCGTTCAATTTCATCGTACATGAGCCGAGAGAAATCATAGACTGAGCCAGTGAAATATCCTTGCGGTCCAAGCGCTTGATATAGCGCATCATTTCCGTTTCCGTATGATACTTACTGAATACTTCGTGAGTAAGGAAAGGAGACGTACGCTTCAACACCTTGTCGATATTGCTTTTTTCGGGAATATCCTCTACCTTCTGATAGTCCTTTCCGGCAGCAATGGCAAAGATGGAAAGCAACACATTAGCGGCTGCGATATCCGTAGTTTCGTCAATGCTGAAACCTACATTCCCATTCTCGTAATAACGTAGATTTGCCTCTTTGCTAAGTGCAATCGTACGAATCTGCTGTGCTGAAACGTGTTCGGGCAGTTCGAAACGCAATGTATCGAAATATTGTGCGTTTACTTGGTTATATCCGAATTTCTTCAACTGCTTGTCGAGGAATACGGTGATGCTATGGATGCGCGAAGCAATGGTTGAAATACCTTCCTGTCCGTGGTAGACGGCATAGAAACCTGCCATTGTGGCCAGCAGAGCTTGAGCCGTACAGATATTCGATGTCGCTTTTTCGCGCTTGATATGCTGTTCACGTGTCTGCAAAGCCATTCGGTAACAGAGTTTGCCGTATTTATCTTTTGACCATCCGATGATACGTCCCGGCATATTCCGTTTGTATTCATCTCGTGTGGCGAAGTAAGCGGCGGACGGGCCACCATAGAACATCGGTGTGCCCAGGCGTTGAGTTGTTCCGAATACGATATCCGCTCCCCATTCTCCCGGCGGAGTCAGCAGGGCGAGACTTAGAATATCAGCGGCAACAGCTACTTTGCAATCAGCCGCATGTGCTTTTTCTGTAAATGCAGCATAGTCTTCTACACTTCCATTGGAATTTGGATATTGCAGTATGCAGGCGAATACTTCCGGTGAAGGCTCGAAATCCTTATATTTACCTACGCGCAGTTCGATACCTTGCGGTACAGCACGTGTGGTCATGACAGCCAGTGTTTGCGGGAAGACATTTTCATCAACAAAGACAACGTTTGCACCCGATTTCTGTTGGGCGCGGGAACGCAGGGCGTACATCATGCTGACAGCTTCGGCAGCAGCAGTTCCCTCGTCCAGCAATGAACAGTTGGCAAGCGGCATGGCAGTAAGGTCACACACGGCTGTCTGGAAATTCATCAATGCTTCCAGGCGTCCTTGCGACACTTCTGCCTGATAAGGAGTGTAAGAAGTGTACCACACCGGATTCTCGAATACATTCCGTTGGATAACAGAAGGCGTGATTGTATTGTACCAACCTAGTCCGATATATGTGGTATACAGTTTGTTTTTGCTTGCCAATGCGGCAATGTGTTTTCCAAATTCGTATTCCGTCAACGGACTGGCCAATGCTAACGGCTCTTTTAGCCGGATATTGGCAGGAATTGTTTTATCAATAAGTTCATCCAGCGATGCTACTCCAATTTTGCGGAGCATCACGGTTGTGTCTTGTTCATTGATGCCGATGTGACGGCTAGCTAACAAATCGGTTTTCATATTATAGAGGGATTTTATGTGTTATCTGAAAAATGGATTCTCTGCTTTTTCCATTCCGATGGTCGTGGGTGCACCATGCCCCGGATAAACGACTGTCTCGTTAGGAAGGACGAAAAGACGGCTGCAAATATGCTCTATCAGTTCGTCGAAGTTGCCACCTGTAAGGTCGGCGCGACCGATACTGCCTTGGAAGAGAACATCGCCGGAGAACATGCAGTTGTCTTCTTTGCAATAATACACCAAGCTTCCGGGCGAGTGTCCGGGTACATGGATTGCTTCCAGTTGGGTGTGCCCGAAGGTGATGATATCACCGTCATGCAGATATTTCCCCAATGGGACAGGTGCTTCCTGCAACTGGAAACCAAACATCCGGCTTTGTTTCGGTGCTTCGTCAATCCAGTATTCATCCGCTTTGTTGGCTTCTGCCGACAAACCGAATTCTTTCAGCATGAACGGATTTCCGAAGATATGATCCAAATGTAAGTGAGTATTCAGAAGATGCTTCACGGTCAGTCCGTTCGTGAGAATGAACTTCTTCAGTGCTTGTTTTTCTTCTTCATAGAAACAGCCCGGATCAATGACGACTGCTTCTTTTGTTTCGTCCCATAATACGTAGCAATTTACGGGAAACATATTAAATTCAAACCTTTTTATTTTCATGGTTCTTTTCTATGATTAAATCTTATTCGGAACTAATAGTCTTTAAATCGGAACATATACCACTTTTTTGGTTTCAAAGAATTCTTCTTCGAAGTTATCGCTCAAGCTGTGAATCATAGTCTTATGTTTGAACGGCATTGTCTCGTGTTCCAGCTCGCCGCCTTTGAGACAGATTAACCCGTTGGGCAATGCATTTTGCTGTTTGGAAGAAATATTCTTTTTGATAATCTTGATTAAATCCGTCAAAGGCATCACGGCACGGCTGACAACAAAGTCGAACGTGCGTTTCTCCTCTTCTGCGCGCGCATGGCGGAAAGTGACGTTCTTCAGTCCGATGGCATTGGTTACTTCGGTCGCTACACGTACTTTTTTACCGATGCTGTCTACGAGATGAAACTTCGTTTCGGGAAATAATATTGCCAAGGGAATACCGGGGAAACCGCCGCCTGTACCCAAGTCCATGACGCTGGTTCCGGGACGGAACTGGATGACTTTGGCAATGCCTAACGAATGGAGCACATGGTGCTCATACAAATTTTCGATGTCCTTGCGTGAAATAACGTTGATTTTCGAATTCCAGTCGATATAGAGGTCATATAGAGCAGCAAATTGTTTGCGTTGCTCTTCTGTCAGTTCAGGGAAGTATTTCTGTATGATTTCCACTTTTATTAATTACAAATTACTGATTATAAATTATAGTAAATGAATATCCTTCATATATTACTATTTGCGTAGTAACAACAGGATATTCATTGGTGTTCTGCTCTTTTATGAAGTTTAATCTTTCAGCTCTCCCAAAATCGGGTTGCTGCCGAGAAGGTGTTCCATCATAGGGAATGGAATTGTCACCTTTACGGGTCCCATAGAATAGGGAGTAATGTCATATACATTATAATAGAAGGTAATACCTTCTTTGCTCAGATAGAAATTCTCGGTCGGAGTGATGTCACCGGTCGAAGCATATCCCATATCTTCCAAAGCTTCATGAGTTGTCACTTTGTTGTCAGCCATGAGCTGGTTCCAAATGAGGTCGGTCAATGAGTCTTTGTAATCTCCGACGAAAATGTCATCAAGACGAAGTGGGCGCATCAGTGTAAGATCCATATTCAGGTAAGTTGTCATATAGATGCCGTGTGCACCACCGGTGTATTCATTATAGTCGATACGATATACAAGCAAGTCTTTCTCATACAGTTGCACGTGGCTTTCGATACCCTTATAATAAGAATACCAGGCACCGATGGAAGCTTCGTCTTCTTTGTCTTTTTCGTCTTCAGTGTACATCGGCTCCAAGTCACGGCGATACTCGCTGACATAATTTTCCGTATATTGTTTTATCACTTCTTCCGGTTTTTCCCCGATGTACTTATCACCGAAACAGGCAGAAATGAAATAAGCATTCAAACTGTCTTTCAGCATATCATCCGATGACTTGACGGGATAGGCAAAATTGATAATAATATTACAAGCCGGTTTGGCTGTATCGTTGAACAGGTGTGCCGTCTTATTCACCTGAATACTATCGAACTGCAACGCACCTGTATTTTTGTTCATCTTGTCATGACAAGAAAACAAAAAGCCGCTTACCGAAAGTATAATAGCAAGCAGGCTGACATATTGTTTTTTCATACTCGTTTTTTCTATAAATTACACATTTACTGTCTCATTCACTATTGACAAATATAGATGAAATTCACGAATCGGACTAATAAAAACAGAAAAATATTCAGCTATTTCTCTTTAGACAGGCTTATCGGATAGTGTCCGTCTGATTAAAGAAAAAAAGCTATGTACTTACGTGTGCTAAACAACAAGTACATAGCTTCTCCTTTTTTAATGGTAGAAAAAAGAATCAGTGGTTGCAAACCTTCGTTATATCTACGGTAAATCCATCTTCGGTAGGCATGAATTTTCCCTTCATCTTAAGGAACTCTATAAGGGTATCTACATCCATATCTTCTGCCGAACAAGTGTAGAAGTGTTGTTGTCCACCAAACTTTTCAATGATTGCTGCTCGCAATGATGATTCCGAGTAGCTATTTCCTTCCATCATATGAAGGACTTCATGAGCATGTAATTGTTCCATAATCTATCTTTTTTCTGCAAAGATAGGGAAGAGGTGGATTATAGATTGTAACATATGTGACATTACACTCATTTTTTCTATAAATTATAGATTTATATAGTTTTATTCTTATCTTTGTCCGTTGATATGAAAAGATTAGCTTACATAACAGCATTGATTCTTTCTCTCTTGATTATCTATTCAGGGGCGGGAGTATCCATTGTGCACTATTGCTGCGCCCGTTGCGAGACGGTGCAAAGCTGTTGTGACACAGGCTGTCCGAAATGTAAGAAAACGCATACTTGCGACTCAAAAAAGGATTGTAAAGCGAAAGGATGTACAGCTACTATTTATAAGCTAGACTTGATGAAACATACTACTGAGTTGAATGTTTCACCTCAGGCAGTAGATCTTTTCTGTGCGCAGTTCTGCTATTTGCTGACTTTCACCTATTCAGATAATCCGGTAGAGTATGATACTCTCACCTCGCCGCCACCTCTCTGTTCTCGACAGAAGCTGGCGCTATATTCCACCTATATTATTTAGCCACTAAATCTTTCTTTTAGGGACTTTACTTTTTGCTGTATTAAAGCAGGAAAGTGAGGTGTAATTGAATGCAACTTAGTTGCATGAGAAATGAATTAATTTTGTATCTCGAAAGAAAGTTTAGAAAACATGAAATATATGATAATAGGACTGTTCCTGTTGTTTGCCGGCAATATGCATGCGCAAGTACATGGAACAGTAAAAGATAATACCGGGGAAGTTGTTCCCGGAGCAAACGTATTCTGGATGAATACGGGACAAGGCGTGACTACTAAGGAAGACGGAAGCTTTTCTATCGCCAAACCTTCCAAAAGCCATATGCTGATAGTCAGCTTTATCGGTTTTCAGAACGATACGATTCATGTGAACGGTAGGAATCAGAAGTTGGATATTGTGCTTCGCGATGGGGTGGAGCTGAATGAAGTAAATGTAGTCAGTCGAAGACTGGGGACAATGAAACTACGCAACAGCGTTATGAATGAAGATATGATAAGCAGTGCCGAGTTGAGTAGAGCCGCTTGTTGTAACTTGGGAGAGAGTTTCGTGACAAATCCCTCGGTCGATGTGAGTTATTCCGATGCAGCAACGGGAGCCAAGCAAATCAAATTGTTGGGACTGTCCGGCACTTATGTGCAGATGCTGACGGAGAATATTCCGAACTATCGCGGGGCTGCTGCTCCTTATGGTTTAGGTTATGTTCCCGGTCCATGGATGCAGAGCATACAGGTTTCCAAAGGAACTTCTTCCGTGAAGAATGGCTATGAAGCCATTACAGGGCAGATTAACGTCGAATTTAAGAAACCCCAATTGCCGGAAGCCGACTGGGTATCCGCCAATCTTTTCGCAAGCACTACCAATCGTTACGAAGCCAATGCGGATGCTACGCTGAAAATCTCCAAACGTTGGAGCACCTCTCTGCTGGCACATTATGAAAACGAGACGAAAGCTCACGATGGTAATGACGACGGATTTGTAGATATTCCGCAGGTAGAGCAATATAATGTGTGGAACCGATGGGCGTATATGGGCGACCATTATGTCTTTCAGGCAGGTATCAAAGCCCTTTCCGAAACACGTACCAGCGGACAAGCCAATCATGGCGGAATGCATTTCGACAATCCTTATAAAGTGAACATTGATACGGAACGCTATGAATTCTTCACCAAGAACGCCTATATATTTAATAAGGAGAAGAATACCAACCTGGCTTTGATTCTCTCTGCCAGTTTACATAATCAGGATGCTAATTACGGACTGAAGCTCTATAACGTAGACCAAACCAATGTCTACGCTTCATTGATGTTCGAAACGGAGTTCAATAAACAGAACAGCTTCTCCGCAGGATTAAGTTTCAATTATGATGCTTACGACCAACACTATCGTTTGGCAAACAATGCGGATGACACTCCTCTCAAAGCCTTTGAGAAAGAAGCCGTTCCCGGAGCTTACGTGCAGTACACTTTGAACCTGAATGACCAATGGATGCTGATGGCAGGTCTTCGCGGAGATTATAGCAACGAACATGGCTTCTTTGTAACCCCCCGTGCGCACCTTAAATACAATCCTAATGAATATATAAACTTCCGTCTCTCTGCCGGAAAAGGCTACCGGACAAATCATGTATTGGCGGAAAATAACTATCTGCTTTCCAGCAGCCGTAAAGTGGAGATTGCAAAGAACCTGGATATGGAAGAAGCATGGAACTATGGCGCAAGTGTGTCTACCTACATCCCGATATTCGGTAAAACATTGAATATTAATGCCGAATACTACTATACGGACTTCCTGAAACAAGTTGTGGTAGATATGGATAGCAATCCCCATGGAGTATCTTTCTATAACCTGGATGGTCGTTCATATTCGCACGTATTCCAAGTGGAAGCGAGCTATCCGTTCTTCAAAGGATTCACTCTGACAGGCGCTTACCGCTTGACGGATGCGCAAACCACCTACAAAGGCCAGCGAATGGAAAGACCTTTGACCAGCAAATACAAAGGATTACTGACTGCATCTTACCAAACTCCGTTGGGAATCTGGCAATTTGACGCAACGCTGCAATTGAATGGCGGTGGCAGAATGCCTTCTCCTTACGAACTTGGAGACGGGCAACTGTCATGGAATCGCCGTTATGGCAGCTTTGAGCAACTAAGCCTGCAAGTAACCCGCTATTTCCGTCGCTGGTCTATCTACGTAGGCGGCGAGAACCTGACAAACTTCAAACAGAAGAACCCGATTATCGACGCAGCAAATCCTTGGGGAGATAACTTTGATTCCACCATGATATGGGGACCGATGCACGGTGCAAAGGCGTATATCGGACTGCGTTTCAACTTGGCTAGAAACAGTGAATAAAAAGAATAACTTACATTTAAACTAATAAGAAAAATGAGAACAAAAAGATGGATGGCCACTTGCGTGGTGGCTCTTTTGAGTGTAGCTGCCGTAATGGCGAAAGATATTCGTGTAGTAGTATTCAAAGTGACTCAGATGCACTGCGAAAACTGTGAAAAGAAAGTGAAGGACAACATGCGTTTCGAAAAAGGTCTGAAAGAAGTTTCTACTGTTGTGAAAGACCGGACTGTCACTATCACATACGATGCTGAAAAGACAAATGTAAAGAACTTGCAAGCGGGATTCAAGAAGTTCAATTATGAAGCCGAATTTGTGAAAGAAACAAAGAAGGACGATAAGAAAGCGGATAAGAAGTAATTGAACAAATACCCGTATTGGCTTGTTTCTATAAGTAAATAATGGTCTTTCCCTGTTCCTCTGACAAGGAAGGGGGAAAAGACCGTAAAACAATAATTATATATATGGGTAATATAGTAAAAAAGGCATTTCCCGTGCTCAATATGCATTGTGCGGGTTGTGCTAATAATGTAGAAAAAACAGTAAGAAAATTGCCGGGAGTCACGGAGGCTTCCGTCAATTTTGCCACCAATATGCTAACTATTTCTTACGAGAAAGACAAACTGACTCCCGGAGAAATCCGTGCGGCAGTGCTTGCAGCAGGCTACGACCTGATTGTGGAGGAAGCCCATAAAGAAGAGCGTCAGGAAGAAGAGCAGCATAAACGCTACGTTCGCTTGAAACGGAAAGTGATTGGTGCATGGATTTTGGTAGTACCATTGCTGGTATTCTCCATGATATTGATGCATATGCCATACTCTAACGAGATTCAGTTGGTACTTGCTATCCCTGTCATGGTCTTTTTCGGCGGCGGTTTCTTTACCGGAGCGTGGAAGCAGGCAAAGATAGGGCGGAGCAATATGGATACTTTGGTTGCACTGAGTACTTCCATTGCTTTTCTGTTCAGCCTGTTTAATACTTTCTTTCCTGAATTCTGGTATGCCCGCGGACTGGAACCGCACGTCTATTATGAGGCTTCTGCGGTGATTATCGCTTTCGTGTTGACCGGCAAACTGATGGAGGAACGCGCGAAAGGAAATACTTCCAACGCTATCCGCAAGTTGATGGGGATGCAACCTAAAGTAGCCCGTGTCCTGCGCAACGGAGTGGAAGAGGAGATTCTGATTGAGCAACTGCAAGTCGGTGATTTGGTAGTTGTTCGTCCGGGAGAGCAGATTCCCGTGGATGGTAAACTTTCCGAAGGCGATTCATATGTCGACGAAAGTATGATAAGCGGTGAGCCTATTCCGGTAGAAAAGAAGAAAGGCGATAAAGTATTGGCGGGAACTATCAATCAGCGCGGTTCGTTCATTATCAGTGCGGCACAGGTCGGCAGTGAGACGGTATTGGCGCGTATCATCCATATGGTACAGGAAGCACAGGGCAGTAAAGCGCCCGTACAGCGTATCGTTGACCGTATAACCGGTATTTTTGTACCTGTCGTGCTTGGCATTGCCATCCTGACATTTATCTTATGGATTGCCATTGGCGGCAGCGAATATATATCTTATGGAGTTCTATCCGCCGTGTCTGTTCTTGTGATTGCCTGTCCGTGTGCTTTAGGACTTGCTACGCCAACCGCATTGATGGTAGGAATCGGCAAGGCTGCCAGTCAGCATATACTGATTAAGGACGCCGTCGCTTTGGAACAAATGCGCAAGGTCGATGTCGTTATACTGGATAAGACCGGTACATTGACAGAAGGGCATCCCACAGCTACCGGATGGCTATGGGCACAATCGCAGGAACCACATTATAAAGATGTGCTCCTCGCTGCGGAAATGAAATCTGAACATCCTCTTGCCGGTGCTATAGTAGCTGCGCTTCAGGACGAGGAAAAAGTAACTCCCGCCAAGTTGGATAGCTTTGAAAGTATCACAGGAAAAGGTATAAAAGTTTCCTATCAGGGACAAGTGTACTGGGTAGGTAGCCATAAGCTTTTAAGGGATTTCAGTGCTACGATGAGTGATGTAATGGCTGATATGTTGGTTCGCTATGAATCGGACGGTAATGGCATCATTTACTTTGGTCGTGAGAACGAACTATTAGCTATCATTGCTGTTACCGACCCGATAAAGGCGACCTCTGCCGAAGCAGTGAAAGAGTTGAAGCGTCAGGGTATCGACATCTGCATGTTGACCGGTGACGGACAACGGACAGCTCTGGCTGTCGCTTCCCATTTAGGAATCGAACGTTTCGTTGCTGACGCACTGCCGGACGATAAGGCAGACTTTGTACGCGAACTGCAATTGCAGGGAAAGAAAGTCGCTATGGTAGGTGACGGAATCAATGACTCGCAAGCCTTGGCATTGGCTGACGTCAGCATTGCTATGGGAAAAGGTACGGATATTGCCATGGATGTTGCTATGGTAACTTTAATGACATCCGACCTGTTGTTGCTTCCCAAAGCCTTCCAGCTATCGAAACAGACAGTCAAACTGATTCATCAGAATCTCTTTTGGGCATTTATTTATAATCTGATAGGTATTCCTATCGCTGCCGGAATCCTGTTCCCATTGAATGGTTTGTTATTGAACCCGATGCTGGCAAGTGCCGCTATGGCTTTCTCCAGCGTGAGTGTGGTACTCAATTCCTTGAGTTTGGGAAGAAGAAGATTGTAATAAGTGATGGTTTAAAATAAATAATTCTTCTTTAATTAGGCATGGATTACGCGGATTTCACGGTTTTCTGAAATATGGTTGTACAAAGCAACCGCGTATTCCGTGTAATCCGTGCCTAAAAATAATATTATCCATTTCTGAATTCCAATGGCGTCATTCCAACATATCGTCTGAAATATTTGCCGAAGAAAGAAGCACTGGGAAAATTCAGCGAATAAGCAATTTCCTGGATAGTCATATTCGTACCCTTCAATTTAGCTTTGGCATCCATGATAACGATATAAGCAATCGTATCCAATACACTTTTCCCTGTCACTTGTCTCACCGTAGTACTCAGATGTTGGAGAGATACCCCCAACTTGTCCGCGTAGAACTGCGCACGGCGTTCGTTCTTATAATTCTCGGTGACAGATTGAATCAGTTCCCGACATATTTCCTTTTTACGGTTTGAGCTACTGCTCTCTCCCGGATAATTATGATATATCAGCCGTATGCTTGTCAGGATAGTCTGAAGTGCCAATTCTACCAATTCAGGGTCCATATCAAAGTTCTCATTGCAACTGGCACGTGCCAGCAGGGCGAAATAATCTTTCAGATAACCGGCTACTTCCTCATTAAGAGGAACTACCGGTTGTTCGATAAGTTTAGGATAAGCATTGCCGATATTCTTCATCAGATTGATACGTCCGGCGCAATGAGCGGAGAAACCTGCGAAGCAGAGACATACTTTTTCTGTTTTTTCCCGAAACTGGATGATAGTTCCCGGTAATAATGTTATCAAGTCATTGGGACGTATTTCATAATCAAGCAAGTTGATGGAAGCTTTCATTGAGCCTTCAGTACAAATGGCGACAATACATGCCTGCAACCGGCAAGATTGCTTATAAATATTCAGAATATCTTCCGTGACATTCATCCATGCTAATACTTCGGTAGGCAAGTCTACCTGTGGAAAGTCCATTTTCATAGTTGTGTTTGTTATATTGGGCCAACAAATGTACACATTTTCTTTTTATTTCTTACCTTTGTTTTTATGAAAACAGTTTTTGTCGATTGGAATTTGATACCGTATGCCGAAGCCTGGCAACGGCAGACGGAATGGTTTGACGGCGTTGTCCGTGCAAAAGCACAGGATGAAACCTATGAGAACCGTATCATCATGTGTGAGCATCCCCATGTCTATACTTTGGGACGTAGCGGGAAAGAAAATAATATGTTGCTAAGTGACGAACAGTTGAAAGCGATTGATGCGACCCTTTACCACATAGACAGGGGAGGAGACATCACTTATCACGGTCCGGGGCAATTAGTGTGCTATCCGATACTGAATCTTGAAGAATTTGAATTAGGACTGAAAGAGTACGTCCATCTATTGGAAGAAGCTGTGATACGTGTCTGTGCATCTTACGGCATTGAAGCGGGACGACTGGAGAAAGCAACAGGCGTCTGGCTGGAAGGTGATACACCCCGTGCCCGTAAGATATGTGCGATAGGAGTAAGAAGCAGCCACTATGTCACCATGCACGGACTGGCTTTGAATGTAAATACGGATTTGCGGTATTTCAGCTATATCCACCCTTGCGGATTTATAGATAAAGGCGTCACTTCACTTCGTCAGGAACTGAAGCACGATGTGCCGATGGACGAAGTGAAGCAACGTCTCGAAGAAGAACTTAGAAAACTATTCCGACTCCCAGTTGCCAAGTATGGTGCATAAAGGAATCCTTATCCGCCAGTGCGTGAGAGAAATCAACGCGGATGGGCCAAAAATTGATTCCACAGCCTAAAGTACCATAGTTGCCCATGCCTTTGTCTTTGTCTTCAAAATGATATCCGGCACGGACTACTGCATATTTCAGGAAATTGTATTCGGCTCCTACGCTTGTCTGCAAATGTCGGATCTCGGAAGGAAGCAAATAATTGAAGTCAAGTGCTACCTGCAAACGGTTCTCCATGCTGAATGGCAGGTCGATTGCTCCCCCTAATCCCAACTTGGCGGGAAGTTTATAACCATCCAACTTTTTCCCTATATTAGCAGCCTGGAAACCGATGCTCCATGATGCCATTTCGTCGAGAAGAGCCATATTGCGGTGGTATGTAGCCCCAAAATCCAGACAAACGGAATTTTTACTGTCTGCACTTTGCCAGGATTTGGATTGCAAATATCTGAGTGTTAAGGAGAGAGACAGGTTTTTTGCTACATTTCTAAAATATCCGGCTTCCAAATCCCATATATAAGGACGAAAACCGATATTAGGTCCCCCGTCCACTTCTTGCTTCGGGCTTCTGAAGTGGCGGAAGCCTACCATAAATCCGTGCTTTCCTTCTCTTCCGATTTTATAGAAGATAGACGCGCTGTGCAACGCATAATCTTTATTCAAGTCAGCGTATGAATAACTTGTCCCCATTGTTTCCATAGAAAAGGCGAGGGTAGAAGCATTATGAAAGATTGCTGTACTTCCGTTGTCGGTGATAGCTAATCCTGTACCTGCCATACCCGCCGATTGGGCATCCGGAGTAAGTTCCAAAAAATAGGCACTTGGAGTTAATTCCAAGAGGTAAGTGCTTGCCCTATCTTGTGCTCCCGCTAGGACTGGGAAGATGCACGAGACGAGAAGGAAATGTTTTACTCGTTTCATAATCAGTTATTTTTAATGTGCGACATTCGAACGACACGTATGCCTGTCCACGATTTATTATTGTTGAGCATATGCCTGAGAGGCGTATCGCTGACAACCACTTTCCCTAATGTAGAAGAAGCGTGCAGCAGATGCAACTTTCCATTTATATATTCTGCTATTCCTACGTGAGCAATGTCCAGTCCGGGCAACTTTGTTGTGATAGCAATAATATCTCCATCCATAATCCACGGCAATCCGTTTTCCGGCAATTGGTTTTTCGGCAGCCAATGTACTATTTTTCCTGATAAAACTTTCTCATATTCAGCCATCCGTAACACATTTTCCGGCGAATCAGCCAATTTCTTGTATTGTTTGGGATGGGTGGACATGTATGAAAGGGACAATTTCATTGTAGGCGTACTGTTCCTGGCAGTGATATCTGTAAGGAAACCGTGCCGGACACCGTTATCAATCCAGTCGGAAGTATAATG
The DNA here is from genome assembly GCF_012113595.1 of Bacteroides faecium. Taxonomy (NCBI): domain Bacteria; kingdom Pseudomonadati; phylum Bacteroidota; class Bacteroidia; order Bacteroidales; family Bacteroidaceae; genus Bacteroides; species Bacteroides faecium. Next base: position 4,614,836 of record NZ_CP050831.1, read on the forward strand.
CAACCGCGAGGGATAACCGTCGATGATACCATCACGATACCGTATCTTTTGCAGATTTTCTGTAAAAGAAGGACTGATAGCCTGCGCCAACGTATATTCCACAAAAGTGAGACAATCTACCGCATCGGTTCGGACAACCAGTTTTTCTTCTCCGTCCCGGTCTAAGGTATTGGCTACATATTTTGTCCCTAAATAAGACTTCCCGATTCGCAGCATATCGCCGGAGTCCTGCGGAGCAAGCTCCGCAGACTGTTCCTGTGCAAAGGTCATTACACTGACAAGCGATACTATGACGGATAAAAGTCTCCTCATACTATTTATTTAACTTTCATTGAAGCCTTGATAAAGTAAAGAATCAGCAACGCATATGCTCCTAATGCTAACACTTCCGACCAGGTATTGTTCAGCCATGCTTCATTCACCAGGTTGACTCCGCCGAAGCGCATAGCAGCACTGATAACACCCATCAATGCACCACCGGCAATGAAACCGGAAGCCAGCAATGTTCCTTTTTCTCCTCTTTCCGTATTCAGTGCTGCATCTTTGCTGCGGGTTGTAACAAACCAATTGACAGCTCCACCTACTACCAACGGCACATTCAGTTCCAACGGAATAAACATACCCAATGCGAAAGCTAATGCAGGAATTTTACAAAGAGTCAGAATAATAGCTAAGACAGCACCGATGCCATATAGCAGCCAGGGTGCACCTACACCGCTCATCAACGGTTCGATAACGGCTGCCATCGCGTTAGCTTGTGGAGCAGCCAGTGTACCGCTTGTAAATCCGTATGTCTTGTTGAGGATAATCATCACACCGCCTACGGTTGCAGCCGATACGATGGTTCCCAGGAACTTCCATGTCTCCTGTTTGGCAGGAGTACTTCCCAACCAATAACCGATTTTCAAGTCAGTGATGAAACCACCCGCCATTGAAAGTGCGGTACATACTACGCCACCCATCACCAATGCGGCAACCATACCCGAAGGGCCTTTCAGACCGACAGCCACCATCACTACGGAAGCTAGAATCAGTGTCATCAAAGTCATTCCCGATACAGGATTCGTACCTACGATGGCAATCGCATTGGCAGCTACTGTGGTAAACAGAAAAGAAATGCCTGCTACCAGGACAATCGCTACTACTGTATGCAACAGATCACCCTGCATTACATCAAAGTAGAAGAACAGTGCAATCAATATCAACGTGATGACAGAACCTATTGCGATAATCTTCATTGAAAGGTCACGTTGCGTACGCATAACGCTTTTTTCTACATTACCCTTGCCACCCATTTCCTTAGCAGCCAGTCCGACAGCACTTTTAATAATGCCCCAGGAACGGATGATACCAATCACGCCCGCCATAGCGATACCGCCGATACCGATACTCTTCGCATAATATTTGAAAATCTCTTCCGGGCTCATCATTCCTACGGTAGTCGTAATTTCGGGATTCCATGCATTCAGCACACTGTCTCCCCAAATAGCAGACATTCCCGGAATGATAATCCACCATACAGCCAGTGAACCGGCACAAATGATAGAAGCATATTTCAATCCGACGATGTATCCCAAACCCAGTACGGCAGCACCTGTATTCACCTTAAATACCAGTTTCGCCTTTTCTGCCAACATCTCTCCGGCGCTGCATACACGCGTCGTGAAATTCTCGTTCCACCAGCCGAATGTAGCTACGATAAAGTCATACAATCCGCCAATCATACCCGCCATCAATAACGGTTTGGCCTGGCTTCCGCCTTTCTCGCCGGAAATTAATACCTGTGTGGTAGCTGTTGCTTCCGGGAAAGGATATTTGCCATGCATATCACTGACGAAATATTTCCGGAAAGGAATCAGGAATAGAATACCCAATACACCACCCAGCAGAGAACTGATGAACACCTGCATGAAAGTAACTGTCATCTCAGGATATTTAGCCTGAAGAATATAAAGAGCGGGAAGGGTAAAGATAGCTCCTGCTACAATCACTCCCGAGCAAGCTCCGATAGACTGGATAATTACATTTTCTCCCAACGCATTTTTTCTCTTGGCTGCTCCTGATACACCTACCGCGATAATCGCAATCGGAATAGCAGCTTCGAATACTTGCCCCACCTTCAAGCCCAGATAGGCTGCGGCGGCGGAGAAAAGGATTGCCATGGCGATACCCCATGCTACTGACCAGAAATTAACTTCCGGGTAATTTTTCGAGGGACTCATCAACGGGTTGTATACTTCCCCTGGTTTCAACTCTCTGAACGCATTCTCGGGCAGCCCGGTGAATTTGTCTTCTTCTTGTTTCATAGTTTTATAATTTGCTAATGTGTCAATTTACATTTCCGTCCTCAAAGTAAACAAAAAAAAAGGAGAACCGAAAGATTCTCCTTTATGTTATAGTCTATTTTTTCCTACTTTGCATCTTTTGCTTCCATATCACCCTCGATATACAGTCTTACCATCTCAGTTTTGGCATTGGTACGCAGGGTGATTGACTTCTTAAAGTGTCCCGGATATTTACCTGTTCCGTTGTAAGTCACCTTGATTGTGCCTTTTTTACCCGGCATAATCGGTTCTTTCGTATATTCGGGTACTGTACATCCGCAAGAAGCTACTGCCTGGTGAATTACCAAAGGAGCATCACCTATATTAGTGAAGGTAAACGTACAACTAACTACCGGACTGTTTTCTGAAAACTTGCCGAAATCGTGAGTTGTCTTGTCAAACTTAATGTCTGCATTTGTTTGCGCAAATGCAAAACTTACACCCATAACTAATAAGGTCATTAAAAAAAGTATCTTTTTCATTTTTCCTTCTCTTTATTGATTACAAGTGCCAAAGGTAATGCTTTTTCCCCTAAAATATACTCAATGGAGTGCGAAATAGTATTAAACGCCTTGATTTTGCTATTTGGTGAGTTGGAATCCCAACATCATTCCGTCATAGTTGTCGGCCAGCGAACTAACTGTTTTCAGTGCGGTGCTGTTGCTCTTACTACCGATAAAAGCCATCAGTTTCAGCAACTTGTCCGAGTTGAACAGTAGTTCCAGTGAGTTGGAACTGCAATTCACTTTTGCGTGCAGATTCAGTAGCTTCAGATATTTCAGGTCTACCTGTTTGGTGGAAGCATTGTAGGAGTAAGTGCCATTCAGCTTTTTCTTTCCTACTGTACTGGTGAAAGTGCTGTCGGCATTGAAGGTAAAGCTCATCTGTCCGTCTTTGATACCGATTTTGCTCAACTGTTCGTTCAGTTTGTTTTCCGCCATGGTAGCTGCGGCAGCTCCGCCTGCTTTCATCAACAGGTTGTCCGATTCGAACTCGACGGCAGAACCTTGATAATTCCATGTTCCGGTCATGTCGATAGTTTCGGCAGTTCCGGTAATGGCGTTTACTACTTTTGAAATGTTGTCCTTATTGAATAAGTCCGACCATGATTGTGCTTGGCTGTTAGTAGCCGTCAGCATAAATGCTGCCATAAAGGCAATTGATAAAAAACTCTTTTTCATTTTCATTCTCTTTTTCATTGATTGATACTCTTGTTTATGTTTTCTATGTAGTCAAGTATTTCTTTACGTCCTGTGCGGTCTTCCGAAGAAGAAATAAAATAAGGCGGGAGTTCTTCCCATTGCTTTCTTAATTCGCGCAGATATGAATTGATATTCATTTTCAGGCGTCCGCCTTTGAGCTTGTCCGCCTTGGTGAAGATGATGGCGAAAGGAATACCGTTTTCGCCCAGCCATTCCATAAATTCCAGGTCTATCTTTTGCGGTTCGAGACGGCTGTCTATCAAGACAAACAGGTTTGTCATCTGCTCCCGTTCCAGAATGTAGTCTTCGATGATGGTACGTATCTGGTCTTTGCCTTTCTGGCCGCGTCGGGCATAGCCATATCCCGGAAGGTCGACAATATACCAGTTCTTATTAATCAGAAAGTGATTGATAAGCATCGTCTTTCCCGGTGTGGCGGAAGTCATAGCCAAGCCTTTGCGGTTGGTCAGCATATTGATAAGGCTGGACTTGCCCACGTTGGAACGGCCGATAAAGGCATATTCGGGGAAAATACCTGCCGGACATTTCTTCACGTCCGTGTTACTAATCACAAATTCTGCACTTGATATTTCCATATTTTTGTCATTTATTTCTTCGTTCTATTATTTATAATAAACTCGTTCATCGTTTATAATAAACTATCGCGTCGTTTATAATAAACTCTGCCATTATTTATTATAAACGCTGCAATACTTGTTTTCATGGTACTTTCAGCGTTTTCTCTTTTCCAGACATCAACATTAACCCTGCAAAGGTAAGTGTTCCATTTAATATTAGCAATTCATAACCGAATTTATATCCGGTTTCTTTGGCTATCCACCAATCCAAGGCATAGCAGAGCAGTGGAGAGGCGATGGCTATGAACGGAACAAAGCGGTCGTTAGTCTGCCTGCGCGTGAACAGTCCGAAAGCAAACATTCCGAGCAGCGGCCCGTACGTATAGGAAGCGATGATGTAGATAGCATCAATTACACTTTTATTATTCAGGATTTCGACCAGGCAAATGAAGAAAGCCAGCAGAGCCGAAAGGGATAGATGTACTTTGTTTCTTTTGCGGCGTGCCACTTCTTCGGTATCCTTTTCAGTATCCAGCAGGTCGACGCATACGCTCGTTGTCATTGCTGTCAGGGCGGAGTCCGAATTGCTGAAAGCGGCTGCAATGATTCCGATTGTAAAGAGTATCAGTACGGATTGTCCCAAATAACCTTGTGTAGCGAACATCGGCAGAATATCATCGTTCATGGCAGGTAACTCCAGTTGCATTTGTCCGGCCAGTGTTATCAGCAGAATTCCCAAACACAGGAAAAGAAAGTTCAGCGGGATGAATGAGAATCCGTAACAATACATATTCTTTTGCGCTTCGCGCAGATTGCGGCAGGAAAGATTCTTCTGCATCATGTCCTGGTCAAGTCCGGTCATCACAATTACAATGAAGATACCGCTGAAGAATTGCTTGAAGAAGTTTTGTCGGGACACCCAGTCGTCAAGTACGAAAATCCGGCTGTATTCGCTGTTCTGAACGGTCCGGACAATACCGCTGAAATTCAAGTCCAATTTCTGAATCGTGAAATAAATGATGAAAATCAGCGCGGCAATCAAGCAGAAAGTTTGTAAGGTATCTGTCCATACAATGGTTTTTATTCCGCTTTTATGAGTGTATATCCATACCAATGCCACCGAGCCGACGGCAATCGCCCAAAAAGGAACATGCATTTCCTGAAATACATAGGTATGGAGAATCAGGCAGACCAGATAGAGCTTTGCGGCCGTTCCCAGCATACGTGATAACAGAAAGAAAAAAGAACCCGTGCGATAGGCGCGTGTTCCGATGCGTGTGCCGAGATAGCCGTATATGCTTGTCAGATTGAGCTTATAATATAAAGGAAGAAGTATGTGTGCCACTACCATATATCCGAAGAAGAATCCGAATACCGTTTGCATGTAGGTCATATCCATTCCGCGTACCATGCCCGGGACGGAGACAAAAGTAACCCCGGATATAGAAGCGCCAATCATTCCGAAGGAGACTACATACCAGGGCGATTTGTTCTCTCCCTTGAAGAACGCTGCATTCGAACCGCCTTTGCGTCCGGTGATACGGGCTATTAATAATAATACCGCAAAGTAGCATATAATAGTAATAAGTATCATCATAACGGCTGCAAAGGTAGTATTTTTTGCAGGTATTAAAACAATAATCTGTATCTTTGCGCCAAAATATCGATAGAATAGTAATTATTATCTATGAACCAACAATATCCTTCCGTACTGCTTGAAAAGGCAGTCGGCGAATTTTCAAAACTTCCGGGCATCGGGCGTAAGACGGCTATGCGGCTTGTCCTGCATCTGCTCCGCCAGGATTCGGCTACTGTGGAAGCGTTCGGAAGTTCCATTATCACCCTGAAACGTGAGGTGAAATATTGCAAAGTATGCCATAATATATCCGATACCGAAACTTGTCAGATTTGCGCCAATCCGCAACGGGACGCATCTACTGTTTGTGTGGTGGAAAATATCCGTGACGTGATGGCGGTAGAAGCAACCCAGCAATACAGGGGGCTGTATCATGTCCTGGGCGGCGTCATTTCTCCGATGGATGGGGTAGGGCCGAGCGACCTGCAAATTGAGAGTCTCGTGCAACGAGTATCCGAAGGGGGCATCAAAGAAGTTATCCTGGCCTTGAGTACTACAATGGAAGGGGATACCACGAACTTTTATATCTACCGCAAACTGGATAAACTGGGAGTCAAACTGAGTGTGATTGCCCGGGGTATATCCGTTGGCGACGAACTGGAATATGCCGATGAGGTAACTTTGGGACGTAGCATTGTGAACCGTACCGTTTTCACCGGAACTATATAATCAAATCATCTTTAGAATTTAGAACGAACATGGAAGAACAGATAAAGCGCGCTGTCAGAAACTTGAATATCAGTTATGTTTTCTTTTGGGTGCTCCCGGCATTTTTGCTTGGGGCAGGGGAGTTTGAACTCATTCCTGTAGGAATCCTTGAAGGGAATGTGCAATCTACTTATTACTTTGAAACGGCCGGTATCTTGCTGACAGCCTTGTGTATCCCTCTTTCTCTGAAACTATTCAGCCTTGTACTGAAAAAGAAGATAGACAACATGACCATTACGCTTGCACTGAAGCGTTATGTGCAAATGAGTATCGTCCGACTGGGAATACTCGAAATTGCTATCGTTGTAAATCTCCTGTGTTATTATCTGACGTTGAGCAGCACAGGCAATCTTTGTATGCTGATTGGACTGACGGCTTCTCTTTTCTGTCTGCCCAGTGAGAAAAAACTGCGTAACGAACTTCACATCGCAAAAGAAAAAGACCAATGAGAGCATCTTTCTTAATGAACGACCGCATCTATCTCCGTGCAGTAGAGCCGGAAGATATGGATATTATGTACGAGATGGAGAATGATCCTTCGATGTGGGATATCAGTAACTTTACAGTTCCTTATTCCCGCTACGTGCTGCGCCAGTATATCGAGGGATCGCAATGCGATGTATTTGCAGATAAGCAGCTTCGTCTGATGATTGTCGGCAAAGCCGATCATCGCATACTTGGTACGATTGATATTACGGATTTTGTTCCGCTCCATTCACGTGGAGAAGTGGGAATTGCCATTCATAAAGACTATCGCCAACAAGGATATGCCACCGATGCATTGAAGTTACTTTGCGAATATGCTTTTGATTTCCTGTCTTTGAATCAGCTTTATGCACACGTGGCAGTAGACAACGAAGTCTGTATGAAACTATTTACATCTTGTGGTTTCGTTCAATGCGGATTATTAAAGAATTGGCTGCAGGTGGAAGGTTGCTACAAGGATGCGGCGCTTCTTCAGTGTCTGAATCCTAAGAAATAAGAAATGAAAGATTAGTTGAAAGTAGGCACTTGTGGGAAGCGTGACCACGTTTCATACTTGCTGCCTAGTTTCTCCAAGGCTTTCCGCCACATTTCTTTGGTGTTATCTTTCATCAGATAAGACTTCTCTTCTTCAGAAACCAGCCATGTGTTCTCTTTAATCTCATTGTATAATTGATCGCTTTCCCAACCGGAATACCCCAGGAAGAAACGAATGTGTTCATTTATTTCATTCCCCTGCAATATGTATTTCTTTATTTCGTCAAAGTTTCCATTCAGGTAAAGACCTTTGCTGATAGAGATAGAACCGGGAACTTCTGCTAATGTATGAAGATAAAATAAGGTATCGGTGGCAACAGGCCCGCCTTTATATAAAGGAATCTCATCGAGATACTTGAATTCCATGATAATATCATTAAGTAGAAGTGGCAATTGCTTGTTGATAACCAGCCCCATACTACCTTCATCCGTATGATCGACCAGCAATATTACAGACCTGCCGAATGTCGCGTCGCGTAAAAAAGGTTCGGATATTAAAATCTTTCCTCTTGACGGAAGCACATTATTCGATTGAATCTTAAATATATCAAGGTCTATGTTCATGCCACTAAAGTAATGAAAAAAACGGAATAACAATCGTTCTTTCCGTTTTTTTTCATTTTAAGTGTCGCTTTTATGAATATCTTCTGTAAAACGATCAGCCTACCGGATGATTTTCTGCAAATAGTTTCATCCTTTCGTCAAGCTGTGCGTATTGATGGTCTTTAATAAAAGAGGTACATGCCCGCAGACCTTCCTGATGGCTTCCTGTGGTAACTAGCGAGATGGCGCTTACACCATAATACATTAATTCCTTGGCCAATTCACCGCTAGTCATCCCCGGATATCCGATGGTAAAATAAAATCCATCTGCAATCGGGTCGCCCAAATCGTTGTCATATACCAAATGGAATCCATGACGAAGGAAAATATCTTTTAACTTCTTCGCTCTTTCACCATATATCTTCACTTCGTCGAGGAAGTTGTATTGTCCCTCATTGGCAGCTTTCAACATCGCGGCCATGGCGAATTGTGCAGAATGACTTGTTCCTGAAGAAAGCGCATAAAGTACCCGGTGGATAAAGACAGTGCCGAATGTACCGCCGCCATAACGCTTGGTCAGTCCCGGATAACTCCGGTGGTACAGCTTATCTGAAATACAGCTCACGCCGATGCGCTGTCCGGCATAACTGAATGCTTTGGAACCGGAAATCAGCAATACATAATTATCTGTATAGTGGGCAACCGATGGCTGGAACGGTGCCTGATACGGCTTACTCAAGTTCTGACGGAAATCCATGGCAAAATAGGCCAAATCTTCCAAAACGATTACATCATATTGTGTAGCCAACTCACCGATGATTCTCAATTCCTCGTCTTTCAGACAAATCCAACTGGGATTATTCGGATTCGAATAGATAATCGCCGATATATTTCCTTTCTTCAGATAGCTTTCCAGTTTTTCCCTTAGCTTTTCACCCCGATAGTCATATACATCAAACGTCTCATATTTCTGTCCCATCACTACCAACTGCTGCTTCTGCACCGGAAAGCCCGGATCAATAAACAGAATGGTATCTTTCTTTTCATCACATTGGCTGCAAGTAAGGAAAGAAGCGAATGTTCCTTGCATGGAACCTGTCACGGGTACACATCCTTCCGGGCTCAAGTCTACATTAATAAACGCCTTGATAAAGTTGGAAGCTTCCTTTTTTAGCTCCGGCAACCCGTTGATATCAGGATATAAGCTGGCAATACCCTTCTGCAATGCCTCAATCTCAGCTTTGACTCCTACAGCGGATGGCGGAAGTCCCGGAACCCCCATTTCCATCTTGATAAATTCCACTCCCGATGCTGCTTCCGCTTTTGAAGCAATAGCTTTCACTTCCCGAATAGTCGCCTTAGAAAAATC